>JALYIH010000010.1 GCA_030775865.1 Pseudomonadota bacterium | reverse complement strand
AACAGGGCCATCCCGAATTTCTTCGCCAGATCGTAGCCCATGGTGGAGACGCCGTTGCGCGACACGACGATCGGCACGCCGCTCAGCGCTGCCTTGATGACCATCTCGCCGGTGAGCCGGCCCGTGGTGAACAGGATCTTATCGCCGCCGTCGGTGCCGTGCAGGACCATCCAGCCGCTGACGGTATCGAGCGCATTGTGCCGCCCGACATCCTCAACCGACACGAGCAAATGGTCACCCTGAAACAGCGCGCAGCTGTGAACCGATCTTGCGTGACGATGGATGGCGTCATGCTGCCGCATGATCTCCAGCACGCGGCGCAAAGTACTCTGCCGGATGCGCGCCTCCGCCACTGCCGGCAGCCGTATCGTGTCGAGCTGCGACATCAAGCCGGCGACAATCGATCCTTGACCGCTGCCGCTGGCGACGATCCGCGGCAACGCTGCGGCAGTCTCTCCCGGTGCAGGCCGGCTCTTGACGATTGCCGCGCTCGTCGGCCAGTCGACCGAGATGGATTCAACGGCCGCGGCATTCTTGATCAGCCGCTGGTTGCACAAGAATCCCAGCACCAAGAGTTCCGGCGAGGCTCCCAAGGTCATGAGCGTGACGAGTTCGCGATCATCGACAAGCACGGTCAGCGCACGTTCGGCCGGGATATAAATCGCACGGCGCACCCCGAGCTCGTCAACGATGTCGATTTCGCGCACCGGTTCGCAGGAGCTCGCCGTCAGCCGCGGGGCATTGGCGATCGGCCGCATCAGACGCGCCTCCGGCTGTACCTCGAATGCTTCGATCTTATGAGTCGCGATGGCAGCCTCCGCCGGCAAGCGCTAGGATGATGGCAGGCAGCGCGCGCAGATGATCATTCACAAAAATGAAATTACCGGACTCATCCTCGCGGGTGGCCGCGGCTCCCGTATGGGCGGCATCGACAAGGGATTGCAGACGCATTTAGGTGTTCCCCTCGCGTTGCACGCGCTCGAACGGTTGCGCCCCGAGGTGGGGACGTTGATGCTCAACGCCAATCGCAACCTTGGCGTGTATCAGGCGATGGGTGTTCCTGTCTGGCCGGACCAGATCATGGACTATCCAGGACCGCTGGCCGGAATGCTCGCCGGTCTTGCGAATTGCAACACACCGTACCTGGTGACGGTGCCGTGCGACACGCCGAACTTTCCGTCGGATCTGGTCGCCCGCCTCGCGGAAGGTCTCGAGCGGATCGAGGGCGATATGGCAACCGCGTACACGCTCGCGGACGGCGGGCTTCGAGCACAACCGGTCTTTTGCCTCATGCGCGCCTCGCTGCGTGACAGCCTGCATGCCTTTGTCAGCAGCGGCGAGCGCAAGACCGGCCTGTTTGCCGCAAGACATCACAGCGCCCAAGTCATATTCAACGACGCTGCGGCGTTTGCAAACGCCAACACGCTCGAGGAACTCGCGCAGCTGCAAGACCCCGCGCCGTAGCAGCGTATCTGAGTATTGCCTGGATTCAATCCTCGCCTGCCATCGCCGGCTCGAGAATCTGGCCGCCGCCATAGCTCGCCTGGACGGGTGGAGTCCCGCCCAAAGTCACGCGCACTGCACAGTATTTGAACTCAGGAATCTTGCCAAAGGGATCCAATGCCGAGTTGGTGAGCTTGTTGATCGCCGCTTCGTAGTAGCAAAAGGGCACGAACACCGCCCCATGCGGCGAACTCTCATCGGCACGCGCGTACAAGCTGACCGTGCCGCGGCGCGAGTCGATGGTAATGAGATCGCCGGGCTTTGCGCCCAGGCTCGCCATATCGACCGGATGCAGGAGTGCCACCGGATCCGGCTCGATGGAATCCAGCACCCCGGAGCGTCGCGTCATGCTGCCGGTATGCCAGTGCTCGAGCTGGCGGCCGGTGATCAGCACCATGGGATAGTCATTGTCCGGCCGCTCGTCGGCAGGAATGATGTCGGCGGGCACGAATCGTGCCTTGCCCGTGGGTGTCGGAAAGGAGTCGATGAACACCACGGAGTCCCCGGGATCGCCTTCGTTCTCACACGGGTACGTGACGCTGTCTTCGGCTTGCAGACGCTCCCAGGTGATGCCGCCGATGCTCGGCATGGTGTGCCGCATCTCATCGAACACCGCCGCAACCGCCTTCTCTCCCGTGCCATAGGACCACGAGAGGCCGAGCTGGCGCGCGAGATCGATGATGATCTCAAGATCCTGACGCGCCTTGCCCGGTGGATTGAGCGCCTGGCGCCCGAGCTGCACGAAGCGATCCGTGTTGGTGAAAGATCCGGTCTTTTCCGCGAAAGAGGAGGCCGGCAAAATGACATCGGCGAGATAGGCGGTTTCGGTCAGAAAAATATCCTGCACCACCAGCATGTCGAGCTTGGCGAGCGCCTCGCGCGCATGATCCGCATCGGGATCGCTCATGGCGGGATTCTCACCCATGACATACATGCCCTTGACGTTTCCGGCGAGGATGGCCTTGATCACCTCGACCACGGTCAAACCCGGCTTGTCATCCAGCTTCTCGATCGGCACGCCCCACGCCTTGGAGAAGCGCTCTCTCGATTTAGGATTGTCGACGCGTTGATAGTCCGGATACATCATCGGGATGAGCCCGGCGTCAGAAGCGCCTTGCACATTGTTCTGCCCGCGCAGCGGGTGCAGCCCGGTCCCCGGCCTGCCGATCTGTCCCGTCATCAATGCCAGCGCGATGAGACAGCGCGCATTGTCGGTGCCATGGATATGCTGGCTGATGCCCATTCCCCACAGAATCATCGAACCGGGACTGGTTGCATACAGCCTCGCGACCTCGCGAATCGTGTCCGCAGATATGCCGCAAATCGGCTCCATCAATTCCGGACTGTAGCCCTGAACGTTCTTGACCAATTCCGCATAGCCTAAGGTGCGATCGGCAATGAATTTGGCATCGACCAGATTCTCCTCGACGATGACGTGCATCATCGCATTCAGCAGCGCCACATCGGTGTCGGCCTTGAATTGCAGAAAGCGATACGCGGTACGCGCCAATTCACTGCGCCGCGGATCCATGACGATGAGCTTGGTGCCGTTGCGCATGGCGTTCTTGAGGAAAGTTGCCGCCACGGGATGGTTTACCGTTGGGTTCGCGCCGATCAGAATCACCACCGACGCTTGCGTGACATCCATGACGGGATTGCTCACCGAACCCGAGCCGATTCCTTCCAGCAGCGCCGCGACGCTCGAGGCGTGGCACAGGCGCGTGCAGTGATCGACGTTGTTGCTGCCAAATCCGAGCCGCACCAGCTTCTGAAACAAGTAGGCTTCTTCGTTGCTGCCCTTGGCGGAGCCGAAGCCCGCGAGGGACTTCGGGCCGTGGGTATCGCGCAGCTTGCGCAGCGTGCCGCCGCCTAAGGCAATGGCTTCTTCCCAAGTTGCCTCGCGAAATACCTGCATGACATTGTCCGGGTCCATGACGAACTCACCGGACTTCGGCGGGGCGTCGGCGCGCCGGATGAGCGGGACCGTGAGACGCTGGGGGTGGCGCGCATAGTCGAATCCGTACCGGCCCTTGACGCATAGGCGCGAATGATTTGCAGGACCGTCGCGTCCTTCGACATACAGAATTTTGTCATCCTTGACGTGGTACGTGAGCTGGCAACCTACGCCGCAATACGGGCACAGCGATTTCACCGACTTGTCGGGGACGGTGAGCGCGACATCGCGCGCCGGCATCAACGCGCCGGTGGGACATGCTTGCACGCATTCGCCGCAGCCCACGCACGTGGACGCGCCCATCGGGTCATCCATGTCGAACACGATCTTGGCGTGCTGCCCGCGGGAGGCCAAACCGATGACATCATTGACCTGCTCATCGCGGCAGGCTCGCAGGCAACGCGTGCATTGGATGCAGGCATCCAGGTTCACGGCGATCGCGGCGTGCGACAGGTCCGCTTGTACGGCCGGGCGCGGTGCAAACCGAGGCTTGCCCACTTTCAGCTTGACCGCCCATTCATCCACTTCGTTGTGGCGGGTGTATTCCCTTTCGGGCATATCGGACTGCAGCAATTCGATCACCAATTGCTGCGACTTGAGCACACGCTCGTTGTTGGTCGTCACCTGCATGCCGGCCGTGGGCGATCGGCAGCACGATGCGGCAAGCACGCGTTCGCCCTTGATTTCAACCATGCAGGAGCGGCAGTTGCCGACCGCGTCCATTCCCGGCATGTAGCAAAGGCGAGGTATCGTGACGCCCTCTCGATCCGCGATCTCCAGGAGGGTGTCCGTGGCGGAAGCGGTAACTTCACGGCCATCGAGTACGAACGTGACAGTTGCAGCGTCTGTGTGCGCACGCATCTCGCGAGTGACGGCGTTCATGGTGTTCTCTTTAGCTCAATTCGTTCGGAAAGTATTTGATGACGGTGTCGACGGGATTCGGCGCAGCTTGCCCAAGGCCGCAGATCGACGCATCGCGCATGACTTGCGAGAGTTCGGCGAGCAGCGGCTTATCCCAGCTGTCCCCGACAATCAGCATGTTGGTCTTTGCGGTCCCCACACGGCACGGCGTGCACTGGCCGCAGGACTCATGTTCAAAAAACCGCATCATGTTGCGCGCAGCGGCTTTGGCGGTGTCCTGGGAGGAGAGCACGATCACCGCGGCGGAACCGATGAAACAGCCGTAGGGCTGCAAGGTGTCAAAGTCGAGCGGGATATCGCCCATGGATGCGGGCAAAATGCCGCCGGACGCACCGCCCGGCAGGTAACCGTAAAAAATGTGTCCCGGCTGCATGCCGCCGCAAAACTCGTCGATCAATTGGCGCGCCGTAATACCGGCGGGCGCCAGTTTCACGCCAGGATTCCTCACGCGGCCCGAAACCGAAAAGCTGCGCAGGCCCTTGCGGCCATTGCGCCCCTGCGAGGCAAACCAAGACGCGCCTCGCTCGAGCAGTTCTCGCACCCAGAAAAGCGTCTCGAAGTTATGTTCCAGCGTTGGGCGCCCGAACAGTCCTACTTGTGCCACATAGGGCGGCCGCAAGCGCGGCATGCCGCGCTTGCCTTCGATCGATTCGATCATCGCCGACTCTTCGCCGCAGATGTAGGCGCCCGCACCGCGGCGCAATTCGATCTTCGGCAGCGGCACCGGCGGATTGTCCTGAAGCTTGGCAAGCTCCGCCTCGAGCAATGCGCGGCAGCCGTGATACTCATCGCGCAAATAGATGTAGATTGCGGAAATACCGACGGCCCATGCGGCAATCAGCATGCCTTCGAGGAAACGATGGGGATCGCGCTCGAGGTAGACGCGATCTTTGAAGGTGCCCGGCTCGCCCTCATCGATGTTCACGGCCATCAAGCGCGGCGCCGCTTCGCCGCGCACGATGCGCCACTTGCGGCCCGTCGGAAAGCCTGCGCCGCCGAGGCCCCGTAGGCCGGAATCTTCCATGGTCTTCAAGACGCTCTCGAGGTCGCGTCGATGCTCGACGCAATCGCGCAGCAGCGAGTACCCCCCCTGCCCTGAGTACGCCTGGAAATCGATGTAGCCGCTGGGGCTATCGTATAAATTTCCCGCTTGAACTTCGCTTCTCACCGTCTCCAGGGTAGCGCCCAGGACGGGTTTCTGATGAACCACGGCAACCGGTGCTTGTTCACAGCGCCCGACGCAGGGAGCCGGGATCACGCGCACCTTGCGCCCGAGCAGCGCGGGTAGCTTCTCCAGCAGTTGTTTTGCGCCGGCCATTTCGCAACTCAAGCCATCGCACACCCGGACCGTCAACGCTGCCGGTGCCGGCAGCGAGCCATCGGGGTTCTCCTTCACCACGTCAAAGTGATGATAAAAGGTGGCGACCTCATACACTTCCGTTTGGGCCAGTCCCAATAATCTCGCCAAGGCAGCCATGTGGGGCGAGCCCAACTGATGGTAGCGGTCATTGATCCGATGCAAGTATTCGATCAATAGATCGTGTCGCCAGGGCGCCGGGCCTATCAATGCCTCAACTTCGGCGAGCGCCTGGGGGATCACCGGCCGGCCCTTTGGGGCTTGGCGTTTTCGTTGTTTTGTGGCACCCGCGCGTGCCATGGGGATCACCGGACTGGTCACTGATCAACTCCGCTGCATGGGGGTCTTCAGTATGGTGTCAGCTGATATATGTGTCCAATCGATTCCGCCGGCCCATAATAAACAAAAGTTATCGGCTGATAGGCTTGCGTTATCGTTAAATCAAGGAAACAGATCGCAGCGCTAAGCGGCAGGCGCCAGACACTGATCAGGCGCGGTGCGCGCCGCATCGGCAGGATACAGCGCCATGAGTTTGCGCATCACGCCGTTGGTCCAGCCGAAGCCGTCCTGATTTGGATACTCACCGCCGCCGCCCGGGCGCCCGGTGGCCACGACATCGTATTTCTCCACCAGCTTGCCGTTCTCGGCGTACACGCGATTGACCCCGACCATCCAGCGACAGGCGATGGTCTCGGCCAGCGGTAAAATAGAATATTGACGTAAACCCGAGATACCCATCCATTGCAAGGGCGGCCAACCGTTGGGAGCATCCCATTGCTGACCGGTGGTCAGCGGGCTGGCGACAATGCCGCCGGCTTTCAGCAAATCGCGCGAGATCACTCGTGCCACGGCGGCAGCCTGCGGTTTGTCCGCCATCGCGACAAAGAGCGGATAGACGGTCGCCGCGGAGACTCGCGGCACCTGCGTCTGTTTCACCCAGCCATAATCGCGATATACGCCGTCGGCCGCATCCCACAAATAGCGATTCACCGCCTTGCGCCGCGCCGCCGCGCGCTGCGTGAACTCGCCGACGCAGGCTGTATCTTTGGCGCGCGCGCACCCGGCCTTGATCGCCTGTTCGAGGCCGAATAACAAGCTGTTGAGGTCAATCGGAATGATCTCGGTGGTATTGATGGTCGCGAGACTCTTGCCATCGGCGAACCAGCGCGAGCCGAAATCCCAGCCGCTTTCGGCCGCGGCACGCAAGTCGCGATAAAGTTGCGGCGCATTGCGCCCGCTGCTGCGCGCGAGTTCCGCGTCTTCGCGATAGGATTCATCGCGCGGCGTGTCTGCGTCGTCCCAGTGCCGGTTGAGAACGGCGCCGTCGGGCATGGCGACGACGCGGCGATGCGCGATACCAGGCTTCAGTCCCGCCTCCCCTTCCATCCAGAAAGCGTGCTCACGACGCAGCTCCGGCAGGTAGCGCGCGTAGGAGACCGCGGGATCCTTAGGGTCCAGCAATCCGACCATGGCGTAGAAAAGCGGCGGCTGCGAGCGGCTCAAGTAATAGCTGCGCGTGCCGTTCGGCACGTGCCCATAGGTATCGATCAAATAGGCGAAGTTGCGCACCATGTGCTCGACCAGGTCCTGTCGGCCGCTCTCGGCGAACCCAAGCATCGTGAAGTACGAATCCCAATAGTACATTTCGCGGAAACGCCCGCCCGGCACGACGTAGGGTTCGGGCAGCGACAACAACGAGGAATAGCGCGGCGCGGTTTTGGTGGAACGCGTCAGCTGATCCCACAGGGAGTCGATATGGCCGGTAATGGAGGCGCGCTCATTGGCGGACTTCGCGGCCGCGGGTGCGGCATCGACGGGCGTCGCGGCATCACCCGGCATCGAAAAATTAGCCGCGACGAAGCTTTTCAGCGCCTGCGGCGAGACCGGTTTGGCCTCACGATAGCGCGTTAAGACTTCCTCGGGCGCGAACTTGGGAATGGCATCGGCAAAGGTTTTGCTGTCGGCAAACAGCTGAGCACTTTGCACCGCACTGTATAAATCCTGGAACAGGACTTGAGGAGCTTCAGGAATCGCCGCGGCGACGACCGGCGGCGGCTGTGGCCGCGTTTGCGGCTGCTGCGGCCATGTGGCCGGCGCCAGCGCCAGCCACAGCCCGACACCGGCCAACCCACGGTATTTCGATAGAGCAGGACTCATGAGCACCTCCCCAAAACGATCGCTATCGTGGTGGGTTCGCGACTTGAAGTCAAAACACTCGCGTACCTGCGGCTGTTTGCTCGCGCTACACTGGCAGGCTGCTGACTCTAGTATTCTTCCTGGTTGCTGCCCCATGCAATTGCGTCAAGGAGCGTTCTGATGTCGACCAAGAAAGACCTGACTCGCCGCGAGTTCGTCGCGGGCGCCGGCAAGGCAACGCTCGGTGCCATGGTGGTCGCGGGTGCGCCACTGATCCTTCCGAGCCGCGTACTGGGGCGCGGCCGGCGCGCGCCCAGCGACACCGCGAATATCGCCGTCGTCGGATTCGGCTCAATGGGATCGCAAAACGCGCTGCGGGTGGCGCAAACCGACCATATTGGCGCTGTCTGCGATGTCGACTTCGCCTACAGCGAAAGTCGGGTGAAGAGCCTGTTGACCGATGCGCAAGGCAACCCGCGGCCCGAGGGCCTGAGGCTGCAGGAGCAGTTCGTCAAGGCGAAGCGCTACGGCGACTTTCGCGAAATGCTCGCGAAAGACAAGAGTATTGATGGCGTCTTGGTGGCAACGCCCGACCATTTGCACGCGGTGATCGCCAAGGCGGCAATGGATGCCGGCAAACACGTCTATGTGCAAAAGCCGCTGGTGGCCACGGTGCACGAGGCGCGCGTTCTTCGCGAGCAGGCGCTTAGCAAACCGAAGCTGATGACCCAGATGGGGAATCAAGGTCATTCGAGCGAGGGTGCTCGCCTCATCAACGAATGGATCGGTGCGGGCATCTTGGGCCCGGTACACGAGGTGCACGTCTGGACCAATCGGCCGGTGGTTTACTGGCCGCAAGGCCTGCCGCGCCCGACCGGCATGACACCGTCCGACATACCCGGTGGTTTCGGCAATCTTTGGACGTTCCGTCATGTGCAGGATGTGCTCGCCGCCGCCATGGGCAGCGGTGGCTCACCGCCGCCGGGACTCGACTGGAACATGTATCTGGGTCCCATTGCGGAAAATGTTCCCTATCACCCGGTCTACCATCCCTTCAACTGGCGCGGCTGGCTTGATTTCGGCTGTGGCGCGCTGGGTGACATGGGTGCTCATCTCATCGACCATCCTTTCTGGGCATTAGGCCTGACCTACCCTTCCAGCATCGAGGCAACCTCGACCCAGTGGGGCACCACACCTGCGGCCAACACCGATCCCACCACCCCACCCAACCGCGTGCAGCGCATACCGGTGTCGTATCCGGTATCAACCTCCGTGCACTATCAATTTGCAGCGCGCGGTTCGCAGCCACCCGTGAAGCTTTCGTGGTACGACGGTGGCATCTATCCGCCCCGCCCGGACGCTCTGCCGGATGAGGTTCTCCTGGCGAGCGAGGGCGGCGTGATTTTCGTCGGCGAGAAAGGCATTCTCTTGCACAACACCTACGGCGCCAATCCGCGGCTGTATCCGCAGGCGCTCATAGAGGAAGCGGCGGCTGTACCTAAGAGCATCCCGCGCATCACATGGAGTCATGAGCTCAACTGGATCAAGGCGATCCGCGGCGAGGCGAAGTCGAGTTCCCCCATCGAGTATGCGGCGCAGCTCACCGAGACCATGCTGTTGGGTCTGGTCGCGCTGCGCGCGGGCCAAGGCAAGAAGATCCTGTATGACGGTGAGCGCGGACAGATCACCAATGTCCCGGAGGCGAATCAATATCTGACTCGCGAATATCGCGCCGGATGGGCGATTTAAAGAGCACCGCGGAGGCGCGTGATGGGCAGCAGTTTCGAGCGCGGTCGGCGGGAAATGCTCAAAGCCGGCGCGCTGCTGTTCTGCGGAGGCGCGATCGGCGCTGCCGGTGCGCGGCGCGCACTGGGCGTAGACGCGCCGGCGCCGCTCGAAGAACTTCGCTACGCCCAAGTAAAGTTCGAACCCGGGCCGGTCTACGCCCAAGCGCAGGAAAATCATCAATTGGTGATGAGTCTCGATGAGGACTCGCTGCTGCGCCCGTTTCGCCAGCGCGCCGGCTTGCCCGCGCCCGGCACTGATCTCGGCGGCTGGTACGACACGTATGCATTTGCGCCCGGTGCGACATTCGGTCAGTGGATTTGTGCACTCGCTCGTTATTACGCGGCGAGCGGCGATGAGCCCACGCGCGCCAAGGTGCAGCGCCTGGTGCGCCGCTTCGCGGACACCGTCGACACCGACGGCAAGTTCTACCGCGACAATCGCTTTCCGGCGTATATCTACGATAAACTGGCCGGCGGGCTGATCGATGCTAAGCTTTATGCACACGACGACAGTGCCGTCGCCACCTTAAGCAGGGCCACGCAGGCGGCCATTCCCTATCTGCCGCCGCACGCGATGCCGCGCAACGAGCATGCGCAACCCGGCCAGGACTTCAGCCAGCACGCCTGGGATGAAAGCTACACGCTGCCGGAAAATCAATTCTTTGCCGCGCACCTGACGGGCGATCGAATTCACCTTGAGCTTGCGCGCCGATTTCTGTACGACGATTTTTTCCTCGCGCTGGCTCGCGGCGACAATGTGCTGCCCGGCAAGCACGCTTATAGTCACGTCAACGGACTCAGTTCGGCCGCTTGTGGCTACCTTGCGCTTGGGCAAAGTGCCTATTTCGATGCGGCACGCCAAGGTTTCGATTTTATCGACGCGCAAAGTTTCGCGACCGGCGGCTGGGGGCCTGACGAACACTTCGTGACCCCGGGCAGCGGCGCGCTGGGCGCCAGCTTAGGCGGTGAACACAAGAGCTTCGAGACGCCCTGCGGCGCCTACGCGCATTTCAAGTTGACGCGCTACCTGTTGCGCATCACGCGTGACCCGCGCTACGGCGACAGCATGGAGCGCGTGCTCTACAACTGCGCGCTGGGCGCCAAGCCGATCCAGTCCGACGGCAACGCATTCTATTATTCGGATTACACGCGCTCGGCGAGCAAAACCTTCCATCCCGATCGCTGGCCATGCTGCTCGGGCACCTTGCCGATGCTGGCCGCCGACTATCCCATCAGTGCCTGCTTCACCGATCCACGCGGCATTTACGTGAATTTGTATATTCCAGGCCACATCAACTGGCGCCAGAATACGGCCGCGTGCCGCTTATCGATCGTGACCGAGTATCCATACGCCGGCGCTGTTGCGATGACCCTGCAACTCTCCCAGCCGCGAAACTTTACGCTTAGGCTGCGTATACCGGCGTGGGCCACGGGCGCGAGAGTTGCGGTCAACGGTAAGCCCAGCGCTGCGCCGATGCCGGGGACATTCGCAAGCATCGAGCGAGAGTGGCGCTCCGGTGATCGAGTCGAACTGGACTTGCCGCTGCGGCAGCGGCTGCAGGCAGTCGATGTCGAACACCCCAACCTCGTTGCATTGTCCTCAGGTCCCCTCGTGCTCATGCGAATTATCGAGGAGGGACCCGCGAGCACCGCTCCGCTTCCGCGGAGCGCGTTGCTTGCGGCCGAACCTGTTCCCGGCGACAAGCACCAGTGGACCGTCAGCCATGACTCGAGAAAATTACAGCTGCGGGCGTTCGCTGACATCGACGTGCAGCGCTACAGCGCCTATCAGGACGTCGCGGGCTAGTTCAGATCGCGCACCCAAATGTTTCGAAAGCTGATCGGCGCGCTAGGGTCGTGATGAGACTGTAGTTTGATGGCAGCGCGATCGTATTGTCGGTAGACCGGCTTGCCAATGTAGAGCGTCTCGCCGACCAAACTGAAATGATTCTGCACCAGCACGCCGTTGTAAAACACGGTGACATACGCCGGCGTGTCCAGCGTTCCGTCCGAATGGAACACGGGCGCCGTCCAGACCACATCGTAGGTCTGCCACTGTCCCGGTTTGCGAGACGCGTTGACCAGCGGCGGGCTCTGTTTGTAGATGCTGGCGGCCTGGCCGTTCACATACGTCTTGTTTTCGAAGGAGTCGAGAACTTGAACTTCGTACCCTTGATCGGCAGGACCCGTTGACGCGAGGAACACTCCGCTGTTGCCGCGCGCCTGACCTTCGCCGGTGATATTCGCCGGAATTTTATACTCGAGATGCAACTGATAGTTCTTGAACAGACGCTTGGTTTCGATGTTGCCAACCGACTTATCGACAACCATCTCACCGTGCTCGACGCGCCATCGCGCCGGCGAGTGATCGATTGCCATGACCCATTGATCCAGGTTCTTACCGTCGAACAGAACGATGGCGTCGGACGGGGCGGCGCCGCCCTTCTCACCCGGCGTTACTATGAGCGGGACGGGTTCCCATTGCTCTGTGTCCGCAGGCTTGGCCGGCACGGATGCGTCCTGCGAATGGGCCGCGCTTGCCGCCAGCACGAGGCTGCATAAGAGCATCAGTTTTTTCATTCCCTTACCCTTCTCTTGTTGCGATCACAACGCCTTGCGCGTGAGCGTAGCCCGGCCGCTCGAGTCGCGATCGATGGTGATGTCATAGTGTTGCCCGCGGAACACAATGTTCTTAAGCGTCACCGATTTCCACTCCGGCGGCAGCACGGGCGCATACGCTCCGACGAGACCTTTTTCTTGGATGCGCAGCCCGCTGAAGCCATAGATGAGATTCTGCAGAAAGCCACCGGAAGACGTGATGAAGTAGCCGCTGTTGTTGCTCGAGGTTTCGGTGCGTACATTGAACGGCGGCTTGATTAGATTACTGGTGAAGTTGTTTTGCAGCCAGGCCACCGCCAAGGGCGTATCGCCGACCGCAGCAGCGGCAATCGACGCCGGCGCCATCCCCATGCCGTGCGGCTCGTGGTGCCCTTGCTTCACCGAGATCATGGTGTAGTTAAAGTCATTGCGGCGGATTTGCGGGGTCATCGCAAAATCGAGCGATGGGTACATCAGCAGCCCTAAGGTGCTGCCCTCCAGGGGCTCGCGCGGTACGTCGGCATCGAAATCCAAATGACGCTGCTCGGTTTCCGAGAACGGGATGTACAGCTTGGCCGCAACCTCGGCCCAATGCGGGTCGGCTCGTTCGCCGATGAGCGCCGCGGCCGTGGCGGCGATGTTCAAAGCCTTTTGCGCGGAGACATTGGTGAAGGTGTCATTCGGCACGTCGTTGTAGCTTTCGGCGACCGACGTGACGTGCACGATCTCGTAGCGCTTTTTATCGGCGTTCCAGGACGCACGGCTGGCCCAGAAGTCGGCCACATTGCGCAGCACCGGCCAGCCGTATTTTTTCAGCCAGTCGCGATCGCGCGTTGCCAGCCAGTACTGCCATTGCGCGATGGCGATATCGGCGTTGACATGGATTTCACGCTCGCCCAGCACATAGGCGAAATGCGGCGTCTGCTCGCTGCCATTCTGCGGATCGGCCTCCCAGGGATATTTCGCGCCCTTGAGTCCGGCGGCCTGCGCACGCGCTTGCGCGGCGGGAAGCGTAAAAGATCGGAACATCACCAGCGATTTCGCGCGCTCGGGATGCAACAGCAGCAGTGCAGGGAAAATCCACGTATCGCTGTCCCAGAACGCATGCCCCGTATAACCGGGGGTCAGACCGCACGCGCCCATCGGCCAGTGCGTGTCGGGCGTCGAGGTCGCAAGTAAGTAGTACAGGTCCGAATGCACGGTCGTCTGCGCCCTCGCATCACCATCGATCACGATATCGGACCGCCATAGATCGAGCCAGGCAGTGCGGTGCTGCGCGAGCAGAGCGTCGAAACCGGCTTTGCGCGCATCTGTTGCGAGGGCGAGATCGGACTTCGCATCGCCTCCCCAGTCCTCGCGTGAGGCCGCGATGAATTTGGTGAAGGTATACGTTTTGTCTTTTTGTACTCTCACGCTCAGATTCAAGGCAAGGCGATACTGACTTTTGTACAGCGTGATATCAGTGGCCTGTATACCGTCGGGGAGACGCAGCGCCGCCGCTTCTGCCATGCCCAAACCCTGTTCGGCACGGCCATCGAGCCACAGGGTCAACTCCTTGACATCGCCGTTGGCCGCCAGCACGTGGGTATCGCCGTGATACCAGAGCGCGGCGCGGTCGGGCGTCGCCGGCGGAATCGCAATCAGCTGCATATTGTGCGCGGCGACCGCTTCCTGCATTTCCTCTCCGGTGAGCGTAGCCAGCGGCAGTCGGGGCTGATACGGCGCCCAAAGATTGAGCGCAAATGACAACTGCACGGTGCCGTCGAAGTCCGGCGTCAGTGAAATTTGCGTCGCGGCCAAATGCGTCGACGACTGGCTGACAAAGGTCGTGACTTTGATCTGCGTGGATCTTTGGTGATCGATGTAGCGGTAGCGGGTGGTCAGCGTCGCATCCTGCATGTTCAAGGTCTGGGCGTAGTCCTGAAACAGCGCCGGATGAAGCGGAACCTGATTCATCCAGAAGTGGCCGGCGGCGGAGTCGCCGGTCGAGTAGTCGATCTCGCTCCAGCCGGGAATCGCGGCGGGACGCGCGATGTCATCCTTGGCGTAGTCCATGAAAGCCACCATGTAGGCAAGATTCCCTTCAGTGCCGCGCGGCGCGGTCATGGTGGAAAAATAACCGTTGGCGAGATAGCTCGGAAAGTAGCGGTCGAAATCCGCGGCGCTCGCGCTTAAGGTAAAAGTTGAATCAGCGTCGGCGAGAGCCGGACCCGACGGCGACGCCAACGCCAACGCCAGCCAGGCCAGAGCGGGAATCACTGATCTCATATGCCTTCCTTTCAGTTTCGGCGTCGCCGCGCCGTCAAAGCGAGCGAACGAGTATAGGCTTGTTTTGTTTTACGGAGAGGCCGGCGGCCTCGGCGAGCGCCAGCGCCTCCACGGCATCCTGGTAACCGACGGCGGGCGCAGTTTCATCGCGCAGGATCGCCGCAAAATGTGCCATCTCCCGCCGATAGGCTTCTGCGTACCGATCCAGAAAGAAATTCTGCAGCGCATCGCTGGCGCAGCCTCGTTCCCGCCACGTGGCGACCGTGCTTTCCATGACGTTTTCGGCGCGTAGCGAGCCCAACGAACCGTATGCTTCGATCCTCTGGTCATAGCCATACCCTGAACGACGGCTGTTGCTGATGACGCACAATCTCCCCGTCACGGTTCGCAGTATCGTCTTCGCCGTATCCACGTCGCCGGCGCCCCCGATGGCAGGATCGATCAGACAGCTCGCGCTGCTGAACACGTCCTCGGGATCCTCGCTCAAGAGCCAACGCGCCGTGTCGAAGTCATGAATGGCCATGTCCTTGAACAGTCCGCCCGACACCCGGATGTAGTCGATGGGCGGCGGCGCGGGGTCATGGCTTACGATGCTCAAGGTCTCCAGACGCCCGATCGCACCCGCATCGAGGCGCGTTTTCAAGGCCTGAAAGTGCGGGTCGAAGCGACGGTTGAAACCCATCAGCATCGTGGCTTTCTGAAGCTGCGCTGCCGCACCGCGCGCGCGCTTGAACTCCAGATCGAGCGGCTTCTCGCAAAAAATCGTTTTGCCCGCAGCTTGGGCTTGCAATGCCTGATCGAGATGCGCATTCGTCGCGCTCGCGATGATGACCCCCGAAATGGCCGCATCGCCGAACGCTGCGTCGGAGTCCACCACCACGGCGCCCGTTAGGCCGGCCAACGCCTCAGCCGCCCCTCGGTTCGGATCCACTATGTATTTTAATTTGAGGTCAGAACGCGCGGCCGCGTTTCTGGCATGGATCTGGCCGATGCGGCCGGCACCGAACAGTGCGACATTGAACATTAAACGCTCCGCTTGTGATCGAATACGACGCTTCAATAAAGATTATAGTCTGCTCCATCTTGGGGGCAGTGAGTGACATGGCTGGAACAGACACGGCTCTGGATTTGATCGCAGTCGGACGATCGAGCGTCGATCTGTACGGCGAGCAGATCGGCGGAAAGTTGGAAAATATGGGCTCATTCGCCAAGTACGTCGGCGGAAGCCCGACGAATACGGCCGTGGCTGCCGCTCGACTCGGGCTCAAGACCGGCCTGTTGACACGCGTCGGCGCTGATCACATGGGACGTTTCATTCGCGAACAACTCGTCCGGGAAGGCCTCGACGTTCGCGGTGTGCTGGCCGATGCGCAGCGCCTGACTGCATTGGTGATACTGGGAATCCGCGATCGCGAGACCTTCCCGCTGATCTTCTACCGGGAGAACTGCGCCGATATGGCGCTGTGCGAACAGGACCTGGACGCGACATGGCTCACGTCGGCGCGCGCGGTGCTCATCAACGGCACGCACCTCTCCACGCCCGGCGTATTTGCGGCCAGTGTGGGCGCGGCTCGGCACGTCAAGGCGGCGGGAGGCAGGGTCGTGTTCGACGTTGATTATCGGCCCGTGCTGTGGGGGCTGGCGGCGAAAGATCTGGGCGAAAACCGTTTCGTCGCGAACGAAGCGGTGACACGGCGGCTGCAAACGGTGTTGCCGCTGTGCAATCTCATCGTCGGGACAGAAGAGGAGATCCGCATCCTGGGCGGCGCTGCGGACACGGTTGCCGCCTTGAAGAACATTCGCGTCCTGACATCCGCAACCCTGGTCTGCAAGCGCGGCGCGCGTGGATGCGTGGTGTTTCCTGACAGCGTACCGAATGACCTCGAAGAAGGCATCGTCGCTCCGGGCTTTCCCGTCGAGGTGTACAACGTTCTCGGCGCCGGTGATGCCTTCATGGGCGGGTATCTGCGGGGCTGGCTGCGCGATGAGCCGATCGAGGAATGCTGTCGTCTCGGCAATGCCTGCGGAGCCATCGTGGTCTCACGGCATGGCTGCGCACCCGCGATGCCGACGTGGCCGGAATTGGAATTTTTCTTCGCGGCACGCGAACTCAAGTATCGCTTGCGCGAGGATTCGCAGCTCGAGCATGTACACTGGGCAACCACGCGCGCTGGAGCCTATGAGGACTTGATGGTTCTCGCTATCGATCATCGCAGCCAATTCGAGGATCTCGCCGCCGCGGTCGGCGCCGACAGGGAGCAGATCTCGAGGTTCAAGATGCTGGGGCTGCGGGCCGTCGACGCCGTGGCGCAGGGCGACGCTCGATTTGGCGTACTGCTCGACGGGCGTTACGGATTCGAGGCTCTGACGCAGGCGACCGATCATCCCTATTGGGTAGGCCGCCCTATCGAGCTGCCGCAATCGCGTCCACTCGAGTTCGAGAGTTCTGCGGACGTGGCCACGGAGCTCGCCACCTGGCCTCTGAATCACGTCGTCAAGTGCTTGGTTCTCTACCATCCCGATGATCAGCCCGATCTGCGCGACCGCCAGGAGTCGCAGCTCAGGCGTCTCTTCGATGCCTGCCGCAAGACCCGACATGAATTGCTCATTGAAGTCATCCTGCCGGGCGGCATGCCGGTCGATGCGCACACGGTGGCGAGGGCGATCTCACGCATTTACGAGATCGGTGTTCGCCCGGACTGGTGGAAGCTCGAGCCGAGCTCGAGCGCGGCGACTTGGAAGAACATCGAGATTGCGATTGCGCGAGGTGATCGTTACTGCCGGGGCGTCGTCATGCTGGGTTTGTCGACGCCGCAAAGCGAGCTGGACGCCTCGTTCGCGGTCGCCGCCCCGTTCAAAATCGTCAAGGGTTTTGCCGTGGGGCGCACGATCTTCGGCGAGATCGCGCGCGAGTGGTTTCGTGGCGTGACGGGCGATGAGGCAGCCGTGAAGCATATGGCAGCGAATCTGTCTGCGCTGGTGAGCGCGTGGCGGCACGCGCGTGCGGAGGCGGTGCCTTGAAAACGGTGAGACTGACCGCGGCCCAAGCCGCCGTTCGCTATCTTGCCAACCAGTACGTGCTGGATCCCGCCGGTGAGAGCCGTTATTTCGCGGGCGTGTGGGCGATCTTCGGCCATGGCAACGTCGCAGGTCTTGGCGAAGCCCTTCACGCTGCGCGCGACGTGCTTCCCACCTATCGAGCCCACAGTGAACAGGGCATGGCCCACGCCGCCATCGCCTACGCAAAGCAGATGCGGCGTCGTCGCGCCATGATTTGCACCAGTTCGATCGGCCCCGGCGCCACCAACATGGTCACGGCGGCCGCGCTGGCTCATGTGAACCGCCTGCCCGTGCTGTTACTGCCCGGCGATGTTTTTGCCTCGCGCGCGCCCGATCCGGTGCTGCAACAGATAGAAGATTTTACCGACGGCACGGTTTCCGCCAACGATTGCTTCCGTCCGGTGTCCCGCTATTTCGATCGAATCGTTCGGCCCGAACAGCTCATCGATGCCCTGCCGCGCGCCATGGCGACGCTGCTGGACCCGGCATCCTGTGGGCCCGTGACCCTCGCACTCTGTCAGGACGTGCAAACCGAGGCGTTCGACTTCCCGGAAGCGTTTTTCCACAAGCGCGTATGGGCGATCCGGGCGCAGCCTCCTGACCCTCGTGAAATAGACGAACTGGTCCACTTGCTGAAGGCCGCACGGTCCCCCCTGCTGATCTGCGGAGGCGGCGTCCTCTACAGCGGTGCGGAAGCGGCGCTCGCAGCATTCGCCGCTGCCACCGCCTTGGCCGTAGCCGAAACCCAAGGCGGCAAAGGCGCGCTCAGGTGGAATCACCCCTGCAACTTAGGCAGCATCGGCGTGACCGGATCGAGTGCGGCCAACGCCGCTGCTGCCGCAGCGGATCTGGTGGTGGGCATCGGCACTCGGCTCCAGGATTTCACCACCGGGTCGCGAGCTCTGTTTAGCGCGCCGGGTCAGCGGCTCGTGCAAGTCAATGTCGCGGCCTACGATGCCGCGAAACATGGCGCAATTCCCGTGGTTGGGGATGTCGGCGCAGTGCTTCAAACCTTGAGCGAGCGCCTCTCGGGCTGGCGAGCGCCGCTCGGCGCTCGAACCCTGTCCAAGGCCGTCGCCCTGTGGAAAGCTGCTTGGGAGAAAGCAACGGCTCCTCCGCCCAAGCTTACGCTTGCGCCTGAAACAGCGTTGCCGTCAGACGCCCAGGTCATCGGCGCGGTGTGGCGAAGCGCAGATGAAAATTCCGTGGTGGTCTGCGCCGCCGGTGGTTTGCCCGGCGAGCTTCACAAGCTGTGGCGCTCTCGCCGGGCCGGCGACTACCACGTCGAGTACGGTTACTCCTGCATGGGATACGAGATCGCGGGCGGACTCGGGGTGAAGATGGCGGAGCCCAACCGCGATGTCCATGTGATGCTCGGAGATGGCAGCTACTTGATGTTGAATTCGGAGCTCGCGACATCGGTGATGTTGGCGCGGAAGTTGATCGTGACCGTGCTCGACAATCGAGGTTTCGCCTGCATCAGTCGCTTGCAAAGGGCATCGGGCGGTGCTGCCTTTAATAACCTGTGGGCGGACTCGCGCGTTGCAACCCTGGCTGAAATCGACTTCGCCGCGCATGCGGCGAGCCTCGGCGCAATCGCTGAAAAAGTCTCTACCATCGCGGAACTCGAACAGGCGCTCGGCCAAGCGAAGCTTTCCGATCGGACCCACGTGATCGTCATCCAAACCGATCCAGCCATGACGACCGAAGCAGGAGGCGCATGGTGGGACGTCGCGATACCCGAAGTCTCTGCGCGTCCTGAGGTGCAGGCGGCAAGAGCGGCGTACGTCGATAGACTCAAGAAACGAACCCCGGGAGACTAAAGCGTGAGTATTCGCTTCGGCGTCAGCCCCATCGCCTGGATCAACGACGACATGCCCGAACTCGGGGGCGACACGCCGCTCGAGCGCGTGTTCGCCGAGGCCCGCGACATCGGTTTTGCGGGCATTGAGCTCGGCGGAAAATTTCCGCGCGATCCGGAAGCGTTGAGCGCCCTGCTCGCCCGATTCCAACTGGCCCTGGTGGGTGGGTGGTACAGCGCCCGTCTGCTGACCCGTACGGCTGGCGAAGAGATTGCCGCCCTGCAGGCACATCTTGGGTTGCTGAAGGCGCTCAATTGCCGCGTGTTCATCTGCGCGGAGACCAGCAATGCGATTCACGGTGATCGCGCCCGCGCGATGTCGGCGACCCCTCGCTTGAATCGCGCAGCCTGGGCGCACTTCGGTGCAAAACTAACGGCGGTTGCCGACACCGTGGCCGCCGCGGGTCTGCGCTTTGCGTATCACCACCATCTTGGTACGGTGGTGGAGTCAGGCGAGGATATCGAACGGTTTCTTGAATCCACCGGACCGTCGGTGGGGCTCACCGTCGACACCGGGCACGCCGCACTGGGCGGAGTGGATGCCGTGTCGCTGATCCGCGCGCACCCGCAACGCGTGGCGCACGTACACTGCAAGGACATTCGGGGTAAGGTCTTTCACAAGATCAAGACCGAGGACGGCAGCTTCCTGCGCGGCGTACTGGATGGCATGTTCACGGTGCCGGGGGATGGCGACCTGGACTTCGGGAAGGTGATGCAGGCACTTGGCGACATCAGCTATTCCGGCTGGATCATCGTCGAGGCGGAACAGGATCCCGCCCGCGCCGATCCCCGGCGCTATGGGGAAGTGGGCCTTACAACGCTGCGGCGCGAGGTGGCGGCCGCAGGATTGAGGACGGAGTAAGCGATGACCAATCTTCTAGTGCGGCCCCATGCGCCGGACAGCGAGGGATGCGTTCTCGACATCACACCGCGCAGTGCCGGCTGGCAGCGCGTGGGATTCCGCGTGCATCAACTTCCCGCCGGACAGGTCGCCCGCGGCGGCGAGACCGGCCGCGAAGCGTGCATCGTCGTGCTGACGGGCATCGCCGACATCATCGTGGAGGCCCATACATTCGAGCGGATCGGCGGTCGCTCCAGCGTTTTCGCTGATGCGTCGCCGGGCGCGGTGTATGTACCGGCCGGCATGCAGTTCAAGGTGACCGCTCGGAGCGCGGTTGAACTCGCTGTCTGCTCCGCGCCCGGGGAGCAGCGCGGTGTGCCGCGCGCGATCGAGCCCAGCGACATGCCCAAGCAGGTGCGCGGCAGCGGCACGAACACCCGCCACGTGCGCAACATTCTTCCCGAAGACCGCAGCGCCGACAGCCTCATCGTGGTCGAGGTCATCACACCGGGCGGGCACTGGTCCAGCTATCCCCCGCACAAGCACGACACGGCGACGCCGGGCGGTGAAACGGCGCTCGAAGAAACTTACTACCACCGCATCAATCCCTCCCAGGGCTTTGCGTTTCAGCGCGTGTATACCGAAGATCGCGATATCGACGAGACGATGTGCATACACGACGGCGATCTCGTGTTGGTGCCGCGCGGTTATCACCCGGTCGGGGCCGCCCACGGCTATGATTTGTACTACCTGAACGTAATGGCCGGGCCGCGGCGCGCCTGGGTCATCCACAATGACCCCGCGCATGAGTGGCTGCTGCGCAAGCCGAAGCCCGACGCTTGAAGATGGACAGCCTCAGGCGCAGCGGTTTACTTTATTCGATCCTGGCGATCCTGGCGATCGGCGGCGTGGGCTGTTCCAAGGCCGCCCACGACAGGCCACTGGTCATCGCCAGCTTGCACAACCTCTCGGAGCCGTTCTTCGTTGCCATGCGCCGCGAACTGGAGAGCGAGGCGGCCAAACTCGACGTCGACGTATCAGTAGTCGATGGGCAGTCCAACTCCGCCAAACAGACCGCCGATGTCGAAGCGGCCATCGCGAGCGGTGCAAACGGCATCATTCTGGCGCCGACGGACGTGAACGCACTCACCCCCGCGGTCGAGAGCGTGCTCAAGTCTGGGATACCGATCGTCACAGTCGATCGACGCGTGGACCACACCAGCGTCAGCGTGCCGCATGTGGGTGCCGACAATGTCGGCGGCGGACGCAGCATGGCGCAGTGGGTCATCGAGCATTTTCCCGGCGGTGCGCATATCGTACTGATCACGGGTCAGCCCGGATCGAGTTCCGCGATCGACCGCACCGCCGGGATTGAAGAGGCGCTACGTACCGCAGGACCCAAGTACACCCTCATCGCCGAGCAGTCCGCGAACTGGCAGCGCGAGTTGGGGCTGACCGTCACCCAGAACATTCTGACCTCTTTAGGGACGCAGGTTCCCGAGGCGATTTTGTGCGAGGACGACGACATGGCCTTGGGCGCCCTCGAGGCGCTGCGCGCCGGCGGCATCACCGGCGTCAAGGTGCTCGGCTTCAATGCCACACCCGAGGCGCTCGCGCGGGTGCGCGACGGAGAGCTGGCGGCCACCGTGGAGCAGTCTCCGGCCCGCCAGGCACGCGCGGCGCTCGAGCAACTCATCGCCAAAATCCGCACGCACACGCCGATGCCGGGCGCCGTCATCACCCCGATTCTCATCACGCAGTCCAATATCGGGCAGGCTGAGCGCGTCGACGAAGTTCGCTAAGACCCATGAACAGCCGCGTTCTCGAGGTGCGAAACCTCCACAAGCAATTTCCGGGCGTCAAGGCGCTGGACGGAGTGCAGTTGCAGGTCGAGCGGGGGGAGGTGCACGCCTTGCTCGGCGAGAACGGCGCCGGCAAATCAACGCTGCTGAAGATCCTGTCCGGGGCGCAGAGCGCGGATCGCGGCGAGTGCTTTCTCGACGGCAAAGCGCTTGACCCCGCCGATTCACCCCTGACCCGCCAGCGCTTAGGGCTGGCGACGATCTATCAGGAGTTCAATCTGCTGCCGTTCATGTCGGTCGCCGAGAATCTGTATCTGGGCCGAGAGCCGACGCGCCGGGGTTTGATCGATTGGAAACGCATGCGCACCGAGGCGGCTGCAGCCCTTTCAGGAGTGGGCTTGCGCGTCGATCCGCAACAAGAGGTCCTCGGCCTAAGCGTTGCACAGCAACAGATGGTCGAGATTGCGCGCGCCCTGACTCAGAATGCAAAGCTGATCATCATGGATGAGCCGACCGCGGCGCTCAGCAGCCGCGAGACCGATGTGCTGCATGGGGTGATTCGGAATTTGAAGCAGCGCGGCGTCAGCGTAGTCTATGTCACGCATCGGCTCGCTGAGGTGAAACAGATCTGCGACAGCTTCACGGTGCTGCGCGACGGCCGCTTCGTGGCGCGCGGCGCGTTGCACGATACCCGCGTGGCGGACCTGATTCGTCTCATGGTGGGGCGCGACGTCGAGTTCGTGAGACGTTCACGCAACGCCCCCGCCGGCGCCACGGTGCTCTCCGTGAAGGGTATTTGCACGGATCGAGACCCCGCAAGTCAGCATGCGACGGCGCTTCACGAGGTCTCGCTCGAGGTTCGGGCCGGGGAGGTGCTGGGTTTTGCCGGTCTCGTCGGCGCCGGCCGCACGGAACTGGCGCGAATTCTATTCGGCGCGGACCGATGCGAAGAGGGCGTTCTGTACTTGAATGGGCGTGAACTGCGTCCGTTGAGTTCCCCGGCGCAAGCCATCGAGGCAGGCGTCGCACTCGTCCCGGAGGATCGGAAACAACAGGGTTGCTTCCTCGACCACTCCGTATGCCGAAATCTGACATTGCCCAGTCTGCCGCGACTGACATTCTGGCGAATCTTTGTCGATGAGCAGCGCGAGCGGGACCTGGTCGAACGCTATCGGCTAACGCTTGGCATCAGGATGGCCGGCCCGCAGGTGGCCATCGGAACGCTTTCCGGCGGCAATCAACAGAAAGTTCTGCTGGCACGGTGCATGGCACTGAACCCTAGGGTTCTAATCGTCGATGAGCCGACCCGCGGCATTGATGTCGGCGCCAAGGCGGAGGTTCACCAGCTGCTCTGCGAGATGGCTGCACAGGGCGTGGCAGTCATTGTCATCTCTTCGGAGTTGCCGGAAGTGATGGCGCTCAGCGATCGCATCGTGGTTTTTCGGGAAGGCAGGGTGACGGGAATCGTTCCGGCGCAAGAGGCGACGGAGGCGGCGCTGATGAGTCTCATGGCTCTGGGATCCAATGCCGCCGGCCGAACCGCGGTGAGTCCGTAGGTGCGCCCCGCCACCTCCCGCAAGAGTATCGAGGCCATCGCCTGGCTGCGCAGATACGGGACGACGCTGTTTCTGGCCCTGCTGATTGTCTTCTTCGCGTCTCAGAATCCGCGCTTCATCTCGCCGCGAAATCTCACCAACATTCTGACCGAGGGCTCCATCTACGGCATCATTGCCGTCGGCATGACCTTCGTGATTCTGACCGCCGGTGTCGATCTGTCGGTGGGCTCGCTGCTGGCGTTTGCCGGGATGGCGGGCGCCACCGCCGCGCGGCTGATCGGAGCCGATCTTCCCACGAGCTGGCTCATCGCCCTGGCCACGGCCTTGGGTACGGGCGCAGCGGCCGGCTACCTGCAGGGCAAGGCCGTCACGCTGTTGCGCATCCCGCCGTTCATCGTCACTTTGGGGGGAATGACGATCTGGCGTGGAGCAACCCTCATTCTTCACGACGGTGCCCCGCTTTCCGGCTTCGATCCGGCGTATCGCGGGTGGGGAACCGGAACGATTGCGCATATCCCGGTTCCGGTCGTGCTTTTTTCGCTGGTCGCGGCCTTGGGGTACATCGTGCAGCGCTATACTCGCTATGGCCGTCACGTGTATGCCGCGGGTGGTAATCCCGAAGCGGCACGGCTCAACGGCTTGAATGTCGCCGCGATCATCACGAGCGTGTACTTGATCGTTGGCCTGTTGTCCGGCCTCGCCGGCTTCCTGCAATCCGCGCGCCTCGGCGCCGCCGAAGCCACCGCCGGGGCGGGTTACGAACTCAGAGTCATCGCCTCGGTAGTCATCGGCGGCGCGAGCCTTTCGGGCGGCCGCGGCGGTATCGGCGGCACCATCATCGGCGCACTGCTGATCGGCGTGCTGACGAACGGCCTCGTCATCATGCACGTTTCCTCGTACTGGCAGCAGGTGATCATCGGCCTGATCATCGTGGCGGCCGTGGGATTCGACACCTTCGCGAAGTCGCGGCGCTGAACTGGAGAATGACATGAAGCATCAGGGCACCGTTGCGCTGTTACTCGCGCTCGGTCAATTCGCGCCGGCATGGGCGGGCGCACCGGCACCCACAGCGGATCCATCTTCCCCTGCCACCTCGAACGTGCCCGGTGCACTGACTCCGAGCATTCACTCTGATGGGCGCATCACTTTCACGCTCAAGGCGCCCGACCCCGAGACGAATACCACCCATTACGCGATCAGCGATGTGCCGCACGGCGAGGTGCGCGCGAGCCGCATTCTGATTTGCACCACGGCCATCGGCTCCGCCTGCGCGGTGTCGTTGGCAGCGCGCGCGGACGATACCCACGCATTGCATGGACGGCTGTCCAGCGCTGAGACGGCCATTGCAGTCGAGGCCGCCGAACACGCGCCGCGATTGACGCTGCTCAGCTTGCGGGGCGCAAACGCATGGGCAAATCGCGCGGCGGAAACACTGCCGCAGCAGATCGAGGTCGAAGGCCACACACGGCCGTTATCGTGGCGCCTGGATCGCAGCGCCACTCGCTTCGGCTCGAAGCAAATTCGGCTGGTATACATCGCTGACTCGCCGCGCCTTAAGTTGGTGTGGATGTGGCGCGCACGCGCGGATCGCGGACCGCTCGAGCATACGATTTCAATAGAAAATATGAGCGGGGAAACGCTGTGGCTGCCGCTGCTGCCCAGTTTTCGCTTTGACTGGGAAACGGATCCGAGTTCAAGGCTGCAACGCTTGTGGGTGGAAAAAGGCGGCGACAGCCCCTCTGCGCAAGGCACCCACTTGGATGCGCTGGCGGACGGTGAATCGTGGCAAGGCTTCTCCAGCACCTATGCGCGCCCCCTGCCCAACCGCCCGCGCGAGATGATTCCCTACTTGCTCGTCGATGAGCCCGGCACCGATGGAACTGGGTGGTATGTCGGCATCGAATTCAGCGGAATGACGCGCATCACCGTTGAACGTACCAACGCGTCTTTGCACGGCGATGCTGGCCTCGACCCCGGCACCGGCCCCTACCGCACTTATCTGCCGCCGGGCGCTACGTTCACAACGCCCACGGTTTTCGTCGGCGCCTTCCGGGGCGGGCCCGATGGCGCCGGCAATATATTGCGCCGTTGGGTACGCGCCGTGCTCCAAGATCCGCGCACCCGGCACGATCCAACCTACCCCTGGATGGTCAATAACAGCTGGGGCAGCGGCATGGCGGTGGATGAGGCGCTGGCACATCGCATGATCGAGGAATCGGCATGGCTCGGACTCGAGATGTTTCATTTGGATGCGGGGTGGTTTCGCGCCGTCGGCGACTGGCAGCCGGAGCCGGTAAAATTTCCGCACGGCATCGGCAACATTGCGGAGTTCGCTCACCACCATGGGCTGAAGTTTGGCTTGTGGATCGACTGGACACAGGCCGGAACATCGAGTGAACCAGGAGCGCTCAGCGTTGGCGACCCCATAAGACGAGACTGGCTGATCACGGATCCGCCCGCCGACTGGACGCACAGCGAGCCCTTCAAAGGCGTCACGATCGATCTCGGCGTCCCCGCTGCCAAGGCCTGGGCGGCAGGCGAACTCGAGCGCATCGTCCGTAACTATCACCTCGATATGCTCGAACATGACGGCTATTTGGTGGCGCAAGGCAGTTCGCGCACTGACCATCCGGCGGCGCCGCCCGAACCGGCAACGCTGCGCACGTACGAGGACTCAGGCTATCCGTGGGTGGAAGGCTCCAACTCGACCGACGTCAGCTACCACGCCACGCGAGCGTACTACGATATCTACGCGCGGCTGCGCGCCCGGCACCCGAAGCTGCTGCTGGAAGTGTGCAACGACGGGGGACGCATGGTGGATTTTGGCAGCGCCGCGCATGGCGACTATTTTTCCATCACGGATTCTTATGATCCGCTCGCCAACCGCCGCGCGTTCTACGATGCGAGTTTTGTGCTGCCGCCCGCCATGCTGGAGAGCTACGTGGCAAACTGGCCGGCGCCCCGCATTGAGAATTTCCGCCATGCTTTGCGCAGCGGCATGCTCGGTTGGTTTTCGCTTATGCAGGATACGAGTCAATGGACGCAGGCGCAGCGTGCCGAGGCGCGGTCGCAATTCGCGCTTTACAAATCCTCGCTGCGTCCGCTGATCCGCGAGGCCGATGTGTATCACGTGGCACTGCGACCCGACGGCGTAAACTGGGACGGTATGGAATACTATTCACCCAGGCTACGGCGTGGGGTGCTGTACGCATTCCGCGGCACGGCAACCGATCAACCAACGCACGGCTTTCGCTTGCGCGGCCTAAAGCCGGCAAGCCGCTACCGGCTCAAGTTTGAGGATAGGGGCGCAGCCGCAAACCTTGCGCTCAGCGGTCAGGTGCTGATGCAGGCAGGCGTCGAGGTTACTCTCGATTTGCCCTTGTCCTCTGAGCTGATTTTCTTCGAGGAGATCTGATTTTGAAGCTGTCCATATTCTCGCGCACCGCGCCGTTCATCCTGGCTACCGCTTTGGCGCTGACGCTGCCCAGTGTCGCTGCTGGGCCATCCGCGCAGCGCCTGTCGTTCGACGTGGATGAAGGGCTCAATCTCAACAGCTTTCTGCGTGACGGCCCGGTCGCTGCGCATCTGTTGCTGCGCTCGGGATCCGATCCTCGCATTTTGATCGCCTTTCCCGCGGGCAACAGCGGCGTCGGTCTGTGGTTTTCGCACAGCGCCCCCGTGAGGTGGGAAATGATCGGACGGCCGCAGCCGCTCATCGTCAAGGACGGGCATGGTCGTCCGCTGTGGGGCCTGGCCGCCGAAGCGCGGTTAAGCGGAGCTACGGATCTGTCCATCAAACAGGCCGTCTTATCCAGCGTGCGCGTGCTGCGGGACTACCAGGCTTTGGGGACATTTCCCGCGGAAGTCGCGACTGACCCGACGATCGATGGCGCGACCATTACCTGGGCACGCGATCGTCTCGACGGCGCCGCCGGTTATCGCCTCAGCGTCCAGGTCACACAAGGCGAACTTCGCGACGGTCACCTCGTCTCCGGCAGCAAGGGCATCATTGGACTAAAGATTACCGCAGTGAGCGGTGAAGCGCCGATGACGCCTCTGTCGGGGGCGGAGTTGCTCAACACCTCGGCTAAACCCGACGCAGCGGCGCGTAATGCGCTGGAGTTTTTGACCTACCGAGAAAAGTTTACCGCCGGTTCCTGGCGGTTCAACACCTATTTCGGCCGAGACACCCTGATGTCGGTGCGCCTGCTGATGCCCGTGCTCACGCCTCAAGCGATTGAGGCTGCACTGGGCGCGGTGTTGACCCGTTTGTCGCCGCAAGGCGAGGTAGCGCACGAGGAGGACATCGGCGAGTTCGCCATTCTCGATCACTTGGCCTCCGGCGTGAAGTCCGATGCGCCAACCTTTAATTACAACATGATTGACGGCAGCGTCATGCTGGCCCCGGTCGCCGCCGAATGGTTGTTCAACGATGAGCGCGGCCGCTCGCAGCCGCAAGCATTTTTGGCGCGCATGGATAGCCGCTATGGGGAGCCGCCGCGAACTTTCGGCGCCGATCTGGTCAGTAATTTGCGATTCGTGCTGCGAGGCGCGGCAAAGTTCGCGGATGATCCGCGGGCGCAGAATCTGCTCTCGTTGAAACCCGGTTTCAACGCGGGTCAATGGCGGGACAGCAACGACGGGTTGGGCGGCGGGAGATTCCCTTACGACGTCAACGCGGTGTTCGTCCCGGCGGCGCTGGACGCAGCCCAGCATTTTTTCGCGAGCGGACTGCTTGATCCTTACTTGAGTACTGCTGACCGGGACATTTTCTCGCATGCGGGGTCGATGGCCAGAATCTGGCGGGATAAGGCCGGTTCGCTATTCGATGTCGCCGTACCCAGCGCGACTGCGCGAAAGGACATCACGCGATATGCCGCCGGGTTGAACCTATCAGGCGACGCAGCATTGCGCGCCGTGGGCAACGCGCCCGTGCGCTTTCACGCACTCTCATTGAGTGCCGATGCGAAAAGAATTCCCGTCATTCATTCTGATGAAGGCTTCGAATTGTTGTTTGGCAACCCGAGTTTAGCGGCGCTGCGACAGGCGGTGACGGCGATCATGCAGCCGTTCCCGGCGGGGCTCCTTACGGAGGTCGGTATCGTGGTTGCGAATCCCGTGTATGCCGCACCTGCCATCCAAGCTCAGCTCACGAGCAGCGCCTATCACGGCACGGTGATCTGGTCTTGGCAGCAAGCAGTGCTGGCGGCGGGACTGCAGCGGCAACTGCGGCGCGACGATCTCCCGCCATCTGTGAAGCAACTGCTGCTCGGCGCGCAAATGCAGCTGTGGAACGCCATCCGCTCGGCTCACACGCTGCGCAATTCGGAGCTTTGGTCGTGGACTTTTGCTTCCGGACACTTCCACGTGGCGCCCTTTGGAGCCAATGCAGCCGATGCCGATGAGTCCAACGCCGCACAGTTATGGAGCACGGTTTACTTGGCGATTCCCGACGCAACCTTGCCGCGTGTTGCGAATTAACCTCATAGCTTGATATCGAACGACATTCCCATTACAGTCCACAACGTAGACCGACGATAAGACAAGGCGTTCACGCAGCCCGCATCGTTGGTCTCGGCTTGGTCGGCACTCGTTCAGCACGCTGCGGCGGTGCGAATCGATGAGGCGGACACTAGGGGGCGGGTTGCAAACAGTCATCAGACAGTCCATCACGGATTTCTCGCAGTCGTGCGCTGATCCGAAGATCGGAGCGTATGCGTCCGAATCCGCTAATTCGCCTATTTTTTCCGATAGAGCACGCCGGCTCATGCGGCGATGACGCGGGGTAAATCGGCAAGTACTAGATGTGCGACATCAAATACTTGCTCTTCAATTACTTGCAGCGCCGGCAGTAGCTCGCTCGGCGCGCAATTTGGTAACTTTTCGAGTGTTCAGTAGCCGGGGTCTGGAACGATGGACTGCTTTGTAAAAAGTGCATTTACGGATCAGCGTCGGGCTTACGGCGTCAATTAGCTTATTCTGGGGAGTACGATCGATGAGTAAAAAAAGCAACAGCAAACTAGGCCGTACCGGGTTGGCGCGAGCAGCCGCCATTTCGCCGGCACGAGGCGCAACAGATATTTCACGGGGCCTAAGAGCCGGCCCCGCGACCTTGAATATGCTTGCTGCCGCGGTCGCCGGAATCCTTTGCGCCGGTGGCAGCGCCTACGCGCAGAGCGCGGCGGCTGTGGCGCCGGCGTCCGATAGTTCGTCGCTGGATGAAATCGTCGTAACCGCCTCAGCCCAGGGTGTCAGGAAGTTGGACGCCAGCTACAACATCGTATCGGTGTCGCTCGATGAGATCAAAAACTCGAACCCCGCGAGCGTTGCCGACATCTTCAAGCTGTCCCCCGGCATTTGGCCGGAAGCATCCGGCGGTCAAACCGGCGTCAACATCGACGTGGCCGGCTTCCCCAACGGCGGCGGCGACTCCCCGTACTTCACCACCATGATCAATGGCTCGCCGCTCTACGGCTCGGCCGATCTGTCGTTCATGGATTCAAGCTCGCTGCTGCGCTTCGACGATACCGTCGAGCGTGTCGAGATCGTACAGGGCGGACCGAGCGCAATTTTCAGCTCTGGTCAGGCAGGGGCCACGGCGAACTTCATCTTGAGAACCGGCTCGGACAAGACGACCGGCTCGGTCGGATTTACCTACGGGTCCGAGGGTTCGGAGCGGGTCGACGCCTTCATCAGCGGCAAGATCATCGACGGATGGTATGGCAGCATCGGCGGCTTCTACCGCGTGTCCAACGGCGTGCGTGACCCGCAGTATCCGTCCGACATCGGCGGACAGTTCACGGGCACTTTGAAGCATGATTTGGATGGCGGCTCGGTGATGTTCTGGTATCGCAACTTAAGCGACAAGAATCAGTGGTATGCCGACTTCCCCTATATCGTCGTGAACGGCAAGGCGCAGGCTTATCCTGGCTTCGATCAGCGCAACCACACTTACAACAGCAAGCAGCTGGAGAACTTCCAGATTCCGAGCCCGGGCGGCGGCTTCTGGAATGACGATATCAGCAACGGCCGCGGCGCCCAGCTGAATTACTTTGGGTCGAACCTCGATCTCAAGCTCGACGGCGGCTGGAAGATCTACAACACCTTCCTGTTCGATGGCGGCTACATCCCCACGAATGCGCTGGTGAACAACGGCAATCCCCAGCAGCTGGGGGCTTTCATCGCCGGACTGTCGACGATCACGGGCGTTTTGACGCCGGCGCAGGTCCAAGCGCATTACCTCAATGGCGGGGCCGTCCCGCTCAACACGAGCGTGATCACCGAGCAGGTATGGCAGGTACGCAAGAAGCTCACGAATATCACGGATGAATTCCGCCTGGCCAAGGAACTCTTCGACGGCAATACATTGACCTTGGGTGTGTATGCAGCCCATTACACGGACAACGACGCATGGTCGTTGGACTCGAATGTGCTGATCAACAACGCGCCGAATGCGAGTCCCATCATATTGCAGGGCGTCTCCGGTGGAAATATCTACAACGTGACCAGTCCTCAAGGCATTGTGAATGCCAATGGGGGCTACCAAATCCTCGAGCAGGGCCAGGCCACCAACGTTGCCGTCTATCTTTCGGACTCATGGAAATTGAACAGTTGGTTGTTCGATGCCTCGGTTCGCCTCGAACATATCGACCTGGACCAACAGACAACCAATCTATCGCCGAAAGCGCTGGGGTCACAGTTCGATTTGTATGACAACGCGGTTGAATTGCCCAACGGTACGTACTCCCACGGCCATGAACACAACACCATGCCGACGTTCTCGCTGGGCGCCAATTACGAGTTCAGTGACCATATGAGCGCCTATGTGCGCGTCAACGACGGCGTGTTCTTCGACAACTTCGACGCAGTCCGTTGCAACGTGTACAACGGCTCGAACGGCTGTCCCGCGAATGCGCCTCTCAGCACGGTGCGGAATTACGAAGCCGGTTTCAAGATCCAGAACCGCTATTTGTACATCGACGCAGCGATTTACGACAAGGAATTCAAGGGTCTGGCGTATCAGCCTATCGATACGAACCATGTCCCACTCGGTCCCAATTCGACTTACGGCTCCACGGCGCGCGGCGGGCGGATCGTCGGCAGCGTGAATCCGTTTGCGGGCTTCGACATGCAGGCGGTCAGGGACTTCAAGATCGCTGTCAATGCCGAGTACGAGAAGGCCCACTACAAGGATTTCCAGGGTTGCTTCTTCTACCAGGACATCAACCTAGTAACGCAATGCGGCACCATCAATGGTAAACAGCTCGCTCGATTGCCAAACTTCCAGATTCGCGTGACGCCGAGTGATACGCAGATCTTCTCCTGGGGCTCGGTGACCGAGTATGTGACCTACGAGCACGTCGGTCAGCACTTTCAGGACAATACGGGCCTGAACCCCTTGCCCAGCTACTACGACCTGGCGGCCGGCATCGTCGCCGAGCTCGGCGACAACTGGGAAATTCGTCTGCAGGGTACGAACCTGACCAATCAGATCGGCCTCACCGAAGGCAACGCCCGTTTCGGCGGAAACACCGCCCAAAACGGTGTCAACTTCGGGCGGTCGATCCTGGGCCGCGAGGGCAGCATCGAATTGAAGTACAAGTTCTGAGGGTGCACCCCCCCTCGCGTCAACCGGCGCGAGGGGTTTTCTCACAACGACGGCACGGGCGCACAAGAGAAAAGCATGATCGCGATCATGCGGCACACATTGTGCCGCTAGCCTTGCGCCGCGCCGGCCACGGTAGCGGGTAGCGGCTTGAGAATCTCGGCTTTAACCGAAAAATCGTTAATGTTCACCTCGCGGGGCCTGCAGTCGGTGCGGTAGTTCAGATCGCGCAGACTGAAATTCTTCGAGAGGATGTCCTTCATCTCATGGATGAGCTCGCAATCGCCGTCGCCTATGGAATTGGGGTGATTCGCACTCACAGTCACGGGCGTCCAATGCGCCTGCACGCTGTTGGCGGCACTGGCATCGGCGCTTGGAGCGAGCGAGTAAAAATCGACGTCGACAATGGCGGTGCGGCCCGGCGCATTGTACCCGCCAAGGCATCCGTAAGCATGGACGACGAGATCCTTGCGCGCCCCCAGATGCTGCAGCAGTGCACGGATATTGGTTTCCAACCCCGCGCAGCTGTAGAGCGAGGTGATCCCATCGTAGTGAAGACTCGCGTGGCGGTGCTCCCAGGTCCCTGCGACGACCGGCCCACCGGCGGGTTCATCGTTCGTGGCACTCGCTACCGGTAGCGCTGCCAGGGCGAGAAGTCCGCTGACAACTGCCGAGGTCAAGGTTCGTTTGCTGCGTTGCATGAATGATCCTTCCAATATCGCTACATCGATCCGAAGTCATGGCATACCAAAGTGTCGGTACTCGCAATAGACCGCAGAAAGAATCAGCAGTTCAGCCCAAGGCTGGCCTGCGATGCTATTCGAGAGAATCTCTCACTGCAGGTCATGATTACGAGCGGGTTTTTTGATTTCGTTCTGGGACGACGTCGAATGCGACGGTGAGGCGCGGCTGTTCGCTATGAAACGGCAGGGTGCCGTGCCAGAAATACGACGGAAAAAGCACAAGCAGGCCGACTTCGGGACGGACCGACAACTCGGCGTCCAGCGAAGGCGTCGTAACCATCCCCGGTGCGCCAAAGCTGAGAATCCCTTCGGCCGTGTGTCCCGCTCTCATGCTGTCGGGCAGCTGAATATAGCAAGCCGAGGATATCCATCCCCGAGGATGCACGTGGCTTGTGTGATAGCCGGCGCGGTGCAGACGTACCGACCAGCTGCCGTTGTATCGTGAAGCGCCGCGATTGCGACGCCGAAGGGCATCTTCCCCTTGGCCGATGTGATCACGGTAGCGCGCGATCGGTGCGGTAAAGGCGTGAAAGAGTGCCTGAATGACGGGATCCTGACTGCGCGAAAGATCTTGAGTGGTCTCGGTGCCCTCGCGCAACGATTGGTAGAGAAGTCGATGGCCGTGCGGATTGTGAAGGGCGTTCAAGCGCGAGGTGACTTCTGTGAGGAAGCTGCTGAGATCAGACCACCCCGGAGGCGTCTCAAGGGCCTGCGACAGCACCATTTTGTCGTAGTCGCAGACGGCCTCGTATCGGGGATCGTTCAATAGCCGCAACGCGGTGGTTTGCATGGCTATGAGGTATTGATCGTCGGGAGTAGCCTTGAGCAGGGTTGCGCACTCGGCCATCGCTTTCGCTCCGTCCCCTACACCCAGGTATGCGGCGCAAAGGAGTTTGCGAGCTGTCGGGTTGTTGGACTGCACTCGAATGGCCTGTTCTGCGAGGTTCAAGGCGGTGGCGGGCTCAAACTCCAGCGCCGCCAACCCCGCGCGGATGAGCAACGCGGGTGGGGGTTGGGGTCGTGCGGCGCGTTTGGCGAGACACGCATAAGCACCGCGCGCATCACCAGCTCCCTGTAGTAGGGCGGCTTTTGTGGCCCAGAGTGCATCGTCATGCTCGTATTTTTCGAGTGCCTGATCCAGAGCGCGCGTCGCCTCGCTGACATTGCCGGTGCGCATCCACACGAGTTGCGCCAGGCTGTCGTGCGCCTCGGCGCGGCGCGGCTCCAATCGGACGCATTCGCGCAAAGCCAGCTCGGCTTGGTCGAATCGCTCCAAACTGATGAGGCTACGGGCATGCGTGTAGTGCAGCGCCGCCGTCGGTCGGGTGCGGCTCAGCGTCTGACGCACTACGCGCTCACCTTCCTCCGGCTGGTTGGCTGCAATCAGCGCGACCGCCAGGGTATGGGTTGCGACGTGGTTGTCCGGAGCGAGTGTCACCAGACGACGATAGTTCGCCACCGCTTCGCTTTGGCGACCCAGAGCGGCGTATGCCGCTACGTGCAGCGCAGACAAATCGTCATCGACCTTGCCGCTATTGCACCAGGGTGTCGCGATGTCGAGCGCCGATGCCGGCTGGCCCGCATCCAGGTAGCAGCGAACCAATAAAAGTGCGGCCCGAGCATAGGGAGGGGAGCCTTGGATTGCACGCTGCAACAACGGCACAGCCTCGGCGCTGCGACCTGCCATTAGCAATAACTCCGCAAGGGTGGTCAGTGTCGGAGCCCATCTGGGGTCGATTTCGAGCGCGCGCCTTAGCAGCGACTCGGCCTGGGCGAGGTCGCCCAAGGCTTGTTTGGTGCCGGCAAACAGCCGCAGGCCTTCCACGTAACCAGGATTTGCAGTCACCAGCGATTCTAATTGCGAGTGCGCCGCGCCGTATTGACCGGATTGCAGCAGGCCGCTGATGCGGCGCATGGACTCAGCCAGCATAACTGACATGGGAACCTCTGAGCGCCCTGGGTAAATTAGACCATTAGGCCTGCGAGATCGCGACGCCGATGAGTGCCTGCCGCACCGCAAATTCCCGAGGCGTTAGAACTCGAGAGACTGGTGAGGCCGATTCTCCTTGTGGCCCCATCTCCAAACATCAATTGTACTAGTTCCGACTTCACCTCACACATCGCTCGCAGGAGCGCGGTTACCCAAAGCTGAGAGCAGCCACCTGCTAGGGAAGGGGCATGCGCATTATCCACTGGCCTTCTCCTTGTAAGTTCCAGTGTTTCAGATCGCGGGGTCGATTAACACGGCTTCTCGGCCGGTTGCGCCTCCCTGGCGTCGAATCTTTGCTGCCACTTATGCCCGAGAATTTGAAGGTGGGACTTCCCACCATCTCGCGTATTCTTGTGTGTGTCCTGGCAAGGCCAAGTGCTTCCCTGTTCCCGATTTCCGATGCGACCTGCAACAAAGGCTTGCGACCAGCGTTAAGCTCGGCGACATGTTCGCGCTGAATAACCGTCGTCACGCTCGGCGAGAAATCTCCACCCGCGCCGCTGCCGGCGCGGGTGGAGATGCATCAATGAACTTAAGGCGCGACCGTGTAGCTGTACGGTATGCGCACCGTCTCGTCGCCACTGAACACATTGAAATCGAAGGTATCGATGTAGATGAACCCACTGACGGTCTTGCCTACTTCGCTCGCGTTGGGCGTGATCGTCACCTTGATGGTTCCGCTCTGGCCCGGCGCCAATACCAACGGATTGAAAGTACTCGTATTCAAAGTCAAATCGGCCCAGGCGTCGCCGCTGTCCGCAGAAACGGCGCTATCAAATGGCTGCATCAACACAAAGGCGCTGGTCGTGACCGGCTCCGGCGTCACACCGGCCGGACCGAAAGGCCCGATCAGTGACGGATTGACGAACCAGGTGCTGTAGGGCACTTCCGGTTCGCTCAGGAAGGCCGCGACGGTGTCGGTCCCAATCCGCTTCGCAAAGATATCGGGAGTGCCGGTGAATCCGATGCCCGTGCCGACACTATTGACGGCATCCATGGTGATTGGGGCCGGCGATTGCGCAAAGAACGCCGCAGTGCTGGTCTCCGTGGGAACAATGAACTGCCCGCAAGCCCCAGGAAGGGTGGTCACCTTCGAGCAAGGCTGCGGCGGCAGCTGCTGGACGGTCAGGCTGTTCAATCGTGCATCGGCAAAGTACTGACGGGTCAGAGTGCCGGTGTTGGTGACGTGGATGGGAATGCTGACCGGAGCTCCCGTTGCCGACAGCAGAACGCTGGCGCCGTTGGGCAGCGTCGGCGCCGTCACCTGCGCGGTGTTGAACCCGATCCGCGCCGCGAAGGGCAACGAGGTCTGGTTACCCGACGATACGAAGTTTTGCAACAACACAAACTTCCAGCGCCCCGGTTGCGGATTGAAGTGGGAGAGCGAAAGTGCGAACTGCGCGCTGCCGTTGATCGGATCCTGGTTGGGCAGGACGCTGAGCTCCATTCCATTCGGGTCCACCAATAAGCCTTCGAGCAAATATCCGTTGTCGGAAATCTCGAGGTTGAGGCTCATGTTTTGGACACCCCGGGGCACATCAAAGGCGAAGGTTTGCGTGGGGCCTGCGCCCGGCCGACCATTGCCACCCGTGAGTGTCCCCGTGAAGTTACCGCCGGTGGGTCCCGTCGGGATCAGCGTACGCAATGTCACTGGAACCTCCGGGAAATTGGCGGCTTCGGCGTTGGGAGAATGATTGAAGCGGATCGCCGCAGCCGAGTCGCCCGGTTCGGCGGGCATCGAAAACTCAGCCGTCACAGTCTCGCTCGCGCCTGGCGCAAGGACGAGATGCGATGGAGAGACGGATCCAAGACTCACGTAACGCTCAGCGCCCCACGTGAACTGGACGGGGCCGGAGTAACTTCCGACTACCCCTGTCTTGCGCGTGTACACGATCGCAGTCCAAGTGCCCGCCTGCGGCTTGACCACGTCGACGTGCCCATAGCCGCTGCCCAATCCTTGCGGGTTCGAGACCGCGGCTTGCCGCCCGGACGGGTCGACCAGGCCCAAGAAAACGAGCGGAGGATTGGTTGAGGCGATCGGCGACTGGAAGGCGATCGCCACATCCAGGTGATCGGCATTGGCGGGGACTTTGAAGGTGTGCGTTGTGAACACCCGCGTATTGCCGGCAACATTTATAAACTTCGGATCGACCGTAGGATCCAACGTCAGGTTGACGGTTGCGCCGGCGAACGGCGCGCCCAACGTTTCCAAACTCGGCGTCAAGTGCTGTGTCGTCGAGCCGGTGTTGGTGATCGTGAAGGAACGGTTGTGCTTGACGTTCGGCTCACTCGTGACATTGGCGCTGATCGGGGCAATCAGGACGCCGCCTCCGTGACGCTTCGGATCTCCATTCTCGTCATCGATCGATAGAGCTGCGTTGACCGCCGCCAAGGCATTGATGAAGCCGGCGCCCTGCTCCGAGGCCGGCGCGCCCAGATCGGTCGCGGTGCTCATGATGATTCGCTTGACGGTGGCCGGTGTCGGATCATTGCCTCCGTGCGTGCTGCGGTAGGCCTGGATTACCAGCGCCGCTTCTCCGGCGGTCAACGGTGAGGATTCGCTGGTACCTCCGAAAACCTCGATTGCCGACGGCCCGAAACCCGCGGCGTCGGTGCTGCACTCAACGAAAAGGTTTTGGTTGGGAGAACAGAGCGACCACCCAAGATCGCCGGGGGCCACTGCATCGACGGTGCGGGCATTCTTCTGGGAAAACCCGGCCGAGCTGAATCCAGAGATGTTGTTATCGATAAAGCCGCCGCTCTTCGTCAACGGAATGACGCCATCGCCGGTCTGAGCGTACACCCTGAACTGGGTGGTCGCCCCGGAAGCGATCACGCTGTTTTCGGTGGCGGGCGACCCTAGAGTGCCGGCCGTTCCGGCATCTCCCGTGCTGACAACCACCGTCACACCCGCGCGGACCGCCGCATTGTTGGCCAGTGAAATGGGGTCGTTTGCATTGTCCGGGAATGGATTGCCGCCGAATGACTCGTTGATCACGTCGACATCGTCATGGATCACCGCATATTCGATGGCCTGCACGAAAGTCGACGTGGTGATCGGGTTGATCTGCGAGAACACTTTCAGACCCACCAGCGAAGCGCCCGGCGCCATGCCGCGAATGCGGATATTGCAGGGTGAGGGAAGCGGATGAGCCGCATTCACGAACTTGCTGATATCGAAGGTCAACGGCTTTCCGTTGGGCATGTCTTGAGCGGCAATGGAACTGGCGTCGCCAAATGCCTCTCCGCCTCCGGTGAATGTTCCGGCAGGATCGCCCGTGAAGTCCTGGTAATCGATGAACACGGGTGAGCCGTCGGTGTGGATAAAACCGGGAATCGTCGGATCCAAGCCGTCGGCGAGGTACGCCACCTTCACGCCCTTACCAGTGACCAGTTCACCATGGCCATCACGCACTTGGTGTGCCTGCGGTATCGACGGGTCGGCAAATGCCGTGTGGGTCAGCTGAAGGGCTTCGGGTTCCAGGGTATTGCACAACGCTGCGGCGTCAGCCGAGGTAGCGACGCTCGCGCCGAGAGTGGCGGCGGCGCCGGTTTCCTTGCTCCGCAGCGGCGGCCGGATCACCGCATCAGGCACGACAGCTTGAACCATCGGATGCGCGGACAGCATCGCCGCCTCGGATGCCGAAACGGTGGCCGCAAACGCATTGATGGTGCTGAAGGATCGAACCTTGCGATTTCCTACAATCGGCAGATTGGAAAGCACCGCGCTCTGGGACGCGGCGAGGGCCGCGGCGCGCCCGCCCATTGCTCTGCGCGCGGGGGGCAAGTTCGGCACTTGATCGCGCAGGATAACGATGACGTTCCGTTGCGCCTCTTGAGTGATCTGCTGAAATTGGGCCGGCGTCATCGCCTCGGATAATGCGCCGTAGGTAAGCGACAGCGCGGTCGCGGAAACAAAGAATTTAAGAGAAGTGGGTCCCTTCATGATTCCTCCGTGTTCGTTTTATTTTTGATACCGTGCCCCAACGGTGGATCCGCCGGATCACGATTCCTCATGACACTTGACCATACCCGCGAAGCAAAACGCAAGCTAAAATGCTCACGATTGGTGCGCATATCCGCATGATGGCGAATCGGGGACCTTCGACCAGCGCCCTCTGACGAGCGACTAAGCGATTAAATAGGCGAGCGCATGTGCCGTTCGTATTATTTACAAAATTTATGTTAACTCGCATCTCACGCTCTTCGAGAGAGCTATTTCCTACGAGCAGCGCGCTCTATCACCAGGCAGCGCTCAATCTGGCGCTTGAGATGGAAAGCGCAGGCCGGCGGATCCGTGATCGACATCAACCGACTACTTCAGCGTCTTTGCGACTCTGACATCGACTTCGTCATGGTCGGCGGTCCAAGTCGCTCAGGAGCTGCGAATCGTCTCTGGCCGACCAGCTGCTGTCGGACTGGGCGCGCCTAGTGCTCGGTCCGCCGCCTTCCTGAACTCGTACATGTCCCATAACGCAATAAGCTTGCACTCCTGTGCGATCAATGCAGCTTCCTGACGCGTTACGCCGATGACATCAAAACCCATCACACTGACCCCGTCGCTCGCGATGAAACGGCCAATGCGGGATTCTTCCTCGTATGCGTAGGAAAAACCTGATTGACGTTCGCATAGAATTTTGGCGAGATTGCCGTTATCTTGAATCGGGAAGAGCAGCGACTTCACCGCCCCCGTATCATCAAGGCGCCACTTCGCCAGAAAAATTTTGAGCGTGTCTCTCATCTAGTCCCAGCCCTCGGAACGTGCTTGGACGGTCCCGGCGCGCAGAACAAGGGCGAGCAAGGGTTTCATGTTCGACCTGCGACTCCCCTAGAGTTTTTGCATCGCCGGGTTGGGCGATGTTCACGCAATCGCCGATTCGTGGCAACGCCGCGTCTGCAAAACACAGCCGTCCGTCGCAAGCTGGAAAAAGTTATGTCAATTCAGCGGGAATCCGCATACCCATATCGGGGGGATCGGCGCCAATAACGATGGTGTCCGGGTCGGATGTGTTCTCAATCCCTTGCCTGCTGTATCCGACTGCAACCCATCAGTTTACTCGCATCTTTGACATATTTGGAGTTTTGGGGCTGTCATAAGGCTGCCCGCTGCTCCTGAGCTTCAAAGCTCTGGCATCGCCAAGACCCTTTTTGCCTTGTTCTGGGAACCCGGCCAAAAGACCGGACCAGGCGTTGACTTTTATTTGCGAAGCGAGCACTTTTTATGCACAAGGCTATATGTGGGATAAGAAACGTCAGCCAGGGGTTTCTGAGATCCTCTTTACTAAGACTGTGTGGGGGTTTCGAAACGATTAAAGACTTTGAGCTGACTTGAATCGGCGGGCCTCTCCACGGCACGCCAATATCAAATACTCAAATGCACGCTGTGATTTTGATCTACCGCAAACTTCCGTTCCGTCGCGGAGCGGAATGCGAGCCAGGAGTCAAATCGAAGTGAACAATGCAGGTTCGCCCAGAGTATTGTTGATCGGCCCGTACGATCCTCACTGCGGAGAATATACTTTCCTTGCTCCACCGTTAGGAGTCTGGCGGCTTGCGGGTGTACTCGCGTCTGCCGGCGTCGAGACCAAAGTCTTCGATCCGAACTGCTGTCGCGATCCGCCGCAACGATCGCTCGAGCGCGAGCTCATCGGCGGCTCGTGGGACATCATCGGCGTCTCGACTACCGGCATGACGCTCCGATTCGATTTGGAACTTGCGCACATTGCGCGCCGGGTGGCGCCGAAGGCCTTCATTGTCGCCGGAGGTATGGAGGCAACATTTCGTCCGGAGCTGATGTTTGAACTCGGTCCATTCGACTCAGTCATTCTCGGTGAAGGCGAACGGCCGCTGATGGATCTCGTGGAGCGCATACGCGCAGGTCAACCGCTGTGCGGCATCACCGGAACCGCAGAGCGTCAGCAGGACGGCAAAATCCTCTCAATACCGCAGCGTGCCCTGAATCGGGACGAACTGCGCGATGCAATTTACAGCACCCCGTACGAAAAGATGCCATATCCGGCGTATTGGGAACGTCTGGAGGCGGCCTATCGCATTGGTGCGCTGCCAAGCAAAGCCGCGCGAGAAGCGCACCTCGCTGAAATTCGTTCGGTGCGGCTGATCACCCTCAACTATTGTCCGATGGGGTGCACGTTCTGCTCCGCCACCAACTTTCTGCATGAGGCTCAGGGAAGTGTCGCATCTGTCGCGCGGCTGGAGGCGGACGAGTGTCTGAACATGATTGAGCGGATCGTCGCGGCACATCCCCGCGTTCGTACCGTCATTTTTCAAGACGACATCTTCACCTTCACGCGGGATCGCCGAATCCTGCCGCTTTGCGAGGGAATCATCGCGGCGAAGCGAAGCGGGAGGATTCCGCCGCATTTGCAGTTCATCAGCACGAATCGAATCGACGCCATGTCCGTGGAGCGTCTGGCGGCCATGCGCAAGGCAGGCTTCCGTGTGCTGGGCTTCGGCATCGAGAGTTTCTCGCAGAGAGTGCTCGGAGAGTTCAACAAGGCGCAGATACACCGACACATCGAGCCGATGCTCACTGCCGCTTTAGCGACCGGGGTGACTCCATTCCTCGATCTAATCCTGAGCTCCCCGCATGCCGCTCTGGAAGACGTCGCGGAAACCCTGCGCGAAGCATACAGCTGGCTGCGTCGAGGGTGCGAGATCGGAATGTATCCCTACATCATCCCATTCTCGGGATCGGCGCTTTCGCAGGACCCCAGTCTTTTGCCTCACACGCACTATGCCTATCGACAGATCGCAGGAACGAATATCGCCTGGGAACAGCCGGCGAAAATTCTACCGATAGATCCTGTTGTGAAGGACGTGATCCTGCGCATGGAACGCAGCTTTGAGGCGACTCTCGCACCGCTCGAGAAACAAGTAGCGCACCTGCCGTCGCGTGTGCGCTCACTGTTGTGGATTCTAAGCTCTCTTCCAATTATGGCGGAGCGCGGTCAATTGATCGCCGACGAGGCTGAGGTTCGAGCGGAGTTATACGCGCGGCTTCCCGCCTCACGGCCGGAGGCGGCAGAGCATGCCGTGGCGACAGCGTGAATCTTCAGCGCGCGTGGTCGGCCATTCCCTTACTCGCGGTGTGCGGTCTGCTGGCAGGTTGGATTGTGATTTCGGCGGCAAACGCCCAGGCAATTGGTTTTTCCATCTTTGTCTTTGCGGTCGCGAATGTCATCGTATACACGGATGCTCTCGATTTCGCATTGCGCTTGTATATGCGGCGGCGTCACACGGCCGCTGCCGCCGGCGTCTCTGACGGCAGTCAGAAGGGTAATCTCTCAATCAATATCGCCGCCATTCTGCCGCCTGACGCAAGGCGTATGGTCTCGGCATTGCCATTCGCGATCATCGCTTCGGTGTACAACCTGGAGGACCAGCTCGAGGAGTTCATGGAGGCGTTCGCGCCCTACCGCGATCGCGTGTGGCTGATCAGCGACGGGTCAACAGACAACACCGTGCTGCGCCTAACTCAAGCCGGATGGCGATGTATTGACGACGGCGTCAACCGGCGCAAACCTGCCGCCTTGCGCCGCTTGCTGGAGCATGTGCCGAACCACATCGAAACTGTAATGGTGATCGATCCGGACATCCGCATACGCGGACTGAACGACGGCAGCACGATCGACTTGAATCGGTTCGTCAGCGATTTTCAGCAATCCGGTGCCGCCGCGGCCTGCCCACGGATCATGATCGAGCCCGACGGATTTCTGGCGCGGTTCCAGGCTTTCGAGTACGCGCTGGCGTTTCGTGTCGGGCGGGAGAGTCTCTCTGATTTTAGCATCACTTCGGGCGCTTCTTTTTATCGGCGCAGCGCGCTGACATTGGCGCTCAGCGAACATTCTTTGTCGGTCTACGCAGAGGATTTCGAGAACGCCGTGATTCTGCTCAGCCATGGCGAGCGGATTTATTATGATGGTCGCCTGGTGGTGAGCACGGAAGGCCCGGGTTCCTTGCAGCGCTGGTTCTCGCAGCGCGTCGGCTGGTATCACGGTCTTCTCAAGGTCTATACCGAGCGTTTTGCCGAGGTACTGCGAATCAGTCGTCGCTCTACGTTTGCCGCGTACCATTACCTCGTCTACGTGGGCATCCTTTCTCTGGCGATGCATCTAATCAAGATCGCCAGCGCGACACTTTTGCTGCTGAGCTTTATGAGTGGACTTGACGCCTTGCTGCTGGATGGCTTCGTGCCGCGGGGGACCCTGATCAATCCTGAATATTTTGCCGCTGCGATCAGCAGCTATCTCGCCCTTGGAGTGATCGCGCTCTTCACCAGCGTGCCGAAAGGGGAACGATCCTATGTCGCACCGATAGTCCCGCTATACCTATGTTATGCCATCGTTCACATAGTGCCCATGACGGTCGGCTTCGCGAATTTTTTTGCGCTCAAGCTGATTCACCGGCGCATCTATCAGGACCACTATGAAAGCCCCGCGGATTCCACTGTCGCATCGAAACATGTCCAGGTAGTTCAATGACAGTCAGAGGAATTCCCGCGCCTCGGTTGTATAGTCCGGGCGTGTATTGGGAGGATCGGGCGCGGCGCTTCGCCGGCGAGCGCGACGGACTGGCAGCGGTATGCGCGTACGGCATGCCTGAATTCTACAATCGGGCGATTCATCTGGAACAGCGGCTGGCACTGAAGCCATGGCTGCAAGTTAAAGCGGGAACTCGCATATTGGACGTCGGCTGCGGCGTTGGACGCTGGAGCCGGCTGCTTGCTGCGCGGGGGGCCAATGTATTGGGCGTTGACCTTAGTCCCACGATGATCGAGCAGGCCCAACAACGGGCGGCTAGCGAAGGTGTTGCCGACCGCTGCCGGTTCCAAGTGCAGGATCTCTCCAATCTCAGCGTAGGCGAGCACTTCGATTTGGTGTTGGGCGTCACCGTACTTCAGCATATTCTCGATCCGGGCGCGCTGCGCACTGCCTTCGCGGCGATGACTGACCATCTCGCCCCAGGCGGGCGCATGATTTTGCTCGAGGCTGCGCCGACTGCCGTGATGAAACATTGCGATTCCACCGTATTTACCGCGCGTCATCGCGACGTTTATGTAGATATGATCCGCGATTGTGGTCTTGAGCTGCGAGCGCTGAGCGGTGTTGATCCAGCGCCGTTCAGGACACAGTTGTTACCGTACGTCCGCAAACTGCCCGCGAAGATGTCGCTAGGCCTGCTCGCACTGGCGACCGCCCTGTCTTTGCCGATCAATGCGCTTTTCGGACGCCACGCCGTCAATCACTCCTGGCATGCCGTGTTTATCCTAGAAAAAAGAATCGGGAAAATTTGACGATGGCCATTAGAGGTCGTTCCATAATAGCCTTTGGCGTGTTCGCGTTGCTTGGAGCCTTGGCCGCGCTTGGCCATTGGTACGTAACGCAACGGGCAGCGCCTCAGCGCACCGCGGAAAAAACTGTTCTGGTGCATGTCACCAACGCTGGCGATAGAGGACCTGGCACGTTGCGCGAAGCCTTGTTCATCGTCGCAGCCGCAACAGGTCCCACCAGCATCTCGATCGAAGTACCTAAGATCAGCATAGAAACTGCCCTACCGGCATTCGTCAATGGGCACGGAGTCAGGCTGGTCGGGCAAGCATCGGGAGCGGAGATCGATGCGCAGGCGCTCAATATCGGACCGGTGCTGGATATCTCGGGCTCAAATACCTCGATCGAAGGGGTTACAATAAAAAATTGCCCCGCCACCGCGATTCTGGTGCGCGCTGCGCGTTTTCAGCTTTCAGCATCGACCATTGAGTCATGCGACGTCGCCATCGAAGTAGCCGAAAATGCCAGCGACACTTTGTTGGAGCGCAACCACTTCCTTAAGGACCGCCTCGGAGTTCGCTTCGGGGCGTCGGGGCACAATTCGGCGGTTGCCAACAATGAGTTCGTAGAAAACAAGGACGCCGGCCTATGGATTGTCCGAAGTACGCCTGACTCGCACGATGATGTCATCGGCATCCATGACAACAAATTTACGGAAGGCGGCAACGCGATCGTCGCCGGTAACATTCCGGTACTGATAGAACGTAACGACTTCATCAATGCGCGAGAGGCTAACGTGCACGTGGTAGGCACCGGGGCGGTGATCCGGGGGAACCGCATGAATGGCGGCGCATCGATGGGTATCGTCGTCGAAAACGCCCGCGGCACCCTCATCGAGGATAACGAAATCGAAGGGCTTACCGCGTATGCCGTCATGGTGCGCGGGTCGTCCAACGCCCTGGTGCGGGCAAACCGGATCCACAATTGCGGCTACGGCATAGCCTTCGTGCTCGGTGATCCACACAACGTCAGCACGGCTGTCGACAATACCATCATCGAGCCGAAGTTCAACGGAATCGACGTGATCGGCGACTCTCCAAACTTGCGGGGCAATCAAGTGTTGCGTGCCCACGCTTATGCGCTGCATGTCGAAGATTTCCAGCCGCCCAATGGTTCAAAGGTCGTATCGCAGCCTTTCATGGAAAACAACCGCTTCGGCGACAGCCCCGTCAGCAAAACCGGCGCGATCGCCGAAGCGAAGTCCCATGTGCCATAGCGCGGTAGTTTCATGAGACTGAACCTCGACAGCACCCAGCTAATACCACGTCCGCTCTGGCATAACCCGCGGGTTCATCTGCTGGACGACATCTGGTTGTTGACGATTGTCGTCATTCTGGTCGCCACCGGCGTGCCGTGGTTTGTCAATGGATTCCAGGCGGACGTTGGAACAGCGACTTGGGGTCTGCTTGCTCTTGGTGCGATTCACATCGCATTTACCGTGCTGGCGTCCCCAGCGCCCTCCCCCGGCCCCTGGCGCGACCGCGCTTTGACGCTGCTGGACGTAGGGGGCGTCATCCTGATCGGCTTCATCTGGCAGCACGTTGGTGCGCTTCAAAATCCCATGTTTCTCACAATATTTGCGCTGCCAATCATCGGGGCAATTTTTCTGTCACGCTGGCACCCGTATCTCATCGCTACCGTAAGTGTCGTCGTTGTCGCGATCGTGGCTCTGAGCCAGGCTCCGGAATTGCGTTGGTATGCGAGCGGACTGTTTGGCGGCGACACGTGGCTTAGCGCGTTGTTCGGCCGCCAAGGCACGGTGGCGCAGCCGTCTTTCTCGGGATTCTATGCGCCTTCGAGCTATCTGATCGTGCTGCTGGAAGTGTTCACTACCGCTATGTTTGCATGTGCGGTGGCGGCCGAATATGTCGGTACGATATTCGAACGGCTAACTGCGCAAAGCATCCTCGCGCGGTCCGAAGCGGAGCGCGGGCAGGAGCTATGGGCCAGTCTGATTGAACGGTTGCCGCTGCCGGCTCTTCTTATCGAGACGGATACCCTGCAGGTCGTCGCAGCCAGCGAGTTCGCGATCAATTATTTGCGATGCGAAGGTGTGCCGCTCGAAGGCAGCAGTCTCTTCGAATCGGTGAAGTTCTCTTACCCTGACATCGTCAACGAGCTGATCGTCGGTTCAGGCAGCGCAGCGCCTTTGACCGGGATACGGATAGCAGACCAGCTGCGACTGACGCAGTTGCGAGTGCTGCACCTCGCGCACAAGGGACGTCGTTTTGCGCTTTTGACCATTGAGGACGCAACAGAAGTTTCTTGCCTCAAGGCTGCGTTGGACACCTCTGAATATGCAGCCCTGGTGGTCGACGCACGCGGGCGCGTTTTAGCGTTCAACAAGCTGGTGGTTGGGTTGTTTGGCGGCGCGGAAGTCGGCGCGGATGTAGCGCAATGGTTACCGCAGGCGGATCCGGGCCTGCGGTGGTGGGAAGCCGGACTGACCGGACGGCGAAAAATACATATCGAGATCGGGCCGCGAATCTATCAACTTACAAGCTCTGCCGTAGCGCTGGCCGGTGAGGAGGAGCGTATTTTCACGGTGTCATTCCTCCCCGTCGCCAAAGGGGGAACGGCCCCGCAGTTTGATTCAAGTTCGACTAGGGTTACGAGCACCCTGCGGCAGCTGCGATGAAAATTGAGCCGCTTGTCAATGCCGCAGTGCTGATCTACGTCCTGGCGCCTTGCGTGGCGCTTGGTGCAACCTCAACAGCCGACGATCGCATTGCAGTCAGCGCCGATGGCGCCACTCTCTCGGGAACCAATGGCGGCGGAGGCGGCTCTCTGGGATGGCTGCACAACTTCGATGCCGATTCAATCGGGACCGTTGGGGCGGAGTATCAGAAGCTCGCAAGCGCGCATTGGGCGTTCGGCTCCCTCAGTGGATCTTTGACTCGAGGGCCGGTCAATCAGCGGTACAGCTTTTACGCGGAAGCGCACGAGGGCACAGGCGATGACGGACCCAAAGCCTTCGATTATCACATCGAGGCGGTTGGCGTGATCAGCACGTATTACCGCAAACTTTCGGTGCAAGTCGAAGATCGGCGAGTTGATGTCGAGACGACTCATGGGAATCTACCCAAGATCGGGCTTTCCTACCTGTGGGGTCCTCACTTTCAGACCGCGGTCGCGTACCAGTACTCGGTGAGCGGCAATCTCGGCACGCGTTTGACGTCCGTCAGAATCGACAACTTTGGCGCCAAGGTAAACTTTCTCGGCGGCGTGGCATTTGGCCAGGCATCAGCTACCGTATTGAATCTAGGTATCGAGTTGCCCGGGCGTCAGCTCAAGGAAGGCTATGTTGGAGTGTCCAAGCCGTTCGTGCGCCAACGCAGCGAGCTGACTCTGGTCTGCGACTATCTCGATTTGTCCGGCAGCAAGAAGGCTACCGTGACGCTGAACTATATATTCCATGTGGGTGCTGCGAGTACCGCGCGGTGATGAGGTCGATTCGCCAGCGCAGCCTCGGATGGCTACCTACGGTGGTAGTGCTGGCTACGGTTCTGATTGGCGGATCGCGTCTGATATACCTCAGCGTGCAGCACCATGCGGCGGTAGCTCGCGAGTCAGCGGCCGCACTTGCAGCCACGTTCGTCAGCAAGATTCAACCGCCGCTGCAGAAGCTGGCCGATCTTGCCGCCCGGCAGGCGGCATCGGCCGCACAATCTCCATCAAACGCGTCTGGCTCTTCTTCCATCGAGTCGGTCCCGCCGGCAAGCAACACTTTTTGGATGACGGCCGATGACAAGGTACTGTATTTGCGGCCGACCGAGGCGGCTACCGCAAACGGCATCGCAAGCGAATGGCAATCGGCGGAGTCCACCCGCACCATACCTGGCTCCGCCGTACTGGGTCCGATGCGTCTCGGCAGCCAATGGCTCATGGCTATACGCGTTCCCGCGGAGATGCCGCACCTGCAGGGTTGGTCGGTCGCTTACGCTGACCTTGACGAGCTGATCGCTGAGAGCCATCTGACCCGGCTGATCGACATGGGCTACGACTTTGAGCTGTCTCAAGTTGAGCCGCGAAGTGCGCGAACCCGCATCTTCGTGAGCTCAAATTCGGAACCGTTAATCGACACAGTCGGGGCAAGGATCCGGTTGCCGGCGGCGCCGGCAGCCCCCGGAAGCTACTTGCAGGTGTCGGTGCGGCCGCGCGCCGGCTGGTATCCGGCCACCCTGCTCACATCGGAAATGGCCTTGTTGGCGTTCCTGACGTGGCTCTTGGCCTTCGGCACTCATGATTTAATCCACGCGTTGCAACGCTCACGGGCGACCTTGACGGCCTCGCGGCAGCGGCTGCGCGCCGTCAATCAGCATCTCGCCGCGGAGATGCAGCGGCGGCTGGATCTGCAGGAGATATTCGACCACGCACGCTTTCACGACGCGTTGACGGGACTGCCGAACAGACGATTTTTCATGGACCAGCTTGACCGCGCGCTGCGCGACGTACGCACAAAGCGGCGCCAGCGCATCGCAATCATTATCGTGGACATCGCGCGATTCAAACTCATCAATGACATGCTAGGCCAAACGGCCGCCGATGAGCTGATGGTGCAAGCGGCACGCCGCTTCGAGAAATCAACATCGGCGTTTGAAGGGGTGCTCGCACGCTGGAGTGGGGATCAATTTGCACTATTGATTCTGGATGTCGCCTCCGCAGAAGCGGCACTTGAGATTGCGGGTCTTCTTCAAGCGGAGTTGCGCTCACCCTTCGTGTTGCGTCGCCACCAACTCGTCGTCGGAGCGAGCTTCGGCATCACGTGCGCGGATTCGGGACAACAGCGCGCAGAGGAAGTCGTAATGGAATCCGACATCGCCCTGTCCGTCGCCAAGCGCCATGAGACGATGAAAATTGTTTTATATGCGCCCAACATGGCAGGACAGGCAGCGAATATTGTAAGCCTGGAGGCAGACCTTCACGTCGCGCTAGAAAGGCAGGAACTGCAGCTGCTGTTTCAACCGATAGTTGACCTGCGGACTTATACTATGGTGGGTGGCGAGGCGCTCTTGCGTTGGCGCCACCCGGTGGAAAGTCTGCTCGATCCCGGTAGATTCCTTCGCATCGCCGAAGAATCCGGATTGATGGTGCCGATCACCCGCTGGATCATACTCAGAGTGGTCGAGATTGCGGGCAAATGGATGCGGCGCTTGCCCGCCAATCAAACATTCTACTTCAGCATCAATCTTTCCCCGGCGGCATTGCGGGATCCAGGGCTTAGCGAATACGTTGCGTCCGTGTTGGGAGAGAACAAGGTTCCGCCGTCGCTGCTGAAGTTCGAACTGACCGAGGCGGCGCTCATTGGCAACGTGGGAGCGGCGCGCGAGACTCTCGATCGCTTGCACAGTATGGGCGTCCAATTGATGCTCGATGACTTTGGAACCGGCTACTCATCGCTGAGCAATCTACAGCTCTTTCCGTTCGACTTTGTGAAGATCGATCGTCCGTTTGTGAACCGTACCGGCTCCGATCATGCCAATGCGAGCATGATGGCCGCGATGGTACAGATAGCCGGCAGTCTGAATCTAACTGCGATTGCGGAAATCATCGAGACCGAGACCGCCGCGAAGGCCCTGCAGGCAATGGGCTGCAACTATGGGCAGGGCTACTATTTCAGCGAGCCAATCGAAGAGCAACTGGCGCTGCAATGGTTGCGAACGCAACAACCCTTTCAGCATCCGCCGGAGACATCGCTAACAAATGAAGGTCGGCCGCCGCAGGACGACACTTCGAGCACCATGATGCTGGAGGTCCTTCCTGACCCCGCTCGGCATCCGCCGGCGGCATCGGGAACCGCAAAGGTTCGGCCGCCCGACGAAGATGGTTCGCCGACCATCGCGATACCCATCGGCTCCATCGAGATTCCCGAAACAGAACCAAAGTAGGTCCTAAAGTGCCCACCGCCCCTATTGTTGGGCACGTTCCCTCTATCCTGGAAAGAAAGCCGACATAAGCAACGAGGGTTTGACGGAATGCCGATATTATGTAGCGTCGCGGAGGTTTCCTTCTAACTCTAATAGATCTATATTGCAGCAAGGATGTCCTGACAATAAAAAGGCGGCGCAGTCGCTTAAGGCAGTAAAAGAATGGGATTCTTTATCCGTGTTGCCGCCCTCGTAACGATCGTCTTGTGCGGCGTTTTTCCTGATGTGCTGCATGCCCAAGCGAACGTGACCACTTATCACAATGATAACGCCCGCACTGCGCAGAATACGCTGGAGACGACCCTCACGCCTCTCAATGTAAACAGCAACCAATTCGGCAAGTTGTTTACCGTGGCAGTTGACGGGAATGTATATGCGGAGCCGCTGTATGTATCCAATGTGAACATTCGCGGCGGCACGCATAATGTCGTATACGTTGCTACCGGACACGACAGCGTATACGCCATCGATGGGGACAGCGGCACTGTCTACTGGCAAATCAATTTGATACCGGCCGGCCAGACCCCGGTCGTCAACACGCCTGCATTCAGTTGCACGGATCTGATCCCGGAAGTCGGGATCACGGGAACTCCCGTGATCGATATCAACACCGGCACCCTGTATGTAGTGGCCTTGTCCCAGTTAAACGGCACGGTTTTCCAATTCTTACACGCGATCGACATCCAGTCGTCAGCGGAGAAATTTGGCGGTCCGGTCCTCATCCAAGCGTCGGCCCCGGGAACGGCAGAGGACGGCAACGGTACCACGGTGAAATTCATTCCAAGTCGTGAGAGGCAGCGCGCGGCTCTGCTGCTCACGGAAGGCCACGTCGTGATTGCGTGGGCCTCGTACTGCGACATCGATCCTTGGCACGGGTGGGTCATGTCGTACTCTGCCCGCACGCTGGCCCAGGAAGCGGTTTTTAACCCATCCGCGAACGGCAACAGGAACGGCGTATGGATGAGCGGCGGCGGCGCAGCCGCCGATGCGAACGGAAACATTTTCATCGTCACCGGCAACGGTACATGGAATGGAACGACGGACTTCGGCGATAGCATCGTCAAGCTGGGTCCTCCCAACTCAGGGGCATTCCCCGTCCTGGATTACTTCACCCCCTACAACCAAGCTACCTTGTCGAATGAAGACAACGATGTTGCATCCGGCGGTCTCGTGCTGCTGCCCACGCTGCCGTCGGGCAAGCAGCTGCTGACGCAAATGGGCAAAGAAGGAAAGATCTTCGTCGTCGATCAAAATAACATGGGGAAGAATTGCGCCGTACAAGTGCCGGCCTGCAGCGGCGGCGACCCGCAAATCGTGCAGGAGATTCCCCACGCGACAGTGGGCATCTGGGGAACACCGGCGTATTGGAACGGCAGTGTCTACTGGACCGGCGGTAACCTCGACGGCGCCGCCGACCCGGTGCAGGCATTTTCGTTGAATGCGAATGGCAGCGGGCTTCTTTCAACTTCGCCCACCTCCAAGACCACGAAGACATTCAGTTATGCGGGACCGATACCCTCGATTTCAGCCAACGGCGCATCCAGTGGAATTCTCTGGGGATTGGATAACACTAGGTATCAGCAAAGCACTTGCACCGGACCGACGAACTGTCAGGTGTTGTACGCATTCGACGCGAGCAATCTTGCGACCATGCTTTACAACAGCAATCAAGCGCCGAACAACCGCGACGGGCCTGGTGCGGCAATAAAATTTGCGGTGCCTACCATCGCCAATGGAAAGGTCTACGTGGGCAGCAAGCATGCGATGTCCGCTTACGGCCTGCTGTCCACCTCCGTGCCGACCGCAGCGACCCCGACGTTCTCTCTGCCGGCGGGAAGCTATGGTTCACCACAAACCGTAACCCTGTCGGATACCGTATCGACCGCCGTCATTCATTTCACGGTCGATGGCACGACGCCAGGAGCCAATTCTCCGGTGTACGGCGGCCCGTTGCAGATAACCCAGACCACGACCGTTCAGGCGATCGCAATGGCGAACGGTTACACCGACAGCGCTATCGCCGCGGTGACTTATACGATTACTTCCTCGCCGCCGCCCACTACGACGGTCGATGTCAATCTGAGCGGGGCGTACAACGTGTACGCGATCTTCAGCAATGGCACGCCGGTGACGAACGGCGGCATGGATACCGCAGACTATGCGTACTCCGAGAATTTGATCGGCTCTTCGATTGTGTGGTCCGGCACCACATTCAACATGGGCGGCGCGGGCGTACCCAGTGCCGTCAATAGCGCGAATCTTTCGCTGCCGGCGGGCAATTTCTCGGCAATCAAATTACTGGGCGCCGCCGTCCAAGGCAATCATGTAAACCAAGTGTTTGTCGTCACCTACACCGACGGCACCACGGACAGTTTCATCCAGAGCATGAGCGATTGGACGTTTCCTCAAAACTACCCACACGAATCCAAGGCATTGACCATGCCTTATCGGCTCAGAGTACCGGGCATACTGAACTCGCCCGCTTACATATACGGCTACTCCTTCCCCATCAACAGCACGAAAATCGTCCAGAGCCTTACCTTGCCGAAAAACCGCGACATCGTGGTGCTCGCTGTGGCCTTGTCTTCCGCGAGCGGCGCGCCGCCGGTAAGTCCGAGCCCGACGTTCAGTCTGCCGGCGGGAACCTATGGTTCACCGCAATCGGTCACGCTGTCGGACACCCTGTCGACCGCGGTCATTCATTTCACGGTCGATGGCACGACGCCAGGCGCAAATTCTCCGGTATACGGCGGCCCGTTGCAGATAACCCAGACCACGACCGTTCAAGCGATCGCGATGGCGAACGGTTACACCAACAGCACTGTCGTCACGGCAACTTACACGATTACTTCCTCGCCGGCCGGTACGCCGGTCAATGTCAATTTGAGCGCTGTGTACAACGTGTACGCGATCTTCAGCAATGGCACGCCGGTGACGAACGGCGGCATGGATACCGGAGACTACGCCTATTCGGAGAATTTGATCGGCCCCTCGATTGTGTGGTCCGGCATTACATTCAACATGGGCGGTGCAGGCGTACCCAGTGCCGTCGATAGCGCGGATCTATCGCTGCCGGCGGGCAATTTCTCGGCAATCAAATTACTGGGCGCCGCCGTCCAAGGCAACCATGTAAACCAGGTATTCGTTGTCACCTACACCGACGGCACCACGGACAGTTTTATCCAGAGCATGAGCGATTGGACGTTTCCTCAAAACTACCCACGCGAATCCAAAGCATTGACCATGCCCTATCGGCTCAGAGTACCAGGCATACTGAACTCGCCCGCCTACATATACGGCTACTCCTTCCCCATCAACAGCGCGAAGACAGTGAAAAGTATTGCCGCCCCCAAGAATCGTGACATCGTTCTGTTATCGGTCGTCCTCACGCCTTAGGGCTCAACATGGAAAGTGATCGCGGCACGTAGGCTCTACGATTAAAAGGAGAATGCCATACCCGCCACGGCGCGATGATCGATCGCGGAATCTCCGGCATTTCTTGCCAGAGTGGCGGAGCCTGCGAACTTGCGGTCGTACACGTATCCCACATAGGGCGCAAAGCGTCGCGTGAACTCGTATCGCAGTCGCAATTCAAATTGCCCAACGGCGAGTCCCGCGCTCAAGTCGCGCGCCGGGTCGGGCTTGCCGTAGACGTTCAGTTCAATTTCCGGTTTCAGTATCAGACGCTGAGTGAGGTAGAGGTCATACTCTGTCTTGAGGCGCACCGCTGTGCGTCCCTCCTCTCCAAAGTAGCCGGTGAGTTCGATGTCGAACCAATACGGCGAAATTCCTTGAATCCCGAATGCCGCCCATTCTCTTGAAGGCCCGCCGCCGAAATCATGTCGGACACCGAGTTGGCTATCCCAGAATGGCAAAATAGCGTGGGCCCACAGCGCCTCGAGTTTCGCGTCCTGCGTGCGATTGCCGAGACGCGAGCCCTCACTTTTCATCCACAGCTTGTCGAAGTCCCCGCCCAGCCACGCTTGCCCATCCCAGGCCACGCCATTTTTGCTTCCAAATGCGCCTTCAAGATTCTCGATCCAAACGCGATGTTTGATCGATGCATCGTCCATGTCCATCCCAGGCATCATCGGCGGCATAAACTGCTCGCTCGCTGCGGGACGTTCCAGAGCGGGGTCCGGCGCATGCGTGCTGCGATCTGGATCCTCCGTCGGCTGGCCCCCAGGCATCGAGTGCGCCGGCATTGAAGGCATCGGGGGATCCTGCGCATGCGCCGCTTCGCCGGCGAGTAATGCGATACAGCCAAAGACCGGTTTGATCCAAATTTTGAGCCAGTGAGAAATCACGCGACCACCACTTCGCGAAACATGCCGGCTTCCATGTGATAAAGCAGGTGGCAGTGGTAAGCCCATTGTCCCGGGTTGTCTGCTGTCACCAGATAACTCAGTTGTTTTCCCGGTTGCACTACAAACGTGTGTTTGCGCACCAGCACATCGCCGTTGGCCGCTTCCAGTTCGCCGAACATGCCGTGCAAATGAATCGGATGCGCCATCATCGTGTCATTGCTCAGGACGATGCGCAGCCTCTCGCCGTGATCTAAGTGCAAGAACGGACTTTCAGAGTATTTCTTTCCGTCAAATCCCCAGATGAAGCGCTGCATGCTGCCGGTCAAACGTAGCTGAATTTCCCGCATCGGAACGCGTTTATCGATGGCCCCGCCGATGGTGTGCAAATCAGCATACGTGAGCACGCGCCGGCCATTGCCCCTCAACCGCGGCCCGGGATCGTTAAGATCGCGATCGGGATGCAGGATGCGCATATCGACGGACGGGTCCCGACTTTTCATATCGCCCATGGCCATGTGGTCCATCGGCATTCCTTTGCTCATATCCATGTCCATGGGCATGTCCATCGTTTGACCCATGCCCATGTCGGTCATGGTGAGCCAGGTCTTCGGATCGAGCGCCGGCACCTGCGCTTCCATGCCGACGCGTGGCGCGAGCGTGGCTCGGGCATACCCGGTTCGGTCCATCGATTGCGCGAAAAGGGTGTACGCACGGTCGTCTTGGGGCTCGACGATGACATCGTAAGTTTCCGCATTGCCTACGCGGATCTCCTCCACCGTCACAGGATCCACGGCTTGACCGTCCGCGCTCACCACGGTCATCTTGAGTCCGGGAATGCGCACATCGAAAAAGGTCGATGAAGATCCGTTGATCAGTCGCAAACGCACGCGCTCGCCAACCTTTGCGATTCCCGTCCAATTCGCACTTGGCGAGGCGCCGTTGGCAAGATAGGTATAGGTTGAACCCGACACGTCACCGAGATCGGTGGGGTTCATGCGCATCTGATTCCACATACGCCGCTTGTCCAGTGCGTCACGCACGCCCATCGAGGTCAAGTCGCGCGCGAAATCCTGCGCCGTCGGTAACTGATAGTTATAGAAATTGCTCATTTGCTTGAGCGCCGTGTAGATATTCTCAGGATCTTCATCGGTCCAATCGCTCAACAGCACCACATGATCCCGGTCGACCTTGATCGGCTCGCCCCCGGCGGGCTCGATGACTATCGCGCCGTATAGACCCGTTTGCTCCTGAAATCGCGTGTGACTGTGGTACCAGTACGTGCCGCTCTGGCGCACGGGAAAACGATAGGTAAATATCTCACCGGGCCCAATGCCCGGAAAGCTGATGCCCGGTACGCCGTCCATCTGAAACGGCAGCAGCATTCCGTGCCAATGGATCGAAGTGCTTGTCGGCAAGGTGTTGTGCACCCGTATGGTCACGGTGCTGCCTTCGCGCCAGCGCAGCGTCGGGGCCGGCACACTGCCGTTCACCGAGGTGGTTGGCCTTAAGCGCCCGGTGAAATTCATGGGCGTGTTGCCAATGGTCAAGTCGAAATCGGTGCCGCTTAGGACCGCAGGGCCAGTCGGGCGGGTGTCTTCCGCCGCGGGACTGCGCGACGGGTAAGAAACCAGACCGAGCGCAGCGGCACCGCCGCCCACACTTAGGGCCTGGACAAAGCGCCGCCGCGACTGATTCACGGCGCGGCCTCGAGGGAAATGGCTCATGATGACTCCAATCACTGTAAAAACACGCGCGTACATCGAGCGTGCGAACCCACCAATACGCGCTAACGCGCGCGGTTTGGCTTACAGAGATGGAGGTCTGAGCGGAGGAGCGAAGGAAAGAGCGGTGAGGCGTGGCTGCACGGGCATGGCAACACACTCAAGTGATATCTTAAGGCTTAACGTCGCGCTGGTTGCCGCAGCAAGACCCGCCGGCGCATGACAGCCACCGCTTCCAGGGCAACAATTGCCGGCGCCGATCTGGTGGCAATGTGAACATTCAGAATGCTGCGCCGCGTGCCCGTCAATCGACGCCACGGGTGATGCCGACGCCTGCACCGTGATCGCGGCGGAATCGGCGCAAGGGTTTTCGCCCATGTTGAGTGCGGCGCTCCAGATACTTTGGCTGCCGAAGGCGGCCCAAGCGAAAAGAAGCGCGAGAATCTGGTACCGTTGCGGCGACTCAAAGCGTCGTGTTGTTCGAAATCGCTTCATACAGTCCAAAGTTTGGGATCCAGACTTGAAGATCGCTTGGCCCAGCTTAGCAGCATCGCTCGGGCGAGGACACGGTCGGAGTGCAGGGCTGCCTCCACCTGGCCCTTGACCTTCTCGTCAGCCTCAGCGTCCGCCTGTCTTTTCGCGGTAACCACGATCGTATCAAGGGATCTCGCTGCCTCCGCACGACGTACTACGTCGGCGCTGAGTGGGCTTACTCCCCAAACGATCCCTCCGAGTATCGTGACCTGTTCAGCGCTCGTTCGTTCGATTGGCATCATCGAAACGCCTTGTTCGGGAACGGCTTGCTGCTGCTATCGGCGGTGTGCTGGTCCGTTAGCATCCTCTACTCGCGCTTTTATCACTGGACCTCGACGCCGTTTCAGCTCGTGTTCGGGGAGGCGCTTTTGGCCGCAATCCTTCACAACCGCGTCGGCCGACTCCGTCAGGTCTTCCATACATCGTTCGATCAGGGAATGCAGGGCCGCTACCTGTTTGGCGCCCAGCCGCGCATTGAGCGAGTTGTGCCCGCTTCCACTCCCGCTTCGCTTCACTGCGCTTTCCACTCGGACGCGATGCATCGAGCAGCGTGCCAGATCTCTTTGCGTTCGGCGCGCGCGGCGTGTCGGGGGGCTGGTCTCACTATTGCACCCCGGGCGAGGCACGCGTAGCGCGCCGGCGACGGCTTGCGATCCGCAAGAAACGCGCGTTAGCCCGTCAACCCCAACGTACTCATCATCTACTTGCAACAGCCGCTTCGATCCCGCTTCGGTGGTCCTCGAACCAGAGCAGCATGCCCTGGTTCATGAGTGCCGCGTCACTGGCATGTGGTCTGCCCGAGTTGGCGCCACAAATAGGTAAATTCCACCGCGCGGGCAGTCGACCTGAGATGCCAATCGCCCGGCGCCGGCCCCCCCGCAAGTTCCCAATAGTGCCCGCCCTGCTTATCCTCAAAGTACAGATTATCGTGTCCCTTCTCCGTGAGAAGGGCCGAAAACCGCCGCGCCTGCCCGGGCAACACGCGGTCATCATCCGTCGAGGTGATGACGAGAGCCGACGGGTAGCGAACATTCGACGGCGCAATGTTTTGCATCGGTGAATAGGAGCTCAAGTATTGGCGCGCGACACTGTCGCGAGGATCACCATACTCAGCCGTCCAGGTGGAACCTGGCGGGAACTCGATGAAATTCAGCATGTCGGTCAGAGGTCCGCCGACGATGACGGCGTTCATGAGCTGGGGGTCGCGCTCCATGACAGCCGCGGCCATCAGTCCACCATTGGAACGACCCAAGATTCCTGTGCGGCTCGGCTGAGTGATCCCGCGGCTGTGCAAGTCCCTGAGGACCGCAGCCATGTCATCGAACGCCAGATACCGCTTGTCTCGCATGATTCCCCAATGCCACTCGGGCGCGCGCTCGCCGCCGCCGCGAAGATAGGCATGCACATAGACGCCCCCGCGCTCCAGCCAGAGTTTTCCAAATAGCGGCTCGTAGCGGGGCGTGAGCGGAACGTCGTATCCCCCGTAGCCATACACAAGGGTCGCCGAACAGTGGTCGAACTCGAGGTCGCGGCGGCGGGTGACGCTGTAGGTGATGAGTGTGCCGTCGGAACTGCGCGCCTGGTTGTACTCAGTGAGGAGGTTGGACGCATCGAAAAATGCGGGTTGTTGATACAGGGGCTGCTTTTCAGCTCCAGTTTGCGGATCAACCTGCACAATTCGATCAGGCAGGAGCGGGGCCTGTTCATGCAGCAACAATTGGCCCTGCGCGAAATCCATTATCTGGATGTATCGTCCACCCGGCATTGGAATGGTCCGCGCCTCCCATGCGTCCGCCCTGCGCGGGGTCAGCTCAACCAGCCGGCTCGCGTAGTCGTGCAGCAGTTCAACAAACAGGCGTCCGTCGCTGGATCGGGTGCTGCGAATCGCATCATCGCCCGTGGGGGCATAGATTACTTCGACTGATGAAATCTTCCCCTCGCGCATCAATGTGTTCAGATCGATCGCAGCCAAAGTCCCGTTGGGCACCACGACCCCGCTCTCCAAGGTCCAGTCCCGGTTCGGACGGATCAACAGCTTGCCCGCGTGAATGCCCATGACAGCCGCGGCTTCCGGCAAGGCAAGCGGACGCGAGTTTCCATCGAGCGCGACCAGCTGATATTCGCGCCGCTCGAAGTCTTTGTGCCGAACGGCGACGAAGTTGCCGGAGGCCGCTGCCTTGACCAGCTCGACATTTACACCGGCATCCGAGTCGCGGCCTTCGAACAACGTGCGTGACGATCCCAATGGGGTGCCACGCCGCCATACTCGGATCGTGCGCGCAGTCAGCCCTTCCGTCATTTCGCTGCGAACGAACGCCGGCGCGACGAGCAAAGTGTCCGCGTCATACCACCACGCCTCCGTCTTGCTTTCCGGGATGTGAAAGCCTTTGCGGACGAACTGTTTGCTGTTCAGGTCGAATTCCCGCTGCTCGGTGGCGTCCTTTCCATTGCGAGACAGGGAGATGAGGCAGCGGCTTTCGAGGCAATCGGCACCGGCGAATATGAATCTGGCATGCTCCGCTACCGCGAGCGCCTGGACGTCGATGACGGTCTCCCAGTTCGGCGCTCCAGCGAGATAGTCACCTCGCCCGGTACGCCGCCACACCCCGAACGGACTGTCACGGGTCTGCCAGTATTGGTAGACGTGATCACCCATGAACGTCACCGGTGTGAGACGGCCAGGATCAGTCAGGATGTCGGCCGCCGCGCTCTCAAAGGTTGCGAAGCGCGGATCTGCTCGCAACTGCGTCAGGGTTTGCGAGTTCCGCTCCTCCAGCCACTTGATGGTCTGGGCACCGTGATCGTTGAGAGAGGCAGGCCCATGCTCCGGCGCGCCGTGCGCAAAGGTTACCGTCAGCACAAAAGACATAACCGACATTCGAGCAAGGCCAATTACGCGGATTTTCACGGGCATTATTTGGTGATATCGCTCAACATTGACCCGATACGTGCGCCAGCCGAGTGCTACGGCACGGGCAGCGGCTGGAAGTAGACGCCGGCACCCGAACTATTGCCGGGTGACGTAGCCCAAGCCGATACAAGCATGCTCCCGTCGGCCGAGACTGCCATTCCTCGCGACAGGAGGTCCCGGTAGCCAGTCAGCAACCCGTTCGAACTCAGCTGGCCAAGGGAGACCCCCGACAGCCCGAAATACACGAAGATATCCATATTACTGTAGTACCCGCCTCCGCCGCCAATCTTAGCTGAGAGCGTGTCGACTGCGACGCAAGCCAACGTGGGCATGCTGATTGACTAAACGGAAAGGCTGCAATCGACCGCCAGCGCCTAAATCAGGCTGCCTTGGCAGGAGTCGCTCGGAAGGCCCGCACTCCCTCGATGAAGGCGTCGATCTGCGGATCGGTCCCGATGGTGACGCGGCACCAGTTCTCGTAAGGTGGAAAACGCCGCGCGACAACGATATTCCGATGCCGCATGAACTCGGTGAACTGCTTGATCGGTACGCCCGTGTCGAAGAATACGAAATTGCCATGAGGCTCGGCATACGGAAAGTGCAATCGCGCCAGCTCGGCTGTCAGGCGAGCGCGGCTGGCCAGTATCCGTCGTCGGCAGTCTGCCAGGAACGCCTTGTCGCCGAGACTCGCAAGGGCGCCGCGCACAGCAAATATGTTGGGCGTCGTCATGCACGCAGCGGAGATTTCCTCGATGACCTCGGGTCGGGCGATCCCGTAGCCGTACCGAACCCCGGCCATGCCGTGGAGCTTGGAGAATGTCCGCAACACGACGACACGCTTTGGCCCCGTGACCAGGCTGACCAACGAGGGTGTGCCCTCGACGAATTCCATATAGGCCTCATCGATGACGGTCGTCACATGATCCGGAAGCGCGGCGACGAATGCTGCGATTGTCGCGGAATCGACCATCGTGCCCGTCGGGTTGTTGGGATTGCAGATGTACACGAGGCGCGTCTTGGCAGAGACCGCCGCGTGCATTGCGCTCAAATCGTGGCGCAGCTGTTTATCGACGGGCACCCACTTCAGGATCGCCCCCGTGTGCTGGGCGTACTCGGTCAACTCAGCGTAGGTGGGCTCGGCAGCCACGATCTCGCCGTGCTGACGCGCGGCAAGCATCCCCAGGGCGCGCAGCAACTCCCCAGAGCCGGTGCCGGTCACGATGTGATCCGGCCCGAGTCCTTCTTTTTCGGCCAGTAAGTTGACGAGCCTTGGATTCTCATCGTCCGGATAACGACAACCGTCCGCTATCGACTGGGCGATTGCAGCGCGGGCAGCGGGCGATGGACCGTAGGGATTCTCATTCCAACACAACAACATGGGCTCGGTGCCACCGGCTAACGGAGCCGCGGCGAGGGGCGCACCCAGTGGTGCCGAAATGCTGCTCATGGGACGCATCAGCATGATCGCCGATGCGGTCAAGAGGTCACGGCGGCTGAGTTCCATGGATCGACACCCCCTACTTGCGACAAGTCCTGATCAACGGACTGGATTTCTAGCCCTAGGGTAGCAGATTGCATTTCGCCGTGATCGAGGTCTACCGCGACACCTCCGCACTTAGCGAAGGCGCGCCCTTATATCAAGCAAGAAGCGTTTTGTTTTGGGATCGGCCACAGCGCTACCCGATACGTACAGCTACTTCACCTCGCTGGGCACATCTTGAGCTGCCACAATCTGCCAAGTGCCCCGCCGCTTAAGCCAGGTGTCAGTCCAAGTGGGTTTGACCGTATGCTTTCTTCCGTCAGCCTCGGTTCGTACCGCGCTTTCGCTGCCATACAAGATGGCCATGGCGTCACCAAAAAAATGGACCGTCACCTCGTACATCGCGCAAGCTTCTTCGAGAACCGAGGATTGGGCATCAGCGAGCTCCTTCTTTTTCGAGTACCGGGACCCATCCGGAGCAGTTCCGTAAAAATCCTCCGCGAGAATCTTTTTTTGGATGCCGTTATGGGTACAGCCGGCCGCGCGGCTCCTCATGCAGGGTTTTGGCAATCACCTGCTCGACCACCGTATCGCTAATAGTGCGTGGCGCGCCGGGGCGCGGTTCATCAAGCAATCCCTCAAGTCGAGCGCTCTGAAAGCGCCTGCGCCACTTGCCCACCGTCTGCCGTATGACGCGCAGCTCCCGCGCTACCTCTCCATCGGTGCGATCCTGCTGACAGGCCAACACAATCCGCGCACGCAGCGCGAGGGCCTGCGATGTCTTGTGCCGTCGCGTCCACTCGCGTTTGATTTTCGTATTTTTATTGGTGCCGCAAAGAGGATTCGAACCCCTGACACACGCATTACGAAATTCCTACTCGAGTGTTCCCCGTTGGCGAATCCGTGAAGAACCCAGCTCAGGCTCCAGCATCTGCGAGTGAAACCGTCCAGGACGGTACGGCGGCTCGAAGCTTGGCATCTTCGGTTACTAGCTTAACTTTCATTTGGATAGCCAGAGCAACGAAACGCGCATCGTAAGCGGAGATTCCGAATTGCGTCGCAGCCTCAAGTGCCCGTGCATGCAGCACGCTCGTCAATACCGGCACGAGTTCTTCTGCTCCAGCCAGAAGCTTTAGCCCCTGATCGCGCGAGAGTGCCTTGGTACGTACATAGGTGGTGAGAACATTCGAAAATTCCACCATAATGAACGCTTCGCTGCGCCAGTCCGCATCCCGCTCAAACAGTTCCTGAGCCGCGGACGTGCGATCCCCCTCCAACATCAGATAAGCAAGAATATTGGTATCTACGAGTACCACGCTACTCGCGGCCGGCGGCAATCGCCGCTTCGATAGCCACGATATCCAGACGGCCGCCTTTCAGCCGCACAGCTTTGGGCACTCGCGGAGATTTTTCGGCATCCGGCGCTGCGGCCATACCAAGCTCCAGCAGTTGCGCAATTGCGTCCTTAAGCTTTTGATTTCGGTGCACAGCACGAAGTTTCACGCGTTGCATCAGCCCGTCGGGAAGTTCCAGAGTCGTCTTCATATGCCCATATTCCCATAAAACCAGTATTATTTCCAGGCGAATAGCCCCGGACTACAAGCGCGATGGCTTATTGTTTGTGAACCGGCGAACGGTTTGGACGCCGACCGGCGCCGCAACTCACTGTTTCTGCATACGCGATGCTGGAAAATCGCTGATCAACATTCACTGCCGGTTCACACACCAGGGGATCCCCCTCTGTTGGAAGCGGTTCCGGCAGCTACTCGCCGACATATTCCGCGCGCTGAGTGCGTAAGGCCCGAAGGCGATTGAGGCTGAGGCGAGTCCCTAACACATGCTGGCCATCTTGCACTTACGCTGCACTTACGGTAAAACTTCCGCCAAGTCCGAAAGCGCAAGTCGTTGATTTTATGGTACCGCAAAGAGGATTCGAACCCCTGACCCACGCATTACGAATCCGCAGGTCTTCCTAGCGATGCTTATCAATCAATACCTTTCGAACGCCAAAGGCGATCTTTATAGGTAGAACGCGCGGAAAATCTGCCTGTGCTTGTACAAAAGTGGGCACAGCATACTAGCCATGTTTGAACAGATTTGAATTTTCGGACTTAGGGGATCTCAGAGCCAAATCCAGTTTTCAACCCCTACTTTCCCGGACGATTGACTGCGCAACCTCTCGCTCACGATGCTCAAAAGCATCGGCGAATTGCTCGAGTTCTGCTGCGCTCATCCCAAGCTCGCGGCCACGCACGCGCCAATTTGAGACGGCCCGTTCGAGCTCTGCAAGTATTTCGACAGCAGCTTCCTTATCCAGCTTGAAATAGGCTGCAACCGCCATCAACGCATCGATCGAAGCCGCTGGACCCGCCTCTTCGGAGATCCATGTTTTGAGTTCACGCTGACGATCGGGGAAGGGATTGATATCAAAAGCCGGCGATAGTCGCCATTGGTCCTTCGCGACATGAAGAAACCCATGATTGTGCAAGTGATCATCAACATTGGTAATGAGGATGGAGAAGGCGATTCGGCGCCAAAGCTCTGCAATATCGACTTGTGCGTCTGCTCCATGCTGACGTATTGCATCGACAATTTCGGTGTAGGTATGTTCTGTGGGTGCTCCGACGTCCACACCAAGTAATGTTGCGGCGGAGACGTACATGAGTCTCCCTTTGGCAGTCCGATCGAATCTACGAATGAGGGTGACGGGGATACCGTCGCTGTCGATGAGCCGTGCCTGCGGAGCATTGATCCCCGCCGCCTTAGCCAGTTGCATCGCCAAGACCTCGCCCTTGGTAACCGCCCGCTCATCCTCGATGCTCGGAAACTTGCCAATGCTGAGCGCGCCATCAGCGTCGATGACAGAGCATTTTGGTCGAAGCCCTCCCAGCGAAGTTCCTCGACCGCGAAGGTAAGCAAGGTCTTCTGCCGTTTCGGTGTTGGTCTCGACCGCCCGACTAGCAGTCATTATCGTAGACAGTTCGATCAATGGCGGTGCAGTTCGCTGTCCATCACCGGTCGCACGCTGGAAAACACCCTCCTCATCTTGAAATCGAAGCGCGCCCACGCGATTGACATCATCGACCGCGAGAAGAAAGTCGATAGGGGTGAGCGGCTGGTGGTCCTGCGCTTCTCCGGCCGCTCGAGCTAATGCGCGGCGTTTGGCGTGATCACGGAGAATGACGCGACGCGCCCACCCATCCGGCTCGGTATCGGCTATGGCGCCATGGAATATCGATGCATCGCGGCCGACTGGCTTGTGAAATTGTGCGCCTGTCACTAAAGGCAGGTTGGGCTCGAGTGCGAATCGATCCGAAGCGGCAAGCCATTGACGGTCGTATTCGAAAGCCGCGCTTTGGCGTGCGCCTTGGCTGTCAAAGCGAAGCGTGCCAATGCGCCGACTGGCGTCACCGAGAAACACGCCGATCGTGCGCTTCATAACGCTTGAGGTTCCTTAGGCGCACGGACGCGTTTCGGCAAGTGGTCTGTGTCGAGCAAGAGGCCGGTGTCATCTCGACCGGGATCGGCTAGAGCCGTGAGTGCATCGGATAGCCCCAAAACAAAAAGGGCCATGGCGTAGATTCCGAAAGAGACAGTCGGATCGCCTTTCTCGACTTTCAGGTAGGTATTTTTATGAACACCAATTCGCTCGGCCATCATGCCAATGGTTAAGGAGCGCTTGCGTCGCGCTACGGCAATGTCAGCGCCAAGCTTGGCAATGGCCTGTCGCAGCCGTAGCGGCAGAACTGCTCTGTTTTTCGTCGCTTTCATAAGGTCTCGTAAAATAGACCTAAAGCCGCTTAAAGTCCATTTTAAGATGCCTTATAGGAAACGACATTCCGATGTTTCTGGCACGTATGTGCTTGAAATAAACCGACCGAGACCAGGCCAGCGGCCTCGTGTAACTGTATATAAACGGTATATTTCCGATTATATACCGCTTTTTAACAGTTAATTTCCTATTTTTTACCGTCTACAAACGGTATATTACGCGTATGGCCAAGCAAACCCATCTTCTCGCGGCAACTCAGATTGACCGGAAGCTCGCTCCCCTCCGCGCCATTGCGGCATCGTTCCGTCCGTCCAGCGCCGGCGGTTGGATTCGGGCTTTACGGCAAGGGCTCGGACTATCCGCCGCCGCACTCGGCAGCCGGATGCACCTCGCGCAACAAAGCGTCGATCAGTTAGAAAAAAACGAACGCGCGGGTGCGATCACCCTGGCGTCACTCCGCCGCGCCGCGGAAGCCCTCGACGCGGAGCTATTTTACGCGATCATCCCGCGGAAACCGTTGCGCGAGACTATCGCTGAGCGCGCCAAGGACGTTGCGCGAAGGCGCGTCGCACCAGTTGCCCACTCCATGCAACTCGAGGCCCAAGGCCTTGCTGACAACGAGCTGCAGGAGCGAATCACCGAGCTTGCTCTTGAGTTAGAGCGAAACCCCCGAGAGTTATGGCGCTAACCGGCGCGCATACGCCCGGCGCAACGCCACTCACCGAGGAGGACATCCGCGGCCTCAAGCTCGGGAGCATTACGACGCAGGGAGAGCTCAACGAAGCGGAAGCGCAGAACATTCTTCGCGGCCAGGAATGGGCGCTTCGCTCGCGCACCAGAGCACTCTCCGACATGTTGAGTGATGAGTACCTGCTGAGGCTTCATCAGGAAATGTTCGGAGACGTGTGGAAATGGGCTGGAAAGTTTCGCCAGCGCGACACCAACATTGGCGTGCCCTCGCATCTGATTCGCACCAGTCTTCGCGAGCTCTATGCGGAAGTGCGCGGTTGGCTGAATTATCGCGCCTACCCGCCGGATGAGATCGCGATCCGCCTTAAGTATCGAGTCGTGACGATACATTCCTTTCCGAATGACAATGGCCGGCATGGGCGCATGCTCGCTCACATCGCCATGGTTCGGCATTTTGGATTGGAACCGCTGCCCTGGAGCGGAAGTGCATTGCGTGATCCAGATACAAATCGCAAAGCCTATATCGACGCCCTCGTGGCTGCGGATCATCGGGATCTTGCGCCACTGCTTGCGTTCGCCCGGTCGGACGGATCATGACGCGCGTGGTGAGCTAATGTCTCCTCGGTAAAAGCTCGTCACGCGGAAGCCGGTCGGCTGCGTTGAAGCGCTCTGTCTCTGCAAGTCACCGCTCAGTTGTCTCGGCGCAAAGAAGATTCGAACCTCCCCGACCCGCGCATTGTGAGGGTAAAAAAGTGGCTACAGCGAAACCAGGTACGAGAACGTACGCCTCGCGTATACGTTTGATTTTCTTATGTAGTACCTGACACATAGCTTACTGCTTATACCGGAGACATCGTTTACACCTCAAGGCTTTGGGAGTGCCCCAATGCCGTGGAAGGAGTGTAAGCGGATGGATGAACGGCTTCGTTTTGTGGCCCGCCTGCTCCAAGGCGAGAACATGTCGCGTGTGTGCCGAGAGTTTGGCGTCTCTCGCCCTACAGGCTACAAAATATTCAACCGGTATAAGGATCTGGGTTACCAAGGATTGCTCGACCGCAGTCGCCGTCCCTACCGACACGCCAACAAGCTGCCTTTCCAGCTCGAGAGTGCGATCGTTAGGCTGCGCACAGAACATCCGAGCTGGGGCGCTGCGAAGATCCGTGAGAAGCTGTTGCGCGCTTTCCCCATGGTGCCGGCGCCGGCCAAGAGCACCGTGCACGCCGTGCTGGATCGCAACGGCCTGGTCGAGCGGCGCAAACGCCGACGCCACAAGCCTAAAGGAACCTCACTCACCGATCCAGCTTCGCCCAATCAACTGTGGTGTGCCGACTTCAAAGGCGAGTTCATGCTCGGCAACCGCCAGTACTGCTATCCCTTAACCATCACCGACTACAGCTCACGATATCTGCTGGCCTGCGAGAGCTTGGAGTCGACCAAATCTAGCTTTGCCTTCAGCGTCTTTGAGCGCGCCTTCAAGGACTTTGGGCTCCCCGCTGCCATCCGCACTGACAACGGCGTTCCCTTCGCCTCACCCAATGCGCTGTTCGGCCTGAGCAAGCTTTCCGTGTGGTGGCTGCGCTTGGGAATCAGCATCGAGCGCATCAAACCGGGCAATCCTCAGCAAAATGGCCGACATGAGCGCATGCACCTAACCTTGAAGAAGGAAGCCACCAAGCCGGCGTCGTTCAACTTCCTGCAACAGCAGAGCCGCTTCGATGACTTCATCGAGGTTTACAACCACCAGCGTCCTCATGCAGCAATCGGCATGCATTACCCAGGCGAAGTGTATCACCCTCGCCTCGGCCCTTCCGCCACCCGTATCCGCCGCAGTACCCCTTCCATAATCGAACCGTGTGCGTCACGCGCTGCGGGCGCATATGTATCGGAAAACGAAAAATCAACCTAAGCCAGGTCTTCTCCGGGCAACTCGTCGGTATCCGCGAGGTCGACGAGAAAATTTGGCTTGTCAGCTTCCTGGATTTTGACTTAGGTTACTTCGACGAAGCGGAGGGACGGGTCGAGCCAGGCCCTAATCCCTTCGCTGCAAAACTGTTAACGATGCCACCGGTATAGCCTGTAAAGGATGTGCCCGGTACAGACCTATTTTTATTGGTGCCGCAAAGAGGATTCGAACCCCTGACCCACGCATTACGAACTCGCAGGTCATTCTAGAGACTCATATCAATCAATATCTTAGGAACGTCAAACGCGATCTTTGTCGGTAAAACACGGGGAAAAACTGCTTGTGCAGGTACAAAAGTGGGCACAGTGAAAACCGCAATACGAACGAACCCACCCTTCAACGGCGGACTTTACACGTATTTCGACATCCGGCTATTCCGTCTCACGCGGAGCGGCCTCGACCCACGGAGTGAACACAGTAACGAGAGCCTTTTCGAAGTCACTGGTATGACGCGAGCCGATCGTCAGGTCATAGTGCTGCGCCGCTGCGGCGATGCTGGTCTGGCTGCGAGTGCCCGTGCCCGATCTTGCACCCCCTCCTCAACCAAGGGCCTCCATTTGCGCATGACATCCTCCGTGATCGGCAGGACACTTGGATTTGATTTTGGTATCGAGCATCAACTGCAGATACCGAGCGCCCGAGCCGGGCTAAGCCATTGTCCGTGCTGATCAAAAAACCTGCATACTTGTGTACGCCACTGGCGTACAATAAGTTCATGGAATTCATCGAATCGTACATCTTTGAGAAACAGGTCAACGCGTTACTAAGCGATGATGAATTCGCGCTGCTTCAAGGCTTTTTGTTTTCGAATCCCAAAGCAGGTGCCGTGATTCAACAAACCGGCGGACTACGCAAAGTTCGCTGGGCGGTCCAAGGAAAAGGCAAAAGCGGCGGCGTGCGGGTGATTTATTTCTATGTCACGGCGGCGGCACAGATTCGCATGATCGCAATTTACAAGAAGGGCATCAAAGACGATTTGAGCGCCGCCGAGAAAAAAATCCTGAAGAAACTCAACGAAAATTGGTAGGAAGCACAATGGACAATAAATTGTTTGACGATTTGGTAGAGAGCATGCAACAGCATAATGAAGTCATTGCTGGGACTCGCAAGCCTGCCAGAGTAACCAAGGTCGACGCGCAGTCGATCAAAGTGCTGCGCGCGAGAGCGGGATTGACGCAAGAAAAATTTGCGGCCCTTATACAGGTTGATCTGTCGACGTTGCGAAATTGGGAACAAGGACGGCGTGAGCCGACCGGGCCGGCGAAGGCGCTTATTCGTGCCATCACGAATGACCCGAAGCATGTACTGAAGGCTTTGGAAGTCGGAACAACTATGCGAAAGGCCGGATGACGAAGAGACCTAGCTTGGGAGTATGAAACGGCCATGTGCACCGATCGCCCGCAATTGGCAAAAATAAAGATTCTTGCTGGTGCAGGCCTTGCGCCAAAGGAAATCGCGGAGATAGTTGGCACAACACCCAACACGGTGAGCGTATCGCTGTCTGCCATGCGCAGAAAAGCTAAGCCGACTGCGAAAAAGAAGAAGGTCGTTACCAACGTTGTGCCGACCGACGCCGAATTGCTTAGTTAGACAGGGAAAATCGTAAAAGGAGGTTTCAGATGCCGATGGTAAAGACGCAACCCGATGTGCTCGCCGACATCTCTGAGAAACTAGACAGCATTCTCGGATTCATGGCGATACGGGGTATTGAGAACGACCCCGCTGCCGTGGTAATTCGCCTCAACGAGTTTGGAATGACTCGCCGGGCAATCGCGCGCGTAGCTGGAATTACCGAGAACGCCGTCGAAATACGCTTAAGACGACTCAAGACCAAAACTGCCAAGAAACCCGCAAAGAAGCAAGCGGCAAAACCGGTCGAAGCGCCTGTTCCCGCGCCCCCCAGTAGCAATCCTGGCTCATCGGCGTAGGGCTAGTTGATGGCGACCAATCGCGAACTGCGCAAGGCTCTGTTGAGCAAGCTAGACATTAGCCCGCAGGCGCTCTCACAACAGGTTCAAAAGAAGATCAAGCTGTTGCCGATGAGCGCGGAGGAAGCTGCCTACGTTATTGCCCACGACAATGATCTGAAGATTCATAAATACTTAAAACCGGATCAGGTCGATCGGGTTAGAGCGCTGCAGGCTCAACTTCGCAGTGCAAGCCCTGCCAATGTGACAGCTAGTCGCCCTGCTACACGGCGTGCCAACGCAGTTGCTGGCGCGCGCGAAATTCGATTCCCCAACAATTTCCGAGTGAAGAGTAGGGTGTTGTCAGCGGCCAAACTATCTGAAGCCCAGGAGATGGCTCAGATCTACCCAATACTCTACGTGTTAGAAAATTCAATGCGCGAAGTCGTGCAGCGAGTAATGCGTAAGACTTTCGGGGATGATTGGTTTGACACACAGTTGGTCAGCGGTAAGTTAGAAACCGCGCGCCAGACAGCAGTAGATCGACTGAAGACGGAACATCGCTGGCACCAGCGGCGCGGCGCTCATCAAGTCGACTTCATCGATCTCGGCAATTTAGGCGACATCATCCTAGGCAAGCAGGATACTTTTTTTCCTGCTGTGTTGGGGCCGGACGTGGAGTGGTTTAAGCAGTTCATGAAGGAGTTGGAGCCATCTCGAAATGTCTTGTGCCACATGAACCCACTTAACAAGTTGAACGCGCACGATGTCGCGATCAAGCTCGAACGATGGGAAGCACTGATCGCAAACGAGGGCGCGGCCATCCCCTCGCCGCATTAGCGAGGTCGAGCGTTCTGCTGATTCGACGAACGCACACCTGAACCTTCGGCCGCTCGCCGCTGTTGACGGCCCCGCACAGCACACGGCCAAGGGGCGATCGCCGCTTAAATCAGGGCTAATGTGGCTGGCGCTTTCGGCTCGAATGGCGCGCGCAACGGCATGAAGAATGCGCGAAATAAGGCCGTGTTAATCCGCTGGTAGGCGGTTCGAATCCGTCCCGGAGCCACAACTTCGCTGGCTCGCTTACGTCCGCTCAGCTCTCGCAGCAGGCTAAGCCGCAAATGTAGATTGGTCGTAATATCAAGGTGAAAAGAAAAGGCGTTCGCTCTGCTCCCTAATCAGGCGCAGAAATCAAATTCGCGAGTTCCGAATCACTCGCCGGTACGACGATTCGAGCCCCTGACCCACGCATTGTTCTAACGTAGAGCGACTACAGCGAAAACACGTGCGAGAACAGCTGGTGCCACGTATGTGTTTGCCTCTACTGATTTTTATTTCGCAAGGGGATTCGAACACCCCGATCCACGCATTGCCGCGATGTACAAAATTTGGCACAGTGAAGTCGTGCACAGGAAGTGCGTTCCGCTTATGTGATTGATTTTACTACATTTTTGGTGCCGCAAAGAGGATTCGAACCCCTGACCCACGCATTACGAATGCGTTGCTCTACCAACTGAGCTATTGCGGCATTTTCGGAAGGGTCGGCATTCTAACCCGACGCGTCGCCGGACGTAAGACTGCTGCCATGCCTTGCCACGTCGCGAAGCGCCCTGGGCAGGGCGAATATCACGTGTTCCTTACGGCCGTCCAATTCTGCTGCAATCTCGCCGCCCCACTCGCGCAGCTGCGCTATCACGCCCTGCACCAGAACCTCGGGCGCCGAGGCCCCCGCCGTCACGCCAACCGTCTTGACCCCCTCGAACCACTCGCGCCGCAGATCCTCAGGTCCATCGACCAAGTAGCCCGGCTTGAGGTTTTTGTCCGCCATTTCCCGTAGTCGGTTGGAATTTGAGCTGGATTTCGACCCGACCACCACCAAAACCTCGCAGCGGCCGATCAAATCCTTCACGGCGTCTTGACGATTTTGCGTCGCGTAGCAAATGTCCTCCTTCACCGGCGCCTTGAGATCGGGAAATCGGGCTCGCAAGGCCGCGACAATCGAAGCCGTGTCGTCGACCGATAGAGTCGTCTGCGTCACGAAGGCTACATGCGAAGGATCGCGCACCGTCAAAGCCGCCACGTCCTCGACGGTTTGCACCAGGTAAATCGAGCCGCCAAGCGATGCATCGAATTGCCCTATCGTGCCCTCCACTTCCGGATGTCCCGCGTGGCCGATCAGGAATACTTCGCGAGCCTCACGAGCGTAGCGGGTAATCTCCATATGTACCTTGGTCACCAACGGGCATGTGGCATCGAACACGTTCAATGAGCGGCGCTTGGCTTCCTGTTGCACCGCTCGGGGCACACCGTGTGCGCTGAATATCACCGTAGTGCCGTCCGGCACCTCATCTAATTCTTCGACAAACACCGCACCGATGGTGCGCAACCGGTCCACCACGTACTTGTTGTGCACTACCTCGTGCCTTACGTAAATGGGCGCACCAAACAAGGTGACCGCGCGTTCGACGATATCGATCGCACGGTCGACGCCCGCGCAGAATCCGCGAGGATTAGCCAGTAAAATTTGCATCAGGTTTTCGCTTTCCTTCCAACAACGCATCTAGTAACAGGCAGGCGGCGCCGACCGTAATGGCTGAATCCGCCACATTGAATGCAGGAAAATACGCTCGATCCCAGTGAAAGTGAATGAAATCGATGACATGCCCCAGCCGAATGCGGTCTATGACATTGCCAAGGGCTCCCCCCAGCACCAGCGCAAGCCCGCAGGCCAGTAATCCGTGCCCTCTGTCCCTCAATCGCAACAGCCACACGATGATCCCAAGGCTCACCCCCAGCGCGAGCCCGATGAACACCCAGCGCTGCCAACCGGAGGCCGAGGCTAAAAAGCTGAATGCCGCTCCGACATTGTGCATGCGGGTTATATCGAGTATCGGAAGCACACTGATGTGCTCGAACTCGCCAAAATGCTGCGTAATGTAGTATTTACTCGCTTGGTCCACCAATACCACGAGCACCGACAACAACAGCCAGCTCGCCGCGCGACTCCGCTTCTGATCGGTCATCATGCGAAGTAGCGCTCCTCGCCAGGTCCCTCAATATTCAGCACGCAGCGCGTGCAGATGTCCGGATGATTCGGATTACTGCCGACCTCGCCGCGCAATTGATAGCAGCGCACGCACTTGGGATTCGTGCTGGGTTTGACTTCGATCCACACGCCCTCTTGAGTTGCTTTGACGGCGGTCTCGGGAAGCGAAGCCGTCGTCGCGATCCGGGCTTCTCCGGTAATCAACAGAAATCGAAGCTCATCGCGCATCATGTCGAAACGCGGGGCGAGGGCTTCCGGCACAAATACCGTGACTTCAGCCTCGAGCGAAGATCCTAGCGATCCCGTCGCCCGCAACCGCTCGAGCTCGCGCGCAACGTCGGCTTTAAGCGCGATCAATGAATCCCAATCGATCGAGGAGATGCGTTCGGCTCCTGCTGGAAACTGATGCCAGGCATTCAAGAACACCGACTCATTGGGGATCCCCGGCAGATGGCTCCATGCCTCTTCGGCCGTGAAGCTCAATATCGGCGCCAGCCAGCGCACCATGGCCTGCGCCACATGGTTGAGCGCCGTCTGCGCCGAACGCCGCGGCGCACTGTTTGCGCCCGTGGTGTAGAGCCGATCCTTGATAATATCCAGATAAAAACCGCCGAGCTCGACCACGCAGAAATTGTGGATCTCTTGATAAATCTTGTGGAACTCATAGTTCCGATACGCCGTGACGACGTCATTCTGCAGGTTGAAGGTCTTGGAAATGACCCATTGATCGATGGCGACCAGATCATCGAAAGCCACCGCGTGCTCTTTAGGATCGAATCCATGCAGGTTGCCCAAGAGAAAGCGCAGCGTATTGCGCATGCGCCGATACGAGTCCCCGATGCGCTTGAAGATCTCTTCCGAGACGCTCATCTCATTGGCGTAATCGGTTGCCGCGACCCAGAGTCGGATGACGTCAGCCCCTAACGTACTGGTCAATTTTTGCGGCGCGAGAATATTGCCGAGCGACTTCGACATCTTGCGTCCGTTCTCATCCACCGTGAATCCGTGAGTGAGCACACCGCGATAGGGAGCACGGCCATGCATCGCCACTGAAGTCAGCAATGAACTATGAAACCAGCCCCGATGCTGATCTGAGCCTTCAAGATACAGATCGCTCGGCGCGGTGATCTCGGGCCGAATCACCGAAACACAGTGATGCACGACGCCCGAATCGAGCCATACATCCATGACATCAGTGGCTTTGTCGTATTGATTCACCTCGGCGCCTAACAGCGAGGCAGGATCCAGGTCGAACCACGCATCGATACCGTCGCGCTCAACCAGCTTGGCGACTTCGGCGATCAGCTCATGGGTGCGCGGATGCAGCTCACCGGACACTTTGTCGACGAATAGCGGAATGGGCACGCCCCAAGTTCGCTGCCGGGACACACACCAATCCGGCCGCGCGGCGATCATGCTGGTGATCCGCTGCTCGCCCCAGGTCGGCATCCAATCGACGTGCGAAATCGCCTCCAACGCCGCCTTGCGTAAACCCGCTTGTTCCATGCTGATGAACCACTGCGGCGTGGCGCGAAAAATCACCGGCGTTTTGTGACGCCAACAATGCGGATAAGAGTGATGATACGGTTCATCCTTCAATAGACGGCCGTTCTCGATCAGCACCTTGATCACATGTGCATTGGCATCGAACACCTGCTCGCCGGCAAACAACGGCGTCGAGGGTAGAAATCGACCGTCGCCGCCGACGGGGTTGTCGATTTCCAGGTTGTAGCGCCGGCCCACGATGTAGTCATCGAGACCGTGTCCGGGCGAGGTGTGCACGGCACCAGTACCTGCGTCGAGCGTGACGTGATCGCCCAGAATCACCGGCACTTGGCGTTCATAGAAAGGGTGCTGCAAAACCAGATGCTCGAGTGCTTCGCCCTTGGCCTGCGCGATCAGCACCCAAGTCGTCACATTCAACGCGCTCATCACCGATGCAACGAGTTCGTCGGCAAGGAGCAACCGCTCACGTCCCTGGCCTAAGTCGAATTCCACCAGCGAATAGATGAATTGCGGATGCACCGCAACCGCTCGATTGGCGGGCAGCGTCCACGGCGTTGTCGTCCAGATCGCCAGCGATGTCGGTTCGTCAAACAATGCGCGCTGCTGCTCGTCGGAAATACCCATGCGCCGGGCAAGATCCGCGTGATCCACGACGTCGAATCGCACGTAAACGCTGGGCGAGGTCTTGTCCTCATACTCCACTTCAGCTTCGGCAAGCGCGGAGCGGCAGTTCAAGCACCAATGCACGGGCTTGAAGCCTTTGTACAAGTGACCGTTCTTGATGATGAGCGAGAAGGCGCGCAGCTGTTCTGCTTCGAATCGCGGCGCCATGGTGAGATACGGATGATCCCAATCGCCTAAGACCCCCAAGCGCTTGAATTCCCCGCGCTGCAAATCGACTTGCTTGATGGCATATTCACGGCATGCGGCGCGAAATGCCTTGGCGCTGATTTTTTGCCCGACGCGGCCATGGGTTTTCTCAACTTGCATTTCAATGGGCAGGCCATGGCAGTCCCATCCGGGCACGTAGGGCGCGTCGTAGCCGTCCAGCGTGCGCGACTTGACGATGATGTCCTTGAGAATTTTGTTGAGCGAATGGCCCAAGTGCAGCGCGCCGTTCGCATACGGCGGACCGTCGGTGAGAATGAACGTCGGGCGGCCTTTCGCAACCTTGCGGATCTTGCCGTAGATGTCATCGCGCTCCCACGCCGCCAGCATCTCGGGCTCGCGCTTCGCCAGATCAGCCTTCATCGGGAAGCCCGTGACGGGGAGATTTATCGTACTTTTGTAATCAGTCACTATTCACCTTCGACAATAGGTCGCGCGCCTGCGCGGCATCGACCTTCATTTGCACGGTCAGCGCATCCAACGAGTCGAATTTGACCTCATCGCGCAGCTTGGCAACGAACTCAACCTCGATTTCTCGTCCATACAGCTCACCGGCGAAATCAAACACATGAACCTCGAGCAACATGTCGGTTCCATCGACGGTGGGCCGCGTCCCAAGACTGGCCACCGCCGTCATCGCCTTAGGCTCAATGCCAAAAACGCGCACCGCCATTACGCCTTGCACGGGCGACTTGCGACGCATGAGCCGCATGTTTGCCGTCGGAAACCCCAGCGTGCGGCCCAATTCCCGTCCGTGGACGACACGGCCGAGCATTCGATACGGACGGCCCAGCAGGCGCTTCGCACCGGCAAAGTCGCTGTCTGCCAGGCGCTCGCGCACCGCGGTACTGCTCACGCGCACGCCGTCGAAAACGAACGGCGCGATCTGCTCCACGCCGAAGCCGCGCGCCCCGCCCGCCGCTCGCAGGCTGTCGATCGTGCCGCCGGCGTTGCAGCCATACCGGAAATCATTTCCCACCACGATGTGCCGCGTGCCCAAAGCTGCGACGATCAATTCATCGACAAAGCATTCGGGCGTCATCGCTCGCATGTACTCATCGAATCGCAAGGTCACCAGGCGATCGACCCCCTGCGCGGCCAGCGCAAGGAATTTTTCTCGCCAGCGCGTCAGGCGTGGCGGCGCACCTTCTGGGTCGATGAATTCTTTGGAACTCGGCTCAAAGACCAGCACCGTTGCCGCCGAGCGCAGTTCCGTGGCGCGTGCTTTCAGCGCGCCGATCATCTTTTGGTGTCCTAAATGCACACCATCGTAATTGCCCACGGTCAGTACGCAGCCTTCAGGCGTGCGCGAGATATTATGAAGGCCGCGAACTAGTTCCATGGCGAAAGGCTGTGATTATACTCAGGTTTCCTACCGTTTGAGTGGCCCGACTATAGCAGTGCAGCGAAGGTCCGCCCGCCCAGCAATTGACAAGCGCAGGCCCAATCGGCAAGCTACGCGGCTCTTTTAGAGGAGTCTCTCGCTTGGCGAATACGAAATCTGCTGAAAAAGCTGCCCGACAGTCGACGGTGCATCGTGCCCGCAACGACGCGCTCACTTCGCAGCTGCGCAGTGCCATCCGGAAGGCAACCTTGGCGCTCAAGGCAGGCAAGCATGCTGAAGCCGCGACGGCTCTCGATGAAGCGACGCCGGTGATCGACAGCATGGTCAATAAGGGCATCATTCACCGTAATAAGGCTGCTCGTCACAAGAGTCGCCTGACCAAACAGGTTCGCGCACTCGCCAAATGAACAATTTGGCTTGAGCAGAAGAAAGCCGGCGATGCCGGCTTTTTTATTGGCTCACTCTGCAGTTGCCGCCGCCTGCGCGGGCGCGCGCGGGTGCTCCTCCAGATAACGCATCACCGCCTGCTTCAGTTCGTCCGTGCCCTCACCGGTGGCGCCCGATATGAGCAACACCGGGCCTTTCCAGCGCAAGCGCCGGACAATTTCCTTGGCACGTCGCTGCGCTTCCTTCGGGTCCAACAAATCGATCTTGTTGATGAGCAGCCAGCGCTCTTTCGCCGCGAGATCGGCGGCGAACTTCTTCAATTCCGCCACGATGGTGCGTGCATCTTTGACAGGATCCGCGTCCGGATCTGGTGGTTCGATATCGATGAGGTGCAAAAGAACTCGCGTGCGCTGCAGGTGCTTCAGGAAACGAATTCCTAAGCCCGCGCCGTCCGCAGCGCCCTCAATCAACCCCGGTATGTCGGCCATCACGAAACTGCGGCCTAAGCCGACCGAAACGACACCCAAATTCGGATGCAACGTCGTGAACGGATAATCGGCCACCTTGGGCCGCGCGGCCGATACGGCCCGAATCAGGGTCGACTTGCCGGCGTTGGGCAATCCCAGCAACCCCACATCGGCGATCAGTTTCAGCTCCAGCTGCAGCTCGCGTTTTTCCCCCGGCAGTCCCAGGCCTGACTTGCGTGGCGTGCGATTGGTGCTGGATTTAAAGCGGGTGTTACCCCATCCGCCTTTGCCGCCTTTGGCCACCAACAAGGTCTGGCCTTCGACCGTAAGATCCCCCAGCGTCTCCCCGGTATCCTTGTCGACGATAACGGTACCGATGGGAATGGCGACATAGGTGTCATCACCGCCGTGGCCGGTGCAATCGTTGCCGCTGCCGCTCTCGCCGTTCTGACCCTTGTAGGTGCGCGAAATACGAAAATCCGCCAGCGTGTTCATGCCTTCGACCGCTTTGAGATAGACGCTGCCTCCCAGGCCCCCGTCGCCGCCGTCCGGGCCGCCAAAGGGTACGAATTTCTCGCGGCGGAAACTCACGCAGCCCCGGCCGCCGTTGCCGGCCTGCACCTTGAGTTTGGCTTCATCAACGAATTTCATGATGGATTCACAAAAAAATTAAGGGGGCTCGGTCTCCCGGCCCCCTTTTTCATTTATTGGCGCGCTTGGAGCCCGCCCTCAAGTTCGTTACTTCGGAACGACGTTGACGTACGTGTGCTGCTCGGCGCCCTTGACGCGAAATTCCACGACGCCGTGGGCCTTGGCAAACAGGGTGTGATCCGTACCGATGCCGACGTTCACGCCCGGGCGATACACGGTACCGCGCTGCCGGATCAAAATATTTCCCGCGAGCACGTCTTCACCGCCGAATTTCTTGACGCCCAGGCGCTTGGAATGCGAATCGCGGCCGTTGCGAGTACTGCCGCCAGCTTTTTTATGTGCCATTTAATTTATCTCCAGATCTTTAAGCGACAATCGAGGTGATCTTCACATCGGTATAAGGCTGCCGATGGGTCTTCTCGCGCTTGTAATGCTTGCGGCGGCGAAACTTGACGATTCGCACCTTGTCGCCCTTGCCGTGACTTTCCACCGTCGCCACCACCTTGGCCGTGCCCACGTAGGGCGCGCCGATGGTTACGGAAGAACCGGCGCCGACCAACAGAACCTGATTAAATTCAACGCTGGCACCTTGGTCTGCATCGAGCTTCTCGATACGCACCACGGCACCTTCTTGGACGCGGTATTGTTTACCGCCCGTGGCTATCACGGCATACATTGTTGCAACTCCGAGGACGGCCGATGGGGCCGCAAAAGAGCCGCGGATTGTATCGGTTGAAGGCCCCCGGGTCAAACCAGCAGCCACACCAGCCTACGGCGGGCCTCCCAGCGCGTCGCGCTAGTCAGACCGATCTTAGGTACCATGGCGCATTCCTTTGAGCGTTGCATGACACTAGAACAGATTCGTGGGTTGGTAACCGCAGACTTTGAGGCCGTCGACAAGGTCGTCAAACAGCGTTTGCACAGCAAAGTAGCCCTGGTCGACCAAGTCGCCACCTATATCATTTATGCCGGCGGCAAGCGCTTGCGCCCTCTTTTGGTGCTTCTTGCGGCTCGTGCCTGCGGACATTCGGGCGAACGGCATATCGATGCCGCCGCCATCATCGAATTCATCCATACCGCCACCCTACTGCACGATGACGTCGTCGATGAATCCTCGTTGCGGCGCGGCCGTGACACCGCCAACGAAGTGTTTGGCAATGCCACGAGTGTGCTGGTCGGCGATTTTCTGTACTCGCGCGCGTTCCAGATGATGGTCACTTTGAATCGCATGCGCATCATGCAAATCCTGGCCGATGCCACCAATGCCATCGCCGAGGGCGAAGTGCTGCAATTGATGAACGCCCGCGACCCCAATACCACCGAGGCTCGCTACATCGACGTGATCCGTCGCAAGACCGCGCGGCTGTTCGAGGCCGGAGCCCAGATTGCCGCGGTTTTGAGCGACGCGCCGCCGGCGATGGAAGAATCACTCGCACTGTACGGACGGCACATCGGGACTGCTTTCCAGCTGGTTGACGACGCGCTCGATTACCAGGCTGACGAAGCGAGCCTGGGCAAGCACCTGGGGGACGACCTTGCCGAGGGCAAGCCCACCCTCCCCTTGATTTATGCAATGCAGCACGGTAGCGAAGCCCAGCGGGGCATGATTCGCCATGCCATCGAAAATGGCGGACTGGATCATTTAGCTGAAATCACCCGCGCCGTTGCAAGCCTCGGGGGGCTTGCGTACACTGCGCGCCTCGCTCAATGCGAGGCGGATCAGGCGCTTGCGGCCCTGGCGCCCCTTCCCGAAAGTGCTTTCAAAGAAGGCTTGAGTGAACTGGCGAAGTTCGCAGTCGCGCGCAAGAATTGATTTCGTTGTCGATTCGGGGTGTAGCTCAGCCTGGTAGAGCACTACGTTCGGGACGTAGGAGTCGCAGGTTCAAATCCTGTCACCCCGACCACTGAATTCTTTCAATATTTACGCACCCGGCGACTCCTAGGGTCCAGCAAGATTTCTACTTAGGGGCTACTTAGGGGCTATTTAGGGGCTATTTAGGGGCTATTTAGGGGCAAACTATTCTTGGTCGAGTCGTATGCGACGCGTGGGCTTTTCGGGCAAGCGCCCTTTAGATACCTGGTATTTCCCTGTCTTTGTGCGCCGCCGTTGAATGTCTTTTGCCAGACATTTGTACACAACGAAGCCGTCCGTATCTCCCTTCTTTCGAAGGACGCTTTCTGGGCCGACGACTAAATAGACTTCTTCATAGTTGGTCGGCTTACCAAGATCAGCCGTCGTTGTCTTCCCACCATGATATTTGACCTGTACCCGCGCGCCTTTGCGCCACTCGTCTAGGCCGGGCTCGCGCTGATTCGCAGCGAGGGAGATTTAGGGGCATATCCTGTTTGCGTCCAAATCCGGCTACGACCTCACGACTGGCACCCCCAACAGCTAAAGCCCGCTAGCCCTGGATTCCTGCGCTCAAGTTCGCGTTGGCGTTTGCGGATGGGTGCCCGTTCACAGCGCGGACCCAAGCGCTATCCCTCAAGAATGAGGCGTCTATACTCTTGCCTGACGAAGATCGCGAACACGCGGCTACTTGGGGGAAATCATGATGCCAGCAACTTTGTGGACGGCCATCGTCACGCTCTTGATCGGGTTCTTCTATTTCTACACCGGGTTCCGCGTCGGCAATCTTCGCGGCAAGCACAAAATCCAAGCGCCTGCGACCAGCGGCCATCCGGAATTCGACCGTGCGTATCGCGTGCAACTCAATACGTTGGAGCAGATGGGGATTTTCCTGCCCTTCCTGTGGGTGGCCGCCTTCTATCCGATTGGCTGGGCTTGGCTCGCTCCGCTGATCGGCTTTATTTGGTTGATCGGCCGAATCATTTATTTGCGCGGCTACATGGCCGATCCCAGTAAACGACTGATCGGTGCAATGACGGGAGGCCTCACCAGCATCATCATGCTCATCATCGCCTCGTGCGGCGTGATCAAAGCCGTCGTCGCGTCACTTAGTGGTGGATAGTTTCTCGGCTGTTCGGCGCGACTAAACCGAAGTTCCTGCGCGCGTCGCACGATAAATCCATGTGTGACAGACACATGTATGGATTTCGGGTGTTCTGGTTCTGACTACGCGGTGATTTGATCGGTCAGTTCGAAGGCGCGCCGCTGCAGAGGCGTCGGTGTGGTGAGGATCTCGATCGCGCGTTGTCTTGGCGGCCTGATCCTCATCGGTGAACAGCAACGGACGCCGGGCTTCGATCAGATGCCCGTAATGTGCAAAAATTCGAACGCCGACCTCACGCTAGCCACAGTTCAAGCCCGGGCGCGCGTAAGTGCGGCTGGATCGGTGCTCCGAGCCACCGGAGAGCGTAATCACGTGTTCTCGATTATCGACGCTGCGCAATTCCACGATGCACCTCGTGCGGACGATTCTCGAGCGGTGGATTCGAAGAAATGCGGTCGGATCGAACCTGCCTTGCAAGGAACTCATGGTCTCCGCAGCAAATGCGAGCGGCCTCGCACATGCAGTTCCGTGTACCCCCCCGGCACCGGGCGCGCGAACGAGGCCCCTTCGCGCGACCCCAGGCGAAGGACGGTCAAGGCAATTGCCTCCGAGTTGATCGCGGCAGCTCGTGGATGTTTCCGCTATGGCTGCTGCGACCGGCCAGCCGCGAAAGGAATCCCGCCGACTATCGCGACGCGATCATGGGAATCCGCGTGGCAAGGACGCTGCCGCAAAACTAACGTGTGAACAAGAGCAGAACATTGACCATCTTTTTGAGAAGTCGCGCGCTAAGCGCAGAAGTGTCATTGGCATACTGCGACACAGAGCACGCATGTAATCGATCCGTTTCCCCGGCGGCATAAGTACCACCAATTATTCCGCGGATATCGTAAGCTGCGATTCAGCCGCGGACGCAATGCACTTCGGATGGTGGCGATGATCCTGAAGTGTCCAGGTGATCGAATGCAACGGTGCTACGAGCGCGGGAGCTGAAATGAGCCAGGAGGACATTAAGAGCCTGTGGAGCCGAGTACCGGTGATCATCCGCGCGGTAATCGGCGGCATTCTCGTCGGCATGATCGCCGCGAATATCTGGCCGATCCTATTGCTGAAGATAGGAATGCCGACGGCCGCAGGCGCCGAACTTATTTTTTTAGCCCTATACGTGTGGTGGGCGGCGGGCGGTGGTCCGCCCGCGCGCTTCAAGGCAGTGCGGGCCGATTATTTTCGCGTGCGCTCTCTTTCAGGCGCGCAATGGTTGTGGGGCATCGTCGCAGCCGCGAGTTTTGCGGCGACGATCCATGCTTCGATCGTGCTTCTCTTCCGCCTCGTCCCCTTTCCCGCGGCCGCCTTCCATCAAGGGTATGATTTCTCGTTCATCGGCTCTCGAGCGATGCAGTGGCTCACGTGCGTTATATCGGCGCTTTCCGCGGGCGTTTTCGAGGAGACGGGTTTCCGTGGCTACATGCAGCGGCCAATCGAGAATAGGCACGGCCCGGTCGTGGCAATCCTAACTTCATCACTTTTCTTCACGCTGATCCACCTTACGAAGGATTGGGCGCTCATTGGCATGATCCCCATTATTTTGGGCGCCGGCCTGTTGCTCGGTACGTTAGCGAGAGCATCCGGCACGCTCGCCTTTTGCATACTTGGCCATTGGATCATGGATATTGGCTTGTTCGCGTACTGGTGGACGCAAATCGCCGGCATTTTCTCACAACGACCGGTATACGAGGTCGGGATCGACGCTATTTTCATCATTGAGTGCGGAATATTCGCTCTCGCATTAACCTTGTCGCTGACAGCGACAGCGCGGCTGAGAACACTAAACGCAGAATTACACCTGTGAAACTACGGCTGTACTGCTCATGGGCCGTATCGTTTGTGCGACGATCAACTCGCGGAACGGGTTCGATTGGGCTTGAGACATGACTAACGCCAATTCCAGCGAATCATCGGGGTCGGCGCGTCTTATCGCTTGGTTGTTTGCCATTAGTCTATGGGCTGCGGGCGCCGCGATCATTGGGCTGGCCTTGGGATGGATTGCATCCCCACCGCAAGCGCTCCATGCGCCGCGTTGGGTTGTGGCGCTGACCGGGCTCGCATTTGTGGCGGCCGGATTCGCGCCCCTTGCAACGCAATTGGGCCGATATACATGGGTATCTCAGGCTGCGGCTATTGTGGTATTCGCTTCGCTGGGGGTGATTGTCAACTGGGTGGCCTTCGGGCCAGGGCCGAGGCCCTTCTCTGGGGGAATATCGATCGGCGGCCTGGGATTCTGGCATAGATCGAATTCGGAAATCAGCGGCCGCATCATGTTTTGTGCTGGCGCAGTAATATTTGATTTGATCATAGTTGTCGTCTTGGCCGGAAGATTGCGGTCCAAGAAGAATTCCGATCGATGAACGTCAGAAATCACTGCATCAAGTGGATCGATTTCGTACTAAAGGTACATTGTCGGTGGACAACCAATCGATTGCTCGCACATGAAGATAAAGACCACGCTGTGGGCAACCGCATCGATGAAGCCAATCATCCCGGTCACTTTCTCTTTGAAGTTGGATTGGAGAGTCACACGTCCGAAAGCTGAAATCGCGTTGGGGGTAACTAAGGATTCGCCGCGCCTTTTTGCCCGATACCACGAATGCCTTTGGCTCTGAACCACAAAGAACAGCATCGTGGCCACCACCGCTCTCTCCAAGGTTCGCCCGCAGATCAGCCCTAAGTCACATCGGAATGCGAACGCTCCCGTTGCACGTTGGGCAACAAGTCCACGAGCAATATCTTGCCCTCGCGTGGGGGTAACTTTTCGGTGTAACTCGTCTCATCTATCCCCGGTTGGAATACGTGCTAGTTCGTCAGCTCGCGCGCCCACGCTTCTAACCCGGCCCTCATTTCCTTTACATAGCCATAACGGTTATAGATTGCGGTGACGCTTCCGTCGGAATGTCCAAGCACCTTCTTGATCAATTGCTCGCCTCCCACGCCCAGCGATTCGCCCAATCGCGTCGCAACCGTGCGCCGAAGATCGTGCGAGGTGAAAGGCGGTGAGAGTTCTGATCCAGTGCACGCGATAATCTCGCGCGGCAATCGCGTTCTATAAACCTTGCCGATGCCCCGGATAGGTTTGGCTCCTTCCGTGCTCGACAAAATGTATTCGCCATTGCGGCCTTTGGGTACGTTCTTGAGAATCGCCGCGACCTCTGGCACAAGCGGGATCACATGGACATGATCTGTCTTGTAAGCCTCCGCCGGAATGATCAATAGTCTCTGCTTCAAATCGACCCACGACCAAAGCGCGCGTGCCCACTCACCGGCTCGGCAGCCGGTCAACAGCATCAACTGCACATGGGTGCCAAATGCGTAACCCGCCGAGGCTGCCGCACGCCAGACAATTCGGGCCTCGTCAAGTGACAGTACGCGATCCTTCTTTCGCTTCTTGGGTAGATTTTTCTCCATGTCGCTGGCCGGATTGTCGGCGCGCTTGATCAGGTTCTCGCGGATTGCCCACGACACGAGAAGTCGCATTTTTATGAGATTCTATGGATATCTCAGGAAGCGGACACTTCAATTCTGGACGTAGGAGTCGCAGGTTCAAATCCTGTCACCCCGACCACTGATTTAAAAGATTTTTCAAACGCGCATTTCCCTCTGGGGGCGAGCTTCAAACACGTCTGGGGGCGAGCCTGGGGGCGAGATTCAGTTCGGCTTGGGGCTGTTTCGCTAGCCACGCGGAGATGCGGCGCGAGATCGACGTTTAACGACACTCAAGAACGGCTGTGAACAGTCGCAGAACATTGACCATCTTTGTAGGACGTCGAGGGCGACGAATCAATAGCTTGCGACGCCGACCGGCGTCCAAACCAGACGCCTGTTCACACTATCGCCCAATTGTCGGAGCCGGCCCTCATCACTATACTTTTCTCACCGACTTATTTAGTCCAGTTTTCAAATTTTAGATTTTGGACGCGACTGAACTCATCGGCGTTGTTGGTCACGAGCGTAAGCGCAAGAGAACGGGCGTGCGCCGCGATGACGAGATCGTTTGCGCCGATCATCGTTCCACGAACTTTGAGCGCCGCACGGATCTGGGCATAGTGAAGGGCTGCTTCGTCAGGAAAGTCCAAAACCTCGACGTGCCGCAAATACTCGTCAAGGGCAGCATGATCCTGTTGTCGTCGGGGAGACACTTCAACCCCGAACAGCAGCTCCGACTTGGTGATAACGGAGATGCAGACGGCGCCGATGGGCACCTTCTGCAGCCTTCTCAGAACCGCGTCATGGGAACGCTTCATGATGTAGGACGATATGTCCGTATCGAGCATGTACTCTGCCATCAGAGTTCGCGCTCCTGGATCGGCAGCTCATCGACCCCCTCCATGAACTCCTTTGAGGCGACGGTCCCTGGGGTGAGATAGGCAGACCAATCCATCGGTCGGGCGGAAAGAATAACATCGTCGCCTTGCCTACGAATAAACACCTCAGAAGTATTGAACTGAAACTCCTTCGGAAGCCGGACCGCTTGGCTGCGGTTGTTCATGAAAATCTTGGCTGTACGCCGCATGGATTATCTCCATAGAAAATTGGCATATACATAAGTATATGCCATCGTCAATTCGATTGCCAAGCGCCGATCCGACGTCGTCGGCCACTCTTCCGAGACGAAGTCCTGGGCGCTACCCGCGGCAATCTTGGCAGCCACGAGATCGGCTCGCGAAATAAAACTGACCGTCAATGCTTCGTCGATTGCAATGGTCACCCGTCTCGACCAAGCGCATTCGAATTCGACGCCGCTTATCTTGGGCATTATATCCACCATCACTGGAGGCGCGCCCATTCTGAAAAAGTTATCGGGCTCCGTAAAGTCCATTGCACCGAGTCCTTCAACGGGAGTACCGATTCCCCAGCGAGCGAGCGCGCTCGTGCATTTGATCTTGCAAGGCGCCGCCCGTCGGGGACAGAAAAGGAACTCTTGCTAAGGCCGTACACCGGCGCGACCTCTGTCTATACCGTCCTTGGATTGATGACATCAACGTCGCAGTCCTCAAAGTCCTTCACGTTGCGCGTGGCAAGGCTTGCTCCTCGCGAACGAGCTATCGAGCGCTTTTACCGCGGCACGCCGCATGCGGCGATCAACACCGCGTTTGTGCCGCCGAATGCAAAGGAGTTCGACATGACGGTTCGCAGCGGCATGCCTATCCGCGCTCGCCCTGCGACATAATCGAGATCGCAAGCGGGATCCGGCGAATCGAGGTGCATCGTCGGCGGCACGATACCGCGCTCCAGGCTGGCGACCGCAATCACGAACTCCAACGCCCCCGCCGCGCCCAAAAGATGCCCATGCATGGACTTCGTTGAACTCACCGGCACCCGATAGGCACGCGCCCCGAAGACTTCCTTCAGCGCGGCTGTCTCGATGACATCATTTTGCAGCGTGGCGGTGCCATGAGCATTGACGTAATCGATCGCGTCGGGATCCACGCCGGCCGAGCCCAACGCCGCGCGCATCGCGCTCGCCTGGCCCGCAACCGTCGGGCGCGTGATATGTGCAGTGTCGGTCGTCAATCCATAGCCGGACAGTTCCGCATGGATCGGCGCGCCGCGGGCGACGGCGTGACCCCACTCTTCGAGAACAACGAATGCCGCGCCCTCGCCGAGCACCAGGCCTGTCCGCGTGCTGGCAAAGGGACGACACGAGGATGACGGGTCGTGCGGATCCTCTGTCGCCAGAGTGCGCATGGCTTCCCATGCGCGCAGGACGCCGAACGTGAGCGGCGCTTCAGCACCGCCTGCGAGCATCACGTCCGCATCGCCGTGCCGAATTTTGCACGCCGCCTCCCCGATCGCCACCGCCGAGGACGAGCAGGCCGTCGAGTAGGTGAGGTTTGGTCCGCAAAGCCCATGGTCGATGCCGATCCACGACGCCGGTGCGTTCGACATTGCGGTCAGTACGCTATACGGTTTGACGCGATCCGATTGCAGCGCGTAAATGGTTTGATATCCCTCGTCGGTCGATTCGGCGCCGCCCATGGCCGTCCCTACGCAAACCCCGCAACGCTCGCCCCGCTCGCCCGCAAAGTCGAGTTTCGAATCCGCGATTGCCTGCGCGGCGGCGACCAGGGCTAGTTGACTGACGCGATCCAGCAAGCGCAGCCGCGGCAGCGGGAAATGCGTGTTTCCGTCAAAGTCGACCGCTGCGCCAATCGGTGATTTCAGCCGCTCGACGAGAGGCGGTGCCAGGCGTCTCACGCCGGACCGGCCGGCCACCAGATTGGTGAACAGCTCGTCGACGGAATTTCCGAGCGGCGCGATCACGCCGAGCCCGGTGATCGCGACGCGACGCATCGTCGCGCTACGAGCGCTGGTTCGGGAGCAGATCCTCGCCCGCGGCAGCTCGTGCCGCCGGAGGGTGGGCGAGCAATCCGTCGATGTAGACGACGACGTCGCTGACGGTCAGCAAATTGGACGGCGTGTCCTCCTGGATCTTGACGCCAAAGCGATCCTCGATCTTGAACATGAGTTCGAGTAAGTCGAGCGAATCGACGCCGAGCGCATTGAGCTCTGCCGTGGGAGCCAGTTGCTCACGAGTGAGTTTGAATTCGCGAACCAGAATGTCCTGTAGCGCTTCAAGCGTGCTCATAGATTTTTCTCGGAAAGCATGGTTGGAATGGCCGGCCGTTACTCGACCGCCAGCAACGCACCGTGACAGGTAAATCCCGCGCCGAACGAAGACATCCACCACCACCCGCCGGGCGCAGCGTCGGCAAGCGCCGCATCGAGCACGAAGTAGACGAATGCGCTGCTTAGGTTGCCGTAATCGCGGAGGGCGTCGCGGCTATACCGCAATGCGTGCGGATCCACTTTAAAGCGGTCCTCGAGCGCGAGCAAGACGTCGCGGCCGCCGGCATGCATGATCCACCCCGTTATTTGGTCGCGCGTCAGACTGGCGCGCGCGAGCGTGGTCGCGAGCACTTCGTCGGCGTGCTGCGCGGCCAGCCGCGGTACGGCGCGAGTCAACACGTTGCGCAACATGCCGCCGCGGTGTTGGAAGCGCAGCGACTCACGTTCGTCCGGGTTGGTCAGCGAACCCGTTTCGCGCCACTCCACCATACGCTGCCCGGCTGGACGCCGTTGCGACAGGACTGCTGCGCCGGCACCGTCGCCGAAAAGACACGCGCTGATCAATACTCCAGGATCATCGTCGAGATACATCGCGGCGCTGCATACCTCGACACATATGGACAGCACGTGCTCACATTGCCGAGCGCCCAGCAGCGCGTTCGCCAGTTGCCAGTTCGGAAGCGCTCCGGCGCATCCCTGCCCCACGAGATCGAAACCCAGTACATCGGAGCGCAGTCCTAGCCGCTCGATGACGTAACCGCTGAGACCCGGGCAGAGATTGCCGGTACAAGTCGACACGACGACCGCATCGATCGCCTCCGGAGCGAGCGCGGCTCGGTGCAGCGCGGCGGTTCCGGCCTGCTCCGCAAGGCGGGGCGCATGCGTGGCAAAGCGACGGTGCAAGGTGTCGGGGTCGATGGCGAATACTTCATCGAGCGAGTCGAGGGCGAGCCAGCGAGCTTCGATGCCGTTTTCCCGGCGCAATACCATCTTCGCAATCGCGTGCGAGCGCGTATCAAGGCGGCCGTACCAGTCGGAAGCGGCGAACGCGTCCCAGCATTCCGCCTTCGTGTAGCGGCGTTCGGGAAGCGCGGTGCCAATGGCATTCAAGTACATTCATCCCCCGTAGCGTACTGTTGGGATAAATTAAACATAGAGTCTGGGTGCTTCCGTGCAGAGATACCGTATTGTACAGCACTCATGCACTTCACTCGGCCGTTTTACGCCAACGCGCACACAGGGCGCAAAAAAAGCCGCGCCCCACCGAACGAATCGAACGGCACACATGACCAGCCTGTGGACCCCCAGCTATTTGCGCAACTTCCTGTTGCCTCTGGTAAGTTGCCATCTGAGTTGCGATCAATGTATCCATTCCGTTTTCAGTGCGCTGGGTAAAGATGGCAATGCCTTCTACCGTTGCCGTTGATGTCGTCGGTCCAGCGACATGGGTCGGTTATCTCGCGCTTTGTCTCGGCATGTTTATGGCGATCCTCGATGTCCAGATCGTCGCCAGCTCCTTGCCCGACATCCAGTTTGCCCTGCATATTGCGACCAATCATCTCAGCTGGATTCAAACCGCTTATCTTATTGCTGAAGTGGTTGCGATCCCTTTAACCGGCTGGTTGACACGGTTGATGTCGCTGCGCGGCCTGTTTGTGGCCGCAATAACCGGCTTTACCGCGTCGAGCGTGGGGTGCGCCGCAAGTCACCATTTCGAAACGCTGCTGCTTTTTCGCATCATCCAAGGGTTTTGCGGAGGCGCCCTCATTCCGATCGTCTTTACTTCCGTGTTCACGATGTTCCCCGAACGAAAACATGTTTTGGCGACGACCATCGGCGGCCTTTTCGCCATGCTTGCGCCCACAATTGGGCCTGTTCTCGGCGGATATATCACTGAAAATTACTCATGGCACTGGCTGTTTCTAATCAATGTCGTGCCAGGATTGGCGGCCGCGGCGGTGGCTGGCCGCCTCATTCGCATCGGAAAGCCGGACTGGACATTGGTGGCGCGGCTCGATTTGCCGGCGCTGATGCTCATCGTCGCCTGCCTTGCCAGCCTCGAACTGGCGTTGAAACAGGGGCCCAGGCATATATGGAACGGCGGTCTCATCGCGTCACTGGTGGTGTTATGTCCCCTCGCGGGGTTTTTCGCCATCCGTCGCTGTCTTTCGTCGCCGGCGCCGATCATCGATGTTCGTTGCTTTGCAGACCGCAATTTCACTATTGGATGTTTCTACAGTTTTGTGCTGGGCATGGGATTGTTCGGATCGGTCTATATCACGCCGCTTTACCTTGGTTTTGTCCAGCTGCACACCCCGTTGGAAATCGGCGAAATCATGATTGTCATGGGTGCGGCGCAGCTTGCGGTGGCTCCATTTGCGGCGATGGCGGCAAGGCGATTTAACCCGCTGTTACTGACGGCGATTGGTTATGCCGTCTTTGCGGCCGGTCTGGTCAGCGATGGTTTTATGACTTACGAAACCGATTTTGACGGGCTGCTGTGGCCGCAAATTCTGCGCGGCGCGGCCGTGCTGTTCTGCCTGTTGCCGACCACCAGCCTGGCGCTTGAAGGGCAGCCGATCGCGCGAATGCCAAACGCCAGCGGATTGTTCAATTTGATGCGCAATTTGGGGGGCGCCATCGGCATCGCCCTGATCGATACCGTACTGGAACAGCGCGCGCCGACACATGCCGCACATTTGGTTGCCAGGCTTCAGGCGGGAGACACCGCGGCGGCGCGCATCGTGGGTATACCTCTGTCGCTCTTTAAGAATGCACTTCTCGGGCCCATCGATCAGGCGACTAAAGACATGGTAAGACCGCTGGTCAATCGTGCAGCGCTGGTAATGTCGTTTAACGAGGCATGGCTGATGCTGGGAACAATCTTTGTTGTCGCGCTCATGGCGGTGCCTTTGATGCGGCGGTTACCCGTCGCCCCTAATTGCGCCGCGCCGAGTGAATGACTGCGATTCCGCCAAGAAGATTGATCCACTGCGTTTCGCCAAGCCCCGCCGCGTCGATGCGCTTTGCCAGGGCAGATTGATCGGGGAATTTTTGGATGCTTTCGGCCAGATATTGATAGGCGCCGCCATCCTTGGTTATCCATTGACCGAGCGGCGGCATCACTTTGCGGCAATAAGCGTCAAACAGCGGCTTGAGCCCGCGTCGAACGCCGGACGTAAATTCAAGGCAGTAAAAACGCCCACCGGGCCGCAAAACGCGCGCCGCTTCGCGGAGCGCCCGATCGATATGTGTAACATTGCGCAAGCCATAGGCAATGGAATAGGTGTCAACGCTGCCATCGGGCAGCGGCAATGCTTCGGCATTGCCCGTCATCCATTCAATGCCGGAAACCCCCTTCTCGCCGGTCATCTTTGCGCGGCCGGCTTTGAGCATGGCGGGATTGAGATCGCAAACGACAATCCTGGCCTTGCTGTGTGAGTGTCTGGCACAACGCAGCGCGACATCGCCGGTTCCCCCGGCTACGTCGAGAATATTCTGTCCTGCCTTCGGGTTCATCAGCGCGACCAGGCGATTCTTGAAAAACCGATGCAACCCGACGGACATGACATCATTCATCAAATCGTATCGCCAAGCGACCGAAGCGAAGACATTTTGCACCAGAAGGGTTTTTTCCTCCGGCTTGACGCGCCTCGCCCCAAACCACTCGGATTCGGGATTGGCTTCGGCGGAGGATTCATGTTCTATCTGAGGCATGGCATCAACTATAATCGCAAAACACGAGAAAAGTGGCGCCATAGCGCTTGTGCGCCTCCGGTAGAGGCAGCCGTTGAAGTTTCAACCATCACACGGGCAAAGTCCGCATGAAGCATGATTTCAGTCAACGCAGCACGCAGACCGAATTGATGGATACGGAACCGCTGAGCTCCGTCGCCTTCCATGCTTATTTATGCGACCTCACTGTCATCAATATCTGTACGTTGGCCTATCGCCCGACCCTGCAATGGCTGCGCCGCACGCTGATCGCACGCCAGCCGCAGCAGCCCGTGTCGGTTATCGATATCGGCAGCGGCGGCGGCGACATGCTACGCCGGATATGGAAATGGGCCGGTAAACGAAGACTAAACACCGATCTCGTCGGCGTCGATCTCAATCCGTGGTCTAAGCAATCGGCGGAAAAGATGACGAGCGGCATGCCCATTCGCTTTGAAACTTCCGATATTTTCGACTTCCACCCCGATCGCCGTGCCGATTTCATCATCAGCTCTCTATTTGCACATCATCTGACGGACGACGAGGTGATTCGTTTTATCCGATGGATGGACGCGCATGCGGTACATGGCTGGTTTATCAACGATCTGCATCGACATCCCCTGCCGTATGCCTTCATCAAGTACTTCACGCGTTTGTTTGGCTTCAATCGGTTGGTTCAGCATGATGCGCCGCTGTCTGTCGCGCGCGCGTTCGTCATGGCCGATTGGCGCCGATTGTTAATGGCAGCGGGCATTCCCATGGAGCGAATCCGCATCACGTGGTTCTTTCCCTTCCGCTACGGCATCGCCTGTCACTGCACGGATACTGCCCTCCAACAACCGTAGAAGACAATCAATGCGTCACCGATGGAAATGGCCGCTCTCGACGCGAGCGCGGGATTGGTCGTGGCTTGCCCCGCAAATCCTTTGCGACGCCACGGACCGTCACGGCTCACGCTATGCTTTCACTTGTACGCGAATTCCCAAATCGATGGCAAAATCGCTGACACGAAAACCCGTGTCTACTTGCGTCTAGTGGTGTCATTCAGCGTCCTATGGTGTGCTAACCTACTGACGGATCAAGTAATTCAGTCACGTAGCGGGCCAATGGGCTACGTTCGGGACGTAGGAGTCGAAGGTTCAAATCCTGTCACCCCGACCACTGATTCGTGGGTCCATTCCGGGCACATAGACCTTTAGTTACCGCGACTCCTCAGCAACTCGCGCGCAACTTCCCGCGGGATTCCGTAGAGACTCTTTGAGCCCACTGCTGACATAGGCGTATCGCTTAGGCGCAGCGACAACGCGAGGGGATCGCGGATGGTCGGAGATGTCATCCAGCGCCCCGAGGGTCTCCTGCTCATCCGATACGAGGGCACGAAATACAAGAGAATTGTCAGAGACCCAATCGTGGACCGCATAGCCTTCGAGGAGGAGTTTCGCCTGCTCGGCACTCGCGCGCCCTGAAAAGGTGTGGTTCAGCTCGCTAGTGTCCGCGATTGGATCTCCAGCAACGGCGGCGAGATCAGCCAATTTGCCGGGCTCAACCGAGCCCACGCGGTCCTGCCAGCCCAACATTTCTGCGGCATTCACCGTGACTGCACGAATAATGTCGAGCGGCGGCATGCCGGCTTTACGCAAAGCGGTAAACATCGTTGCCGAAGCTTGGCCGCGCGTTTTTCCGGGATAGAACCAGCACATGTCTGATCCAGCCGCAAACTTCACCCCTGACTTCAATACCCGCTGAACTAGAACCGCCGCTTGCTTCCGGGCTCGATCGTCGAAAGCAGCATTCTCAGATCGAACAGCGGGGGACACGGTTATCGTTTCGTGAATCTTCGTCCAGAGGCCGTCGTTAAAAGTTGGCGTAAGGTCGAGGAATATCCCCGCGTGAGCGTCGGCCGCGTCTTTTTGTCGGCTCATGATGATGCTGAGGCAGCACGGCTGTTTAAAAGAGCCCTTTTGCAAATGCCCGGCTATCCATCCGCCTTGTACTTTCTCGGCCAACTCGCAGACCAGGGTGGCAGGCACGAGGAGGCAATTGCCCACTATCAGCTGGCTGTCACGACATCCGGCCGCACCCCGAAGTACTTGCGCGCACTGGGCGTCGCTTATGCAAAGTTTGGCAAAATGGGGGAGGCTCAAACAGTTCTCGACGAACTGCGGCAGCAATCTGCGACGCGTTATGTCGATCCACAATACATGACTTCTATCGAATCATTGATCACCTCGCAGCCAACTCAAATTCGCAATTAGTATTCTGCGTCTGATCGATTAATCCAATGTCTTCGATCAGCCAGGAGTATCGATGTTCTCAAGTGACGGGATCTTCGATGGCGAAGTCGACCATGAGAATGGAGAGTTCTTGGCGACGATTCGCATGAGCATTGGAAAGCCGATGAAAACAGCGATCGACAACGCGCTGACGGTCACACCGACGGACCGCTCACCGGCTCGTCCTCCACGGCCGCCGACAGGCTCGTGTACAGCGACGGGAACCAGCGATCGCGCGCTACCGACGGGACGGCGAAGATCAGCGCCCCGGTGTGACCTTCGCTCTGGAGGTAGCCATTTTCAATGAGCGACTTCGTAATGCGCTGGCCCGTGCGTTCACTCGCCTGCACGATCGCAGGAACGTCACCACGCGGCACCTCACCGTTCTCCAGCGCTGCGCGCATCAGTCGGTGGGCGCCGTTTGCAAGGATGCCGCTCCTTTCGCCCTCGAGCATCTGCTGCCTAATGCGATCGCTCAACTGAGACGGCGCGAGCAGCCGTTCCATGAAGCGCACCTGATCCAGACACTGCGAGAAAAAGTATTCGCAGAACACGATGAGATTCTTTCGCGATAGATTGCCTCGACCATCGAGGTCACCCTGTCGCGGTTCGTCGGCAGCCATAAGGTTCGCCTTGTAGTCGGCAATTGATCGCGCGAGACCGCGCGACAAGGACCAAAGGGTGGAGCCGATACCGAGCTCCTGGAGCATGGCGTGCGAGATGAGGCGCGCGACGCGGCCATTGCCATCCAAGAACGGGTGGATCCAAGCGAGGCGATGATGAGATGCCGCGACGCTCACCAATTTTTTCAATTTGCTGTCTAACTTATAGGCCGCTTCGAAGCGAGCCATAAACGCAGGCAGATCTTCCGGTGGCGGTGGAACATGGATGCCCACGGATACTATGCGCGAGCGCAATTCACCCGGGATGACCGGCAGTCGTTCTTTGGTCTTCGGATCCTCGACCCACAGCAACTCTGGTGGGAGCCGCGAACAAAACTCGCGATGTGTCCACAGAATGTAGTCGAGCGACAAAGGAGAGAGTTTCGGCGCCTGCCCGCCATCGATCATCCGCTGCACTTCGATGTGCGCACGAGCCTCGAGCTGCAGCGCTCGTTTTTTGGGATTCGATGAATAGTCGGCCGCCAGCGCGCGATCAATGTCGTGCGGATGAGTATCGTGACCCTCGATGAGATTCGAGTAGTAGCAGTTCATCGAACGCACCAGTTCGCCAACAGCGATGCGCACTCGCGGTGGCAGGCGCCCTGCGAATTGCCCGGCCGCCAGCGAAAGCTCGACAGCTAAGGTCTCGAGGCGATCGGAGAGAATGTCCGGCAGATAAGGCTCAGCAGCGGTGACGTGCATTTTGACGCTCTGAATGGCGGGTTAATTGGCGCGCTTATTCTATCAAATATTCTATATTTTGTAATAACTTATAATATTTACTGGACTGATATGGCGCTCTGCTTGGCGGGCTTATCGTCGGGACGGTTAGCGGCACGCGGATTGCTTTGCGAAAACGCAGATGCTTTGTACCAGGGCGTTGACAGTTCTGCCGTCCAGCCAAAGCGGCGCCTAGGCGTGCTTGGTCGAGGACCTTAAATGCAAGGTTCTCCATAACCCGATGGCTGCACTTAAATCGCGGTCAAAAGAGGACCGGAATTTTGTCCTTGGGGGTCGCTCCAAAGCGCTTCCATAAAAAGTGAAAGGATCCGACCGAATTTAGGAGGACCTCCTCTAAACAATCGATGGCAAATCGCTGACACCAAAATCCATGTCTAGTTGTGTCCTGCTTGCTAAAACTGCCAGTTCACGTTGACGAAGCCGTTGCCGCTGCTGGGAACGGTGTAGGTGTGGTTTGAGCCGTTTTCCCAGGTGACGGTGCCGTTGGCGGCGATCTTTATGAATTTGAACTGTATCGTTGTTCCAGCGGGTACAGAGGCGTTGAGGAACCAGTTGGGATAATTGGGATCGAGCATGGGGCCGATAGCTGAGTCGAAAGTAGTGCCCCAATTGCCCAGTTCCACGCCGGTGCCGGTTAGAAAGATGTAGTCGCCCGTGCTGGTCGGGGTTGCGTTATTCACCGTGAACGTAACGGGAATCAGTTTGGCGGTCAGGACGGTGAAATGAATCGTGTTCGCCGCAACGCTGCCAGAAGTCTTGAGCTGAACGCCGTAGACGCCATTGCTAACCGACGGGACAGTGAACTTCACGCTGGTGTCCGACCACGAAGTAATGGTGGCTGCTGTGGCGCCGAAGAAAATGCTGCCTGTGGAGGAGCCGAATCCTTTGCCTGCAAGGGTGACGGAAACGCCGGCTTGCGCCGCAGTGGGGCCGACGGAGCCGACTTGCGGGGTGGAAGCGGCGGTCGTGACTTGCCACACGGAAACCGCATGGGCGGGCAATGTGAAAGTCGACACCGGATTGTTGCCCCCGGCGCCCGTGGAGACGGTAATGCCGAGTCCGCCTAGCAGGCTGCCGAGATAGTCCGAGTAATTGCCGGCCGGAAGGGACGTGTTGAGGCCGCTGATGGGGTAGCTGGTGGTGTCGTTCTTGTTGATCGCAACGGCGGGGAGATCCAAATCGCCGTAATTCCCATGTTCTTCAGGTAAGTGACCTTCGATTGAATGCCCGCCAGGTCGCCGCCCCAATAGAGGCGCCAGTTCGTTTTGGTGGGGTCAAAGAGGCCGGAACTCTGCGGGGGGTCATTATTGGTGGTATCGCCGTCGATGAAACGATCGGTGACGATCTGGTAGATGACTTGCTTTTTAAAGTCCTGGGCTGAAACAGTGAACGCGGTCAAGACGAGAAGACAAGCGGCAAATGCCCGAGTAACGAATTCGTTCATGGCACACATCCTTGGCGTTCGGGGAAGTTCCTGCCATTGCTGGGGGGGACGGGGTTGGAGAGCAATCGACAGGAGGCTGAGAACACGGTAATGATGTGACACTTGCGAAGCCAGTCTTGGTTTTTGTATAGACAACTTCACAAACGCTCCCCGATCAATCGATGGTCGCGGCGGCGCGCATCGACCCAAAATTCGCGCGAGGGCTACATTGATTGTTTATGTTGCTTGTTGTGTCTCGATTCTAGTCGGGACGCGCCGGGTGACAAGACATCTACATACGTATTCATTGCCGTGAATCGATACGAAGCATCTCCGCGTCTACCAAAGCGGCGAATGTCCCATCCGAAGGCATCTCCGTCGACAGATGCAGATGTCTTTGCGATTCAGGGTGCCGAGTCTTTTGCTCCGCGTGACTTTCCGGCGACATAGCGCCGCTCACCGGTGCGTGGGTCAAACATTACTTCAACCGGGTTCCCGGTCGACGGATCGATAAATCGCTCATCAGTCCGCTGCCAGTGGCCATTCGGCGGCTCCTCGATGTGACGGTAACGCCAGCGCTCGAACAGCGTGCCGATGAGGACGATCACGCCGATGGCCAGCGCCTGCCAGCCAGGTACGTGAAATCCGCAGGCTATGAGGCCGATACCGACGCAGGTGAGGATTGATGCCACCGCAATCACGACAGTCCGCAACATGATCAAGCTCCCGATTCCAGCACCACTGCCGTTCCGTACGCAACGATCTCGCTCATCGTCTGGCCAATCTCGGACGAATCGAATCGCATCATGACAATGGCATTGGCGTGCATGAGACTCGCGTTGCGGACCATCCGGTCGACAGCATGACGCCGCGCTTCCTCGAGCAATTGTGTGTACTCGGGAATTTCGCCGCCGACGATTGAGCGCAGCCCCGCCATGATATTCCCGCCAAGCCCGCGGCTTCTGACTACCACGCCGAAGACCTGACCCTTGACCTCGCGCACGCGATGTCCGGGCACGTTCTCTGTTGTCACGACCAGCACGACACCTCCGCAAGGGTTGCAACCGGTCGTGGTAGGCTACCTGAGCCGACCCTCCCTGGCGAGAGTCGAGTTCATGAATTTGTAGCGCAACTAGGTAATGACGCTCGCGTTCGCGGCGCTGATCCTCAAGGAGAGAATCTCGATGCTCCGGTACGGCTGCATCGGCGCGATCATTATCGGTATGCTGTTCTGCACCTGGTCATCACCAGTCTGACGCCGCTCTGATAGTCGCAGCGACCGAGGGTTTGTTAGCGCGCAGCCGTGATGCGCACGGTGTCGTCAAGCGGCCGCCGGTGGCTTGCCGCCAGCGCCGGGTGCTGAGCATTAGCGCGCTTTTGAGTGGGACAGTATCGGTGTGAGGTGATCGCGAGAGCCGCTTCCAGGTATGGCGCCATGACGCGATCCACTCGTCGCACTGGTACTAAGCGTCGCGGTGGGCGGTGAACGCGTCGGACTCTGGGAGATTCAGCCAGTTGTTCCATCGATTGCAACAAAGCCTCCGCATCGCCGGCATTTGCGAGGCGTACCGTTACCGAGGCACCCGGAGAATGGGCCGATGCGGGGGCCGTCAAATGCCGCAGCACGGGCACTGTTGGATGCTGCCGAACCTTCCTATATGCATCCTTGCTATCGAGCAGGCCGTCTCGAAACTGAATCCAATCGCACCCAACTTCATCGGCGACCATGGCGGTCGATGGCCATCGATAGATCCAGCGATAATAGCCGCGGTTTCCATGGATGTTCTGATCCGTCACCTCCGATATCCGGCCCTCGTCGATCGCGCGCATTTCGGCAATGCCGGCACGAACGCGTTCGGCACCCGAGTAGGTCATGCCGGGCTCGGGTCCGATCGAGGCCCGACAAATGAAGGTCTCCGTGACGCACGCCATCACGCCCTCGAGATCTCCCGCCGCCCACCACTCGACAAATCTGGCCAAGACAGCCCGATTCGTCTCTTCGATCGATCCCCGCGCCGATGAACAGCCGGCGTCAGTCGGTCGAAAAGCCTCGGATTTCAACCGGCACCCGGTTCGAGACTGTAGTCCTCATCGATCCAACCCCTAACTCCGCCTATCATGACTTTGACCGGGCGGCCGAGTTTTGCCAGTCGAATGGCGCCACGAAAAGCGCCATTGCAGTGCGGGCCGGAGCAGTAGGTGACGAACAAGGTATCAGGGCTAAACTTCGAGAGTTTCGACTCGATGATCTTCCCATGCGGGAGATTGATGGCTCCCCGTACATGCCCCTTTCCATAGTCAGCAGGACTTCGTACATCCAATAGTACAAAATCCGCCTTCCCCGAGCTCATCGCATCGTGGACGTCAGAGCAATCGGTCTCGAATGCAAACAGCGACTCGAAGTGCGCGAGGGCCTTCGGGCTGGCTGCCGCGGGAATAGCCGATACGGTCGAGGACATGGTGCAACTTCTCCTGTCCGATGTTGAATGAGGCGTGAGTCTAGCCTTCGGCGGTGCGGCCACCCAGTGGCAGAAAAGACAATCTGCGATATCATCACGCCATGAAGAATCATCGCGTGGCGGCGGTTGCCTACGACCGACTATGCACCTTCGAATTCGGTTGTGTCGTCGAGGTGTTTGCATTGCCACGACCCGAGCTTGCGGTTGACTGGTATGGATTCTGCGTATGCGCGGCCGAAAGCGGACCGATCCGTGCGGCGGGCGGCATCACCGTGTCGGTGCCTCGCGGGCTCTCCATGCTGGATTCGGCGGACACCATCATCATTCCTGGTTGGCGCGACCCTGACGAACCGCCACCCGCGGCACTCGTGCGCAAGATTCGCGCGGCCTACGAGCGAGGCGCACGCCTCGCGTCCATTTGTTCGGGCGTTTTTGTGCTGGCCGCCGCGGGCGTCCTTGACGGCAAGACCGCAACCACGCATTGGAGATTCGCCGACCGGCTCGCCTCGCGGTATCCGGCGATCCGCGTACGGCCGAACGATCTGTACTCGGTGCAGGGTCAGGTCATCACCGCGGCTGGATCGGCCGCCGGTCTGGACATGATGCTCCATATTGTGAAATCCGATCACGGCACCAAGGTGGCTAACATGGTCGCGCGCCGTTTGGTCATTCCCCCTTATCGCCGAGGAGACCAGGCCCAGTTCGTGATGCGGCCCATCCTGCCGGATGAATCGGGTCGGCTCACATCGCTGATCGACTGGGTTCGGCAGAACCTGAAGCGCCCGCATACACTCAAGTCTCTGGCGGCACGGGCGACCATGAGCCCCCGGACGCTGCAGCGCCAGTTTACGGACGCTACCGGCTTCGCTCCCTACGAGTGGATTCTGCGTGAGCGAGTCGCTGTGGCGCAGGAAATGCTCGAGTCCCGCAACGCCACGCTGGCTCGCGTGGCGGATCTATGCGGCTTCAAGTCGGAACAGTCGATGCGCAAACACTTTCGCAGGATCGCCGGCACGAGTCCGGCGACTTATCGTCAACAGTTCCACGGATAGTCAAGCCGTGCGCGGCTTGAATCTGCGAGAGCGGTCATCGACAACCCGGTACCCGGCTAAATTCGCTGGATCCGTGTCGAACAGGACGAGCTTGCCATCGGGGGACCCGTCAAGACGCTTGCGCTGGAAACAGGCTGATCGGAAGTCCTAGTCCCACCATAAATGCCGCGTTGCTGGTTCGCTTTCGAGCGTGACCTTCGATTCCCTTATTTTTATCCATCACTCATCTACGCCTTCCATCCGCGCGCGATGCTCGCGCACCGCGGCGATGAACTGCTCACCGTACTGAGCGAGCTTCGCCTGGCCCACGCCCGGCAGGGCGGCGAATTGGTCGAGATCGAGCGGCATACGTTCTGCCATCTCACGAAGGGTGGAATCATGGAAAATGACATACGGCGGCAGGCCGTTCGCGTCCGCCAGCCGTTTGCGCAGCGCCCGCAAGCGCTCGAACAGCGAATCGTCCGTGGTCAATGCGCGCGCACCATCTTGAGACCGACGCGCGGGCTTCCCCGCGCAGGCAATGCTCACCGGGCGTTCGCCGCGCAGCACTGGCCAGCTATGCGCGTTGAGCGACAGCACCGAATAGCCATCCTGCGCTTCGTCGATCAAACCTTGATGCAGGAGAGCCCGCGCGAGGTTGCGCCATTCGTCGACCCGGCGATGCTTGCCGATCCCGTAGACACTCAACGCGTCATGACCGCCCGAGAGCACGCGCTCGGTCCGGGCCCCGCGAAGAATGTCGATGATATAGGCTGCGCCGAAGCGTTGACGGCGCTGAGCCAATCGTGCAATGCAGGACAGGAACTGCCTCGCCTCCGCGCTCCAGTCCTCGACGGTCCGCGGTTCCCGGCAGTTATCACAGGCTCCGCACGGTCCGGAGAACGTCTCACCGAAGTAACGCAATTGCACCGCACGACGGCATTCGGTCGAGTCCGCGAATTGCAGCACCTGCCGCAACTGCTGGCGGGCGATACGCTGCTCGTTCTCCAGGGGTGCGCCGGTCGCGTCCACCTTCTGCTGGATCAGGAACTCCGCCGTGCGAATGTCGGCGGCGCCGAAATACAAAGTGCAGTTGGCCGGATCGCCGTCGCGGCCCGCCCGGCCTGATTCCTGGTAATAGCCTTCCAGGGTGCGCGGCAAATCGTAATGCAGGACCCAGCGCACGTCCGGCTTGTCGATGCCCATGCCGAACGCAATCGTCGCGACGATGACCTGCAGATCGTCGCGAATGAAGGCGTCCTGGGTATCGCGGCGGGTGATGGTGTCGAGTCCCGCGTGATAAGGCGCAGCGCGGATGCCTCCGGCATGCAGTTTGGCAGCCAGTTCATCGACGCGCCGGCGCGACAAGCAATAGACGATGCCGGCGCCGCCGCTCACAGCCTGCGCCAGCAACTCACGGTAGGAAGTCTTGTCCTTGGGGCGTACCCGGTAGAAAAGATTCGGCCGGTTGAAGCTTGCCACATGCACGGCCGGATCGCGCAGCTCCAGTTGCGCGATGATGTCGGTACGCACTCGCGCCGTGGCGGTCGCGGTGAAGGCTAGCAGCGGGACTTCGGGATGGCGCCGTCGCAACCGGGCGAGCTGACGGTACTCGGTTCGAAAGTCATGCCCCCATTCCGATACGCAGTGCGCCTCGTCGATGACGAAGGCGTTGATGCCGATACCTGAATTCAGACGGTTCAGGGGACCTTCGAGAAATTCCTGCAGCAGCAGCCGTTCCGGCGCGAGGTAAAGCAGTTTGTATTCGCCGCGCAGCAGCGCCAGCGTTCGCCGCTGGATGTCGGCGGCGTCGAGGCTGGAATTGATGAAGGCCGCGGGAATGCCGTTGTTCTGCAGCTGGCGAACCTGGTCCTGCATGAGGGCTATCAGCGGAGAGACGACTAGCGTCACGCCCGGCTGCAACAACGCCGGGAACTGAAAGCACAGCGATTTTCCGCCGCCGGTGGGCATCAGCGCGAGCACGTCGCGCCGCGACAGTACGTCGCGTACGATCGCTTCCTGGCCAGGACGGAAGCGATCGAAGCCAAAGCAGCGCTTGAGGGCCGCCGCCAAGTCCTCAGGTGCAGCAGGATCCGGGGTCGCATGCTGCGCTTTTCGATTAGGTGAGCTGATTGTGGGCACGTACTTAAGTGTAACTGCCGGACGTAGTCGTGGTCACCGGTACTAATCCAACTAAAACACCTGTTTTCATCCAGGCAGGTGCTCGAATCGTGGATCGACGCAGCCGCCGGGATTCGAGCGATCACCGACGATCCCTTGCGCCGCAAATTTCATTCGTAACCGATGCGATCGAGTAAAGCAATGGTCAGGAAATGATCTCTGCGCAACCTAGCCGTGTACGACAAACAAGCGAGTAGACGAAGGAGATTGAAGTGAGCAGACTCAAACTGATTTACGCCATGGCGTTCGCCTGCACCCTGGCGGGCATTCTTCCCGGTTGTGCGGATTTCCGACAAGGATCTAGCGCCGACGCGAAGATCACGGCGGATGTTGAGACACGATTGGATCAAATGTCGGACTTGGGGCCTCCGCGCTCGATCAGGGTGCAGACGCTAAAATGAATACGTATGCATCCTCCTTGGCAAGGCAAGGGGTTGCAATACACTGTCACAAAAGAATTGCTGAGAATTGCTGGGGAGACAAAGCCGATATTGCGCGCGAATCACGTG
>JALYIH010000009.1 GCA_030775865.1 Pseudomonadota bacterium | reverse complement strand
CTCGGTCACTCCGGGCGTATCGATCTTGACGCCCGCCCGTTCTGCGGCCCTCATCGACAACATCGACAGCGACGCGCCGGTGTCGAAAATCACTCGAATTTTCACGCCGTTAATGTAGGCGGTACCGACGGTCAGCGGCTCTCTTGGCGTGGGTCTTGGAATGTTGATCTCGGTATAAGATTCGCCCGGCTTCACCCAGTAGGCGAGCATCACCCCGTGGCAGTCCTCGTCCCGCATGAGCCGCAGCATGCCGTTCGCCAGGTCGTACTCGACGTCCCATCTCTGTAGTAGGTTCTGACCGATTAATCCGACGCCGCCGCTGGCGCCCACCTCGTTACCGCTGACCAGAAATTCGACATTGGGCACGTCGACATTGCCCAGCGTGAACAGCTTGACTGTGGCGACTGAAGGTACCGTGGTGCCGCCAATTCCACGCACCACAAGACCAAGAGGCGCCATTCCCGTCCTGAGCTTGAACTGTTCGACGGCCGCCGAGCTGATCATGCTGAAAAAAGCTCCGCTGTCGACCAAGAGCCGCACGTTTTCGCCGTTGAACTTAGCAGCGATGACCGGCCGGCTGCCTTGTATCGTGACGGGCAGATTGAAGGCTGACCGCTTGCAGATTGCGAACGAAGAGAAAGGCACAAGAGTCGCGATCAGCAGGGCGACCGCCATGGCGCGAACGCCGCGTGGGAGATATGTGCGAGCGATCAACTTCCCTGTAGTGAATTTCACCCGTCAATAGTGCACTGGGCACCAATGACAGGTCAATTTCACTCGCGGCAGGTCACCGCCACACGTTGACTGATCCCGCAGAGCAAGGTGTAGGGAATCGTCTCGGCCCAAACCGCGACTTCTTCTACGGGCAGCCCTTCTCCCCATAGGACGACAGGATCGCCCATCTTCGGCGGACGCTGAACATCCGTCACGTCGATGGCGATCATGTCCATCGATACCCGGCCGGCCAAGGCCGCATGCTCGCCATTCACCAGCACGGGCGTGCCGGACGAGGCGCTGCGCGGGTATCCGTCCCCATAGCCAATGGCGGCGATCGCCAGACGTGTGGGGCGTGTCGCAGTCCACTCGCCCCCGTACCCTACCTGATCGCCAATATCCAGGTCTTTGAGGGCAATGATCCGCGAACGCAGGGTCATGACCGGCCGCAACCCGTGATCGGCACCGTTCGAAGCTCGAAAGGGCGACACCCCGTATATCAAGAGTCCCGGCCGGACCCAGTCGGCTTGCGCGTCTGGAAATCCCAACAGGGCCGCCGAACTCTCGACACTTCGCTCCCCCGCCAAAGATCGCGTGGCAGCGGCAAACACCATCAACTGCTCGGCGGTGGTCGGCAGTTCCGGCATATCGGCTGAAGCCAGATGCGTGAGCAGGTTGACCGGCGGCTTCACTGCCGATGTCCGGCTCAATGCCGCGTGTGCCGAGCGAAAGGCCTCTCCCTTGAATCCCAAACGGTTCATGCCGCTGTCGAGCTTGAGCCAAACCTTGAATCGGACATCGGGAGACGCCGCACCCAGAAATTCGATCTGCTCCGGCGTGTGCACGACCAGGTCAAATTGAGCGGCAGCCGCGGCATCGAGTTGCTCGCGATCGAGCACGCCTTCAAGAAGGACGATGGGCGCCTTGATGCCGGCTTCGCGGAGCGCAAGACCCTCATCGACTCGCGCGACGGCAAACGCGTCGGCCGAATCCAGGGCTCGTGCGACGGCGATGAGCCCGTGTCCGTAGGCATTCGCCTTGATCACCGCCATGACGCGAGAATTGGGCGCCAGGCGGCGAATCACTTGCAAGTTGTGGCGTATCGCGGCCGCGTCGATGGTCACGCTGACCATGGGTGTCACCGAAACACGCCCTCGGCGTACGACTCCGGCGCGTAGTTCTCGAACTTGGTGTACTGCCCCAGGAAGGTCAGCTGCACATCGCCGGTCGGGCCATTGCGCTGCTTCGCGATGATGATGTCGGCGATGCCTTTGCGCGTGGTGTTCGGCTCGTAAACTTCTTCGCGATAAATCAATAAAATCAAGTCGCTATCTTGCTCGATGGCTCCGCTATTATGGCTGACAATCCCGTCTGCCAACCAACTTGCCGGACCCGGCACCGTGATGTCGAAGACTTCTTCCTCGCCTTCGAGCCCGACGGCAACAACGCGGTCCCAAAAAAGACCCGAGTTTGACCAGATCTTAAGCTCACCGTTGTCGAGCAAGTCGACATACGAATTGAACGTCGTGCGCGAGGGCGACTTCTTAAAGTTAGTGCTTGAGTAAGTTGTACCGCGCATTGCGCCCATTTGGTACCCGCTCAATCCCTGAGCGCGCATCGAGGACTGAATTTTCATGTACAACTGCTGAGGCAAAGTATCCACATTCGGATTCGCACGCATCACGGCAAGTTTCGCAGCCAATGCTTTCGCCGGAGCTTCGCGAGGTCCAAAGGCTCCGACTCTCGCCAGAAACAAAGCCTGCTGCTCCGCGCCGCTGACGTGCACCGTCCACACAGGTCTATAGTTTGATTGTCGCACTTGTCCTATGCGCCCGACGATGCCCAAACGTAGCAGCAGTGCGGCCACGTCCCGCACGAGCTGTTCGCTGCAGCTACAGAAATAAACGCTCGGCGCGCCGCGTCGGCCCGCCGGCCGGACATGGATGGAACCGTCAGTCGCCCACAAATGTTTCAGCAAAAGGCCAATTTGCACATCGCTCAATTGAAACACCGCGGGCGGCAAACGCTTTTGGTGCGAGCGTTGATCGTAAATACCGAGGCCCCTCAACCAGGCATTTACTCCTGTGTGGTGCCAGCGGTTGCCATTGCCGGCCAAGACAAGTTGGTGCCAATTGCCCCGGCCCGCATGACGCGTCACGGTGCTTCCAAGCGCGATGGCGCACTCCGTCACCAACTTACTGTTGGCTTCGGACGCAGTTGTGTAACGCAGCGGCCGATTCTTAAGGTAACTGCCGTCACCCACTAAATGGCCTAGCAGACAAATCTGCGCGTCCGACCAAACCACGGGGTTGGCGACCAAAGGAAACTGTCGGCCGATCGCCACGCGAGATCCCAACTTAAGCTCGCTCACCGTCTGCCATCCATCTCCCGTAAATACCCGATGATTTGCCGTCGCGCGCAGCGACCGCCCGCTCGCAAGCGTCACTCGAAATACCTGCCGTACGCCCTTCGACCAGACAAGATCGCTTTGCGCCTTGATGATCTTCTGGTCCTCGCTCATCGCCCAGACTTCGGGGGTCTGCCCGACCAGCTCACGAATGGGAACTCGGCGGCCATCCGCGAGACATACTATTGTTTCACCCGTCACGCACTCGCGAAGATCCGACATCACGGGCTTCTTTTCCACGCGCTGTTCGACGCCGCGATTGAGCTGCGACAAGGCGATGACAGGCACCTTTAATTCCTTGGCGAGCGCCTTGAGGGACCGGGAAATCTCCGAAATCTCGGTCGCCCGATTTTCCTTGGTGCCGGCAACCTGCATGAGCTGCAGGTAATCCACCACGATGAGATCCAGCCCGCGTTCGCGCTTCAAGCGCCGCGCCCGCGCACGAATTTCCGTGGGGGTGAGCGCGGGCGTCTCATCGATGAAGATATTGGCGCTGCCCAACTGCGTCATCGCCGAGTCGATTCGCGGCCAGTCCTGCTCCTCGAGCCGCCCGGAGCGCAGGTTGCTTTGATTGATACGCCCCAACGAGGAAATCATGCGCAGCGTCAATGATTCCGCCGACATTTCCATGCTGAAGATGGCCGCCGATTTTTTCGAGCCGAGGGCGGCATTCTCGGCGATGTTGACCGCCAGAGTGGTCTTCCCCATGGATGGCCGGCCGGCGATGATGATCAAATCGCCGGGCTGCAAACCGGAGGTCATTTCGTCGAGTTTTTTAAATCCGGTAGAGATGCCCGTCATCGTACCGTCAGAGTGATACAGCTCATCGATACGGTTGACCACGTCCGGCAGGATGCTTTTGACGGTTCTAAAGCCTACCTTGCCGCGCGACCCGCGCTCCGCGATCTCGAACACGGCGCGCTCAGCCTCATCGACCACTTCGCGCGCTTCGCGGCCTTCCGGCTCCAAGGCAGAACCGACGATCAGATTGCCCGCGGTAATCAGTTGCCGCAGCACCGAGCGTTCGCGCACGATGTCCGCATAGGCGCGAATATTCGCGGTGGTCGGCGTATCCCGCGCCAGGGACCCCAAGTAAGACAGGCCGCCGACTTGGTCCAGCAACCCCAGGCTCTCCAGATGTCCGGACAGGGTCACCGCATCGCAGGGTTGACTGCGCTCGATCAAGACCGCAGCGGCTTCGAAAATCAACCGATGATCGTTGCGATAAAAATCTTCAGCGATGACGCGATCGGCGATTTGGTCCCAGGCGGCGGCGTCCAGCATCAAGCCGCCGAGAACGGATTGCTCCGCCTCGATTGAATGCGGCGGCAGACGCAGGCCGTCGCCGGGCCCCAAGGTTCGATTTATGACGCGAGCGGACATGCGCTACCCTAACGGGACGCGATGCCGAGCGCTACTCTTCGGCGATGATGGTGACCGCCAGGGTCACATCAACGTCCGTGTGCAAGTGCAGCTGGACCAGGGTCTCGCCCGTCATGCGAATCGGACCGGTGGGCATGCGCACTTCACTGCGGCTGATAGGCTGGCCCGCTTTGACCGCCGCCTCGGCGATATCGGCGGTGCCGATCGAACCGAACAGTTTGCCCTCCGCACCGGCCTTGGCCCGAAGTTCCAGCTTGAAGTTCTCGAACTTCACCGCACGCGCCTGAGCCGCGGCCAGTTCTTCGCCGGCTTTGGCTTCGAGTACGTGCCGCTGCGCTTCGAACTTGGCGATATTCGCCGCCGTCGCCATGGTGGCGCGGCCGGTGGGAACCAGGAAATTTCGCGCGTAACCGGACTTGACCTTGACGCGATCGCCGATCTGACCGAGGTTCGCGACCTTCTGCAACAATATGATGTCCATGTGCCCTCGCTGATTTAGTGCTGATCTGTGTAGGGCAGCAAAGCCAGGAACCGCGCACGGCGAATCGCGAGCTGCAGCTGGCGCTGATAGTGCGCGCGTGTGCCCGTGATCCGGCTCGGAACAATCTTGCCGGTTTCAGTGATATAGCTCTTGAGCGTGGCGAGATCCTTGTAGTCGATCTGCTTGACGTCATCTGCCGTGAATCGGCAGAACTTCTTGCGACGGAAAAAACGTGCCATGTTGCTCTCCTTTACCGCATGCCCATGGGCATGTCATCGTCGTCACCATCATCGCCGAAGTCATCATGACGGCGGGCATTCTCGTCCGGGGCCCGCGCCATCGGGGACGCCTCGGTGACCGCTTCGTCCATTTTGACCACCAGACTGCGCAGCACTGCGTCGCTGAACCGGAACGAACCGGTGAGCTCGGCCAGCGTCTTCTGATCGCATTCGATGTTCAAGAGGATGTAGTGCGCTTTGTGCACTTTGGAAATGGGGAATGTCAGCTGGCGCCGGCCCCAATCTTCGAACCGATGCACCGACCCGCCACCGGCACTGATCATGCCTTTGTAGCGATCGACCATCGCAGGAACTTGCTCGCTCTGGTCCGGATGGACCAGAAGCACGATTTCATAATGTCGCATTGTATCTCCCTAAGGATTGAGCCTCCCGTTGCGAGCGGTGAGGCAAGGAGCGAAACCGGTTGCCCGGCAAAAAAGAGCGCGAAGGATACGTTCAATGGGGGTTTTGGTCAACCTGCCCGCTGGCGTAAGGCCTCAAACAGCGCGATTCCCGCGGCCACGGACACGTTGAGGGACTGCATATGCCCCGCCATCGGTATTCGCACCAAAAAATCGCACGTGTCCCTCGTCAGGCGGCGCATGCCGCTGCCTTCGGCCCCCAGCACCAAGGCCAGCGGCCGCTTCAGATCCGTCGAGTAAATGGGCTTTTCGGCCTCCCCGTCGGTTCCGACCACCCAAACACCGCGCTCCTTGAGCCCCTCCAGGGTGCGGGCGAGGTTGGTCACGCTGGCGACGGGAATGAATTCCGCCGCGCCGGCGGCCACTTTGCGCACCACCCCGTCGACCGAGGCGGCCCGATCCTTCGGGATCACGACCGCGTGAGCCCCAGCCGCGTCCGCCGTCCGCAGGCAGGCACCCAGGTTATGGGGGTCGGTGACCCCATCGAGGATGAGCAGCAAGGGATCCACGGTCAGTAGATTCAAGCCTTCCGTCAGGTCGTGCTCGTCCCAGGCTTTTAGGGGACGCATCGCTGCCACTGCGCCTTGGTGGACCACATCGCCCACCAGTTTGTCCAGCGCATCGGCGGAGACCGAATGAACATGCACGCCCACCCGCTGCGCGCGCTCATTCAGATCGCGAGTGCGGGCGTCGTTGCGGGCACCGGCGATCCAAAGCTCGAGCACGCGTTCCGGCGCTCGTTCGAGCGCGGCATTGACGGCGTGCAATCCATAAACAAAGTTGCGCTTTGAATCGGCCATGCGCCGTGACTAGCTGCGGCCGCCGCGCCCGCCGCGTTTTGCTCCGCCACGCCGCTGCCGGCTCTGACCGGCGT
>JALYIH010000008.1 GCA_030775865.1 Pseudomonadota bacterium | reverse complement strand
CCCCACCGGTGAACTGGTAAGTAGCGTCGGCGGCGGTATCCGTGATCCGGTCATCGCCCCTGGTTCTCACACCGGTGGGCAGGCGCTGCGCGCTCAGACCGTAGGCGCCAATTTCGAAGTAGTGGCTATCCTCGAGGTCATGCTGGAGAGCAACGCGCCAATAGGGTATGGCGCCGTCATAGACGTCGGCGTTGGCGGGCGTCGCTAGTCCCATGCGGCGCACTATGTTGTTCTGCAGGGGCCGGTAAGCCGTCACCTCGGCGTGCAGCCAATTATTCCACTCGCCGTATGCGCCCCCGCCTACGACCCGCTGCGCAAGTTTGGCATCGATTATGGCCGAGGCCGCCGGCAAGGGCGCCAAGGCCGAAGTCAGGGGCACTAACTCGAACGTCGGCGTGGAATTCCACAGATCCTGGACAGTCGGCCGGTCGTTCAAGTCCAGCCCGAGCACCACATCCCTGCCGAGGATCGTGGGATTTACGGCGGTACGGATATCGACATTGTCGAGCTGCAGAACCCTGCGCACGCCGTCGTAGCTGACCTCGGAAAACGAGCCGACGATGTTGCCCGGCAGAGCACCTGCGTAAGCCAGCTTGACCTTTTCAGCGGCCGCGATGTTGTCGTTGTCCTCGAAATGCGGCAATGTCTTCGCAGCATCGGCCTGGGTGTTGGTGAAGGAGGAGATCGTGGTGATGGAGATTGGCGGCAAGTGATTCATCTTGTCGCCGTTGACATAGGCGTAGAGCTTGAAATCGCGTCCGTACTGCTTCAGCTGCGGACCATAGCCGCCGACGTGGCACTTTGAGCACGCCTGGCCCGTCTGCTGGGCAAAACTCGGCAAGGCTCGCGCGCCCGAAGACCACGCCGACGCGCCGAGGATGGCGATCGCCAGGATCCAAGTTCGTCGCGGCATGGCGCCAAACTCATGTTCGTTAGGCGTTGAAGAGCGACTCGCAGGGGCTCGCGGTTGTGTTTTAGCAGAGGCCGCCCCTCTGCCGACAATCCGTTCGATGTCCTGGGAACGTTTTATTGACATGTTTATGCTCACAATTTGACCAACCTTGCGTGAGGCCGTTCACGCCCGCTGGTGCACGCGATGCCCGGACAGGAGGCATTGCGCCGCACAGCTATCTGTCGGCATGCCCTAGAGGTACTGAACCCACGGCCGGTGTCGGGAACGCGAATCCGAGAACTCGGGGGTGATTTAGCTTCTCAGTCGCTCTCGAGGTGCGGTGCCATGCCTATTGCCGCCGCCGGCGAAGCGCAGCGTGCTGCGCCGCACGGCGATTCATTGCTACCCCATCAACGAGTCGGAGCGGCAACCTCGTCGGCACCCGTGTCAGGTGGTGGCTGCGCCGTTTTCGGCGGCCGCGCGCCGCGCGCTAAGGATCGTTCCAGCACATCCCGCAGCTGCATCGGGCTTACGGGCTTCGAAACATAGTCATCCATTCCAGCGATGAGGCAGCGGTCGCGATCGCCCGTGAGGGCATTCGCCGTCATTGCTATGATCTGCACCCGGCGATTCGAATCGCCGGCCCTGCCGGCGCGAATCTGGCCCGTCGCCTCGTAACCGTCGAGAATGGGCATTTGACAGTCCATCAGCACGACGTCGAACTCCATGTCCGTGAGGCATTCGACCGCTTCTTGGCCATTTTCTGCGACGGACACCCGCATACCCAGCTTCTCGAGCAATCGGACGGCGAGCTTTTGATTGACTGCATTGTCTTCGACCAAAAGGACCCGGCGCCCCACGCAGGGCCCAGCTATGGGTGAAGCAGCCAACGGCACGCGAGATTGCGCCTGTGGATCGGCACCTGTGGATCGTGCAAGCGAAAGGAGTTCTGTCATGTTCTGCAGCAGGACTTGCCGCTTAACAGGCTTAGTCAGCGCTCGGGTCAATGCGTCGGGCGCCGCAGCAGCGACGCCGCCACTCGAACACAAATACAACACCGGGACAGGCCGGCCGGTACACTGACTTCGGATCTGATCTGCAATCCATGATCCGGAGTGATCGGGTAAGTCGCGGTCAAGAATCAGAATGCCGGGCCGATCGTCGGTGGCTTTGAGCGCACTCCACAGCTCCAGCGCCGCAGCAGCGTTCGCAGCGCTCGTCACGCGGCAGCCGGCGCGCGTCATATGACCGAGAGTGACCTGCAGGCTGATCGGATGGTCATCTACGAGCAGGGCGTGAACTCCGCGTAGCTCGGTCTGAGGCGGTATGACGCTCGGTGATTGGGCCAGGCCAAATGGCAGATGCGCGGTGAAGCAAGATCCGATCCCGCGCTGGCTCTCGAGACGGATTGTGCCCCCCATGAGTTCGACGAGTCGCTTGCTGATCGACAGGCCGAGTCCCGTTCCTCCGAAGCGCCGCGTTGTGGAAGCATCGGCCTGCACAAAGGGTCGAAACAGCCGCGACGCTTGTTCCTCGGTTATGCCGATGCCGGAATCCGTTACCTTGATTTCGGTATCCACGTGACCGTCCACGCTGAGTGAGGTTCGGGCCGAGAGAATGACCGCCCCGCGCTCCGTGAATTTGACCGCATTGGACAATAGATTCAGCACGACCTGACGCAGCCGTGCCGGATCGCCCCGCAACGCATCGCGGCCCTCCGGGTCGATGTCGATGATGAGCTCGAGATTCTTCTCGCGGGCACGCAGAGACACGGTGTCTGCGCATCCCTCGAGAGTCTCGCACAGTGAGAAAGCGACGACCTCCAGTTCCAGATGACCGGCCTCAATTTTTGAAAAGTCGAGAATGTCATTGATGATTGCCAGCAAGGACTCCCCGCTGGAGCGGACGATCTCGGCATACTCCTGCTGTTCGGTTGACAGTGCAGTATCGAGGAGCAGTCCCGTCATGCCGATAATGCCGTTCAGCGGTGTGCGAATCTCATGACTCATATTGGCCAGGAACTCACTTTTGGCGCGATTTCCTTGTTCGGCGAGATGCGCAGACTTCTTCAGCATGCGTTCCGCTTCTGCTTGGACGCTGGCGGCCTCCTTTTGAGCGCCGATATCCTGAAACTGCATGACGTAGTGCAGTGGCGCTCCGGATGCATCGCGTACCAGCGATACGCATTGCTGCACCCAGACCGGGCGGCCGCCCTTGTGTATGAAGCGCCGTTCCAATTGGTACGGGCCAATCTCACCAGCAACCAGCATTCGGGCATGTTCAACCGCCGCTGTTCGATCGTCGGCATGACTCAGCGCAGTGATCGACTCCGCCAAGAACTCGTCCTCGCTGTAACCAAGAATGGAACGCAGAGCCGCATTGACCTTCATCCACCGCCCGTCTGGAGAGACCAGCGCCATGCCTTGACCGGCCGACTCGAATGCGGCCCGGAACCGCTCCTGCGCCACTTGTTTTTCCGTGACCTTGCGATGGCGAATCTCCACGGCGCTGCGCATCTTGAGGATGTCGCGCATGAGCGCGGCAAATTCTCCCATTCCTCGGACCTCTACCCGGCCGTTCGAGACTCCCGATTCAACCCCTCGGACCACCGTTTGGGCGCGCGACAGGGCGTTCAGGATGCTGCGGGAGAGGAGAAACGTAAGCGTCATGCCGATCATGACGGCCGGCGCCAGTGCCAGCACGATCAGATCGTGGCCTTTGGCGGCGATCTCCCCGATGGCGAGGCGGCCCACGATCACCACGTTGTATTGCGCATCGGTCGCGGCCTGTAGCAATTGATCGACTTCGACGAGTGTGCCTGGCGTCGGAATCCGGTCCGGCGAACGCAGTAGTACCTGCCGCGCGAGGTCGGCATTGGTTTGCGCCTCAGTGTTTTTCAACTTCTTGCGCGCGCCGGCGATCTCCCGGGTAATCTTGGCAACCAGAGCAATGTTGACAGTCGCGGCAGCCGGCTCGGGCGCCCGTGCGGTGAGGACGTGCAGGTCAAGCTGTGCCATGCGTAAGCTGTCCAACGCCATCACCTCCGTTTCATCGAAGGATTGGCGGGCATCGCTGAAGATCGTGTATTGCTTGGCGCCATACAGGCCCGCCGCCATGCACAACACCAAAGTGATGCCGCAGCACAGCGCGAGTTGAACCGCCAGCGGAACCCGGTTGGTGAGGCTATGGGCCGGGGGCTCGGGGAGCATGCGCTCGAGTACTGAGGTCCGGCGTACGATCTTGTTGAAGCACACCGCTCCCACATGAACGGCAATGCCGGCGAGAAGTGTGTAAGCCATCACTGAATGGATTTGTTTGAGGGCGTGGTTACGCTCTCCATCAACCTCGATCAGCTGCAGGAAGCTCAGCACCCCGGCGAGAACGACGTCATTGCCGCGTGCGCGCGCCAGCAACATGCCGACAACCGATTGCACGAGTAAGATTACAATCAGCAGTCCGTGCGTCGCGCGCGCCGCGAGGGTCTGCCATGCCGGCGAGCCGCGGTTCGGCCCCGGGGCCCGAATGAACAGCCCCAGCCCGAGGCGCACGACCACCGCGAGCGCCACCAGCGCCCCGCATTGACGGTGCAGGCTGAGCACGGTGTCTGCATAAGGCACGGACTGAAGCTGCCTGAAAACCAGAATTAGAGCGAACTGCAAGCCAACCAGACCGGCAATCGTCCAATGTAGGACCTGTAGCGGCCGCGCATAGCGCGCAACCATAGCATCGTCGGTCTCGGCACCGCTCGTAGTGGTCATTCCGCGGCCAGAGTCTTCGGCACAGCTCGCGCCTGACGAACACGTGCCTGCGGCACGCCGGCAGTTGCCAGGACCCTTCTATGGACAATCCGCGCCGTAGCGTGCGAATACTCGACTGACATGTTGACACCGACAACTTATCGCACAATGCCCATTTCGCCCGCGGCATGGCTTGTGCCGGACGGGAACGCATCGCTTCGTACCCGCTATCTATGTCGGCTCGCGCCAAGGTTACTGAAGGCACGACCGCCTTCGGGCGGGACGAATCTGCGGAGTGGCACGTGATTCACTCGCCGGCACGCTTGCATCGGCGATGAGTTGCATCTCACGCCGCTCGCCGCGGAAGGAATATCCGGTGGCACCGGCATCCCGCACTGCAAAAATAAATCGCGTGATCTTCGTGCTTGTTGCGCGAGTTCACCGTAGCCCAAGATGGCGCCGAGTATATTGTTGAAATCGTGGGCAATGCCGCCTGCCAAGGTACCCATCGCCTCCCTCTTCTGCGACTGGCGCAGTTGTGCCTCTAATCGTTCTCTGTCCAACTGTGCCTGTTTTTGGGTCGTAACATCGATAGCCGAACCGACGAAGCGATACGGCCCACCCGTCTTGTCCCGGAGACATCGGCCTTTCGCAAGCAGCCAGCGCCACTCGCCGTTGCGCACGCGATATTCGCATTCAAAATCGCCAGTGCATAGCGCTCCTCACTCGCGCGCAGCGCCGTCTCAATGCGGCGCAGTTGGCGCCACAACAGCGCAATCCCGATTAAGCCCAAGAGCGCAACCACCGCGCTGCGCACCGCCAGTCGAGTTGCCTCGTGCATCAGCGTCGCGCTGTGGGGCGCCCGTCACCCCGATCAAGTGGAGGCCGCGCTCGGTGTTGGCGGTTGGTCGCTCAATGCCGCGCACCGAGAGGTGATTGAACACATCGTGAACACGGCGGTCCTCGATCCCGTCGGCCCCGAGTTCATGGCGCCTCCACAACGCGACGCGGCATTGCCGGTCGCTTGAGACCGCCGCGAGGCACATCCATTGAATGGAGATCCATGATGACTTCCCAATCTGCTGGCCGTGATACTTCCGGTGACCCAAGAGACACCGCACTGGAACACGGATGCTTCCCGCTTCTACCACCGACACGGCGCTGTAGATCGCGCGAAGCTACGGTTCGTATCCAGCATTTCAGAAGACAATCTTCGCATCCACGATAACGCATCGGCCCGCCATCTGGAGCGTCAGAGCGGCGATTAGTCGCGAGGCATCGGCGCCTCGGGTTCTGCGCAAGCAAATCTTTCAGACTAAGGCCAACGCAGGGGCATACACTTCTACGGCCATGGCTCGCATTTTGCTCGTTGAGGACGACCCGGCTCTGTCGCGCGGCATCATCGCGCTGCTAAGGGCTGCCGGACATGCTGCCGACAGCGCCAAGGACGGTGAGACGGCGCTCTACCTCATGGACTCTGAGCCGTGCAGTTTGGTGATACTCGATATCGGGTTGCCTGACATTTCGGGGTTCGAGGTTATCAAACGGCTGCGCGCACGCGGGTGCAAGACACCCATTCTGGTGCTGACTGCCCGCGACGACATCACCGACCGCGTCAAAGGCTTGGATCTTGGAGCTGACGACTATCTTTTGAAGCCGTTCAACGCCAGCGAGTTGGGCGCGCGCGTTCGCGCGCTGCTGCGCCGCGACCACGGCGACCCTAATCCGGTGCTGGTGATCGGCAATCTGACCATCGATCGAACCCACGCCACGGCGGAAGTGTCGGGACGGCCGCTGCTGCTGCGAAGAAGGGAATGGGCCGTGCTCGATCGGCTGACGGCCAAAGCGGGCGAAGTTGTCTCCAAGGAGCGCCTAATCGCCGAAGTTTTCAGTTTGGACGACGAAGTGGCGCCGAACGCGCTTGAGGTGCACATCGCGCGCCTGCGAAGAAAGCTCGAACCGGACGGGCCGGCCATCAAGACCCTGCGCGGTCTGGGCTACATGATCAAGGCTTCGTGACACGCGGCCTGCCACCTGGCGCATGTTCAAATCCTCGATAACAAGGTTCTTGATCGCCTCGCTGGGCGTATTGATGGTCGGGCTTTTCCTCGCAACGCTGATCCCGGCCGTCCAAGCGTGGACTCACTACGCCTTGGCGGGGCGCATCGCTCGACTCACCCGCACTGACCACACGCTGTTCAACGCACTGCTGACAGTGCGCGCGCAGGTTCCGAAGATCAGTACGTCGCTGATCTCGCGAGATGACCCGGCGGCGGTGATCGAGGCCGCGCGGCACGACGCGTCGACAACGGTGACGAACGCGCTGCTGGCATTGCATGCCACCGACATCCCCAGTCACGATGACCTGGCAGCCGCGATCCAATCGGCATGGCGGAAAGTGGAGGTGCTGCAAGTCACCGTGGATGAACAGGCTTCACGACCGCGCGCCGCGCGCAATTTGCATGACATCAACGATTGGCGCGAGGCCATCCACGGCACCACCGACGCGCTCAATACCGCCTCGGCCGCAGTCGGTAACACGGTGCGCATCGGCGACCCGCTGATTGCGGAAATGGTGCAAGTACGCCGAACGGCATGGACCATTCGCGACCGATATGGCCTGCAATGCTCGCAGTTGCGCTCCAACGTGGATAGCAGTTCAACGTTGGACGCCGCGCAGCTCGAGACGTGGTCCGGCAACCGTGCCGTTTACACCGCCGGGTGGCGCACGCTGGATGAATTCTTGTCGCGTCCGGGCGTTTCGCTTGCCTTGCAACAGCGCATAGAGGCTGCCCGCAATCAGACGCGATGGGCACAGGAAAAGGTGGATGCGATCGTCGGACGATTCGACAATTCGGGCAAACCGGGCGTGGGAAGTGCCGAATGGACCGCCCTCTGCGACGGGCCATTCGATGCGATACTCGCCATCGCGCAACAAGCTCAGGACGAAGCCAACACCCACGCGGAAGCCATGCGCGCCGCATCGTTTCGGATGCTGCTTGTGTCGGGACTAGGCCTGCTCTTGGTCATCGTTTTCGGTGCTTTTGCGCTGGTCAATGTGCAACGCCGGTTGGCCCGTCCCATGAAGCTCTTGATCAACACAATCGCACGCCTGAGTCGCCGTGACTTCGACGAAGCAGTGCCATCGACGGGAAGCCCTGACGAGCTAGGCAGCATGGCCCAAGCGCTGGAAACTTTGCGCGCCAGCGCCCTCGAGGCGGAGCGCCTGCAGATGGCCATGAGCCGTTTCACGGCTGATGCGTCGCATCAGATGCGCACACCCTTGAGCGTACTGCGCGCGCACATTTCCGTTCTCGGCAACATCATCCCGCCGGACAATGAAGCGTACTCCTCGCTCAAGGACATTGAGGAAGCGTCCGACCGGCTGCAGCGGTTGCTGATTCAGCTCCTGAAATTGGCGCGTTCCGACGGCAGCCAATCGGTTGATAGCGATTCGGTCAGGATCGATCTGCGCGAAGTGATCCAGGAAATCGCGGCCAAGCACGTGCCGCAGGCCGTCGAGGCCTCGATTGACCTGCATTTCGAGGCCGAGCATAAGCCCTTTCCGACCACGGCCAATCCCATCATGATCAATGAGATCTTTGCGAACCTCATCGACAACGCCATCCGCTACAACGACGCGGGCGGCAGCGTCGTCATCAGGCTCTTCAATGACCGGGGCATGCCAGTGGTCGACGTCGAAGACGATGGCCCCGGCATTCCGGACGCAGAACACGACAAGGTTTTCACCCGATTTTATCGAATGAACCGCGATCAGAGCCGCGTGGGCAGCGGCTTAGGGTTGGCCATCGTGCAGTCCTTCGCGGCCTCGTTGAATGCCAGCATCCAAATGAGCGCGGGGGCCGGCAATCGGGGCTTACGCGTACGGGTTGCCTTCCCCTAACGACCTCGCGGCGACGACTGATCCGCAGCCTTCCAGGCTTTTTTGCCCTGAAAGGTTCCTGAAAGCTCACGGCGTCCATTATGTGGTCATTGACACCGAAGCGACCAGGGGCTTCAGAGCGTCAAACGCTAAACAACTATGTCGGGGAGCATATGGAAAACAAACGCCACATTGAGGGTGACACTACACGCCCATTGTTTGCATTGCCGAACAAGCTACGCACCATTGTCGCTGGGGTACTTATCGGCTCCGCTGTTTCAGCCATCACCGTATCTCCGCTGCAAGCACAAACGCCGGCCGGGTCCGATAAGACGGAAGTTGTAGAGCAGATTGTCGTGACTGGGTCGCGCATATCGCGCCGCGACTTTCAGTCCGATAGCCCCATCGTCACCGTCGATCAGTCGACGCTGCAGGCCGCAGGCCAACCTACGTTGGATAGAGCCATCGGCGAATTGCCGCAATTCGCCGCCGCCCAGGGGATGAGCGAGGTCGGCGACGTGCAAGGAGCCACGGGTTTCGCCGGCGGCCAGGCATATGGCGACCTCCGCGGCCTCGGACCGAATCGGGCATTGATCCTCATGGATGGAAGGCGATTGATGTCGTCAAACCCAAACGGGTCGATCGATCTCAATACCATCCCCATGTCGATGATCGATAACGTCGAGATCATCACGGGCGGCGCTTCCTCAACCTATGGATCCGATGCCATCGCCGGCGTTTTGAACTTCAAACTGCGCCAGAACTTCAGCGGGGCGGAACTAAGCTATCAACACGGTGAAACCACCGCGGGCGACGGGGCTACTGAACACGTCAGCGCCCTACTCGGCGGCAACTTCGCAGATAATCGCGGCAACGCAGTCCTCGCCATTGAATACTCCGAGCGCGGCGTGGTGCACGGGGCAGATCGGCCGTTCTTCGCCAACATCCGCCAACTCGCCCGGCCGCCCGAGGGAATTCTTCCCGCCGGAACATTCGGCACCGCGCCCACCATCGGAGCGGTCAACAGCGTTCTTGCAGGCTACTCCGGCACGACGCCCATTGCCGGTAACGGCCCCTACAATGGCTCGCTGGGAGTGAACACCGATGGGACGATTTTCACCACCCTGGCGGCGCCCAATTGCGTGCAGAATTACAAGGGGGTGGGCACCCAGAAGGGCGTGAACATCAGCCCAAGTTGCACCCAGGCGCAGGTAGCGCTCGGCCAATACTTCGCCATTCAGGTGCCCCTGACCAAGTACAACATCTTCGCGCACAGCACCTACAAGGTCAGCGACGATGTCACGGCCTATACGCAGTTCAACTTCATGGATTCGACCGCCCGGGATGAAACCGCCGGCGGCTCCACTGGTCCTGGTAAGGAACTGCTCATTCCGTTGAACAATCCTTTCGTGTTGAATAACGCAGGGTTGCAGACCATTCTGGCATCGCGCCCGGCGGATCCGAACAATCCTAACGCGCTCACTCAACCGCTGACACTCACCAAGCTTTTGAGCGCCAGCGGCGATCGCATCCAATCGTTCAAGTACGACGTGTTCCAAGCGCTCGTAGGTTTGAAGGGTGACATTCCGATCAGCGGCCCCGATCTCACTTGGGATGTGTATGGATCCTACGGCCGCACGCTGTTCAATAATCTGCAGCAGAACGATTCCAGCAAAACCGCTTTTGCCGCGATTCTGAACGGTACCGCGAACTATCAAGGTTCTGTGGGAAATTGCGTCGGATATGCCTGGAACCCCTTGGGCTCCAATCCGTTGAGCCCCGGCTGCAAGGAATACGCCACGCGGGAAAACAACAACGTCAATGTCATGATTCAGAAGAATTTGGAAGGTACGGTGCAGGGAAAGATCCTGACACTGCCGGCGGGCGAGCTGCGCTTCGCTCTGGGCGCAGACTATCGCGGCAGCAGCTTCGATTATCGACCGGATCAGGGCTTGATCAACAACGACAGTTTCTCCTACGACACCACAATCCCAACGTCAGGCACGCAGAATGTCCGAGAAGTCTTTGCAGAGCTGCTCGTGCCTGTGCTGAAGGATCTGCCCTTCGTCCACGAGCTGTCGCTCGATCTCGGCGGTCGCCGATCTCAGTACGATCTGTTCGGCGGTGTCACCACTTGGAAAGCCGATCTCGACTACAAGCCGATCGCGTCTGTGCTGGTTCGCGGCGGGTATGCGAAAGCAATTCGCGCACCCAGTTTGGGCGAGCTCTTCGCGCCTACGGTGACGGGAAACTTGAATATCGGCGCCGGCCCCGCCGCAGGCGATCCCTGTGCCACCGGCAGCGTGTTCCGCTCCGGGGCGAATGCGGCGCAAGTAGCGGCTCTGTGCCAAGCACAAGGGGTGCCGGCGGCGCTGTATCCGGCCTACACCTATGGCGTCGATTCGGTGCACGGTACATCCGGCGGCAACCCCAACCTGACCCCGGAGACCGCCGATACTTTCACGGCCGGTACGGTATGGACTCCACACTTCGACAGTCCGCTGATGCGGAAATTCCAGCTGTCGGTGGACTATTACCGCATCTCCATCTCGAATGCGGTAGGGTCGCTCTCTCTGACCGATATCCTGCCGCGCTGCTTCAATTCCGACGGCATCAGCAACCCCACCTATTCGGCCGCAAATATTTATTGCCAGCAGATCGTACGAGATCACAACACCGGCGATATCGTGCTTGGCCACGAGGGACTGCTGAACCTGGCCAGCTACAAAACTGACGGCATCGACACGGAAGTTGATTGGGGCTTCGGCCTCGACGCCCTCGGTCTTTCAGACCGCGCGGGCGCGTTTCGCCTGAACTCACTGATCGCCTACATCCATACCTTCAAGGTGGCTTCATTGCCGGGATCTCCGGTCCTCGACTACGCCGGCAGCATCGGCAATACGCAAGTGAGCCCGGAAATGGCGCACCCACGTTGGAAAGCCAATACGACGGTGGGCTACGTCATAGGTCCCGTTTCCGCCAATGTGCATTGGCGCTACATCGCGGCGATGAAGCATCAAGACGTCGTCGTCGATCCGACCAGCACGACGCCGGGCGTGGGAACGTACAACTACTTCGATTTCGATGCCCATTGGGCCGTCTTCGAGCATCTCGATTTGACTGCGGGCCTCACCAACATCGGGAATAAGCCGCCTCCCTTTGTGAGCGGCCAGCCCCTCACCACCGACTCGGCAACTTACGACATAATCGGTCGTACTTATTTCGTCGGCTTCAAATCGAAGTTCTAAGCGTCCGTCCCCCTTGCGCCAACCGACGCAAGGGGGATCCCTTTGTCCAACAATTACCGCGCAACTTCAAAGGTCTCGCGCCCAATGCTGACGCCACAACAACGCAAGGAGAAAAGACAGGCGGTATTCCGCGTGGCCAGCGGAAATTTCCTGGAAATGTACGACTTCATGATCTTCGGCTATTTCAGCGCCGCCATCGGTCGTGCCTATTTTCCGGCGAGCAGCGAATTCGCCTCGCTGATGTTCTCGATGACCACCTTTGCGGTGGGATTCATGGTGCGTCCGTTGGGGGCGATATTCCTCGGCGCCTACATCGACCACATCGGCCGGCGTAAGGGGCTGCTAGTCACGTTGCTGTTGATGTCGGTCGGCACGTTGACCATCGCCATGGTACCCGGCTATGCAACGATCGGACTTCTCGCCCCCATCATTGTGGTGCTCGGCCGGTTGTGCCAAGGGTTCTCGGCGGGCGTCGAACTTGGCGGCGTGTCGGTCTATCTTTCGGAAATTGCGACTCCCGGACACAAGGGTTTTTACGTCTCGTGGCAGTCGGCCAGCCAACAAGTGGCCGTGATATGTGCGGGGGTCCTTGGCTACGCGCTGTCGAGCTTCATGCCACCGGAGCAGCTCGACGCCTGGGGCTGGCGAATTCCTTTGATCGTCGGCTGCCTCATCATCCCTTTCATCTATATGATCCGCCGCACGCTGCAAGAAACGGAGGAGTTCGCCGCGCGGAAACGCCATCCAGCGCCGGCCGAGATCTACCGCAGCTTGGTGGTCCATTGGCGCATTCTGCTGACCGGCGTCGCGATGGTGCTGATGACCACAGTCTCCTTCTACACCATCACGGCGTATACCCCCACTTTCGGCAAGAGCGTCTTGAAGCTCTCGCAAAGCGATGCGCTTCTCGTTACGCTGTGTGTCGGGGTTTCAAATCTGATCTGGCTGCCGCTGATGGGATCGCTTTCTGATCGCGTCGGCCGTCGCCCTCTATTGCTCACTTTTGCCGGCGTGGCCGTGCTGACCGCGTACCCTGCGATGGCTTGGTTGGTAGAGCAGCCGAGCTTCGTAAAACTGCTCTGCGTTGAACTATGGCTATCGTTGATTTACGCAGGCTACAACGGAGCGATGGTGGTACACCTCACAGAAATCGTACCCGTGGCCGTGCGTACCGCAGGCTTCTCGCTCGCTTACAGTCTAGCGACCACGATTGGTGGATCGACGCCGGCCATCGTCACGTACTTGATCCATGAAACCGGAAATCGGGCAATGCCGGGGGCATGGCTGTCGATGGCGGCCGCGCTTGCCTTTATCGCTGCGCATATTACCCGTCCGCGCAATACGAAAATCAAAGGCAGCGTTCTGGCCGATCCGGCGAGCTAGGAGCCTGTCCGAGTAATGGGCATCGTCACGAGGGCGGCCCGCGGCAAGCAGATTTCTGCGATCGTTTCGCGAGCATAGTGGGTACTATGTGAGAGAAACGATCGCAGAAAGATGCCGTCGTGGGACGGCCGCAGTAGATGCATCATTACTCGGACAGGCTCCTAGGATTTTCCAGTGAGTCGAGACCAGCGGCCACGCCCAGGCTCCAACTGGGAGGGGGTTGAACGGTCGTTTCGCCGGTCGCGAGTGACTATTTTTGAGAGTTGATACTCTTCAGATATTCCACCAAGGCATCCACTTGATCGTCAGGCATCGGCGCCCCGTACGCGGATCGCATCTTGATAATTTCAGCGCGCCATTCGCCTTTTGTGAGAGGAGGCTGCTGCAACACCATTCCTGCCGAGTGACAGATCAGGCATTGGCTGGCGGCGATGTCCGCCCCGACCCCGGGCGGGAAAGTCTCATCGCTCGCCGGCAATTCAACCCTGACGATTGCCCACGGGCGCGAGGCAGCATCTTTCTTGCCGGATGGAGAGCCGGCATTCGCAGAACTCCACCACGCTACCCCACTCGCCATGACCAGTATCGCGACGGTGGATGTGACGAATCCCCAACCCTTGATTCGCGGCTTTTCGCGCATAGTCTTTCGATCCGCTAAACCGATTGAACCGAAATTGATTCAACGACATTGCGCATGAAGCCCGAGCCATTCCAGTTGGCGCGATCGGGCTGCGATGCGCCCGTGGTATTGAACGCCTTGACCATGAGTGTTTGCCGGCCCGCCGACGACGACCGGAATTCTACGTTCCATTGCCGGAAACTATATTTGCCGTGATCCGGCCCTAGGCGCGCCTCCTGCCAATGGCTTCCAGCATCGGCCGAAAACATGACTTTGGCGAGTCCCGTATCCCCGCCGAACGCGATGCCCCGCACGATCGTTGTCTCGTCAACCTTGAATTTGGCTTCCTCCCGAACATTCGTGAAGAATGAGCGCGGCAGCATACGATTTATAGGAATAACTTTTACGCCCTGCTGTCCCGGCACGACGTCCGCAAGAGGCGTATCGGGAATCAGGTAAGCACGAGACATCCAAAAGTTATCATCGGGTTTGTCCAGCACCTCAATGTCATCGAGCATTTTGACCCAATAGGTCGCATACCAGCCGGGAACAACCAATCGCAATGGATAGCCATTCAAGAGCGGCAGCGGCTTGCCATTCATCGCGTACGCGACCATCACTTCTCCATCCAGTGAATGATCGACGTCGAGCGATTTCATGAAGTCAGGTGTTTGCGGAAGAATGCCCGTATCGAGCCCATTGAATCGGACTTGGAGCGCCCCCGTGTTGACTCCCGCGCGATCCAACAATGCCTTCAGACTCACGCCCCTCCACACTGCATTGCCCATAGCGCCGTTCGCCCATTGCCCGCCCGCCACGCGCGGAATGAAAAATCCGCGTGAATTGCCTGAACATTGGTTAACCGCAGCGATCTCGATCGGTTTGAATTTCCGAACCAAGTCATCGAGGGTGAGGCTCATAGGCTTTCTGACGTGACCGCGGATCTTGAGCCGAAACGTCGCGGGATCAACGGCTGTAGGAATATTAGCGAGGTGCCAACGCACATAGAAGCGATCGTTGGGCGTGAAGATACCTTGATCAAACACTTCGAAAGGTGTTTCGAGCAACGGTGGCCGTGCGCGCTGCAGGACCATCGCGCCCTTCTGCGGGAAGGTCTTAACCAGACCGCGTTCCCCATTAGCGAAAGGCAAGACAACGAGTGATTCTTCGGTGGTACCCCACGCCGACGTGCCGAGCAATCCTGTCAAGCCAAAGCCGCCGATGCCGGCGAGAAAACGCCGACGTGATTGCCGAGATGAGATAAGTGGATATCTTTGCATTAGCCCTGCTCCGCCATTGCTTCGCCCGCGAATTCGCACACGCCACTGCAATCAACTGTGTTGTCGCATAGTGTAGACCTGGAGGGCGTCCTACCGCATGCAAAATCGTCGCGGCCCTGGCTTGGCGTAAGCAGCCCGGGAAGGACCGATGATGCCAACGAACTCTGGACTACACGCGCTGATGTGCATCAGCGGCCGGCGGTAGCCTGTGCACACCGAGAAACCGATCATCTCTGCGGATTCCACGCGGGCGACGACTACGATCTGGTAATCACACTATCCGGATAGAAGACTAGGAGACCACCGTGAGAGTTCGCTCAAGGAAAACGACATATACTTCTGTTCGAAAATGTCGACCGGTACGGGCTTGCCGAAGAGATAACCCTGCAATTCGTCGCAGCCCAGCAATCGTAGCTGACGCGATTGCTCCTCCGTCTCGACACCTTCCGCTATCGCGTTGAGCTTGAGTTCGTGCGCCATGTTGATGATGACCGAGACCAGTGTCAGCCCGCCTGCTCCTGAAACCATCTCTGTCACGAATGAGCGGTCAATCTTGAGCGTGTCCACGGGCAGCTTTGCCAGGTAGCTGAGCGAGGAGAAGCCCGTGCCGAAGTCATCGATGGCAATCGTGACGCCCAATGCGCGGATCGCACGTAGGCTGACAATGCTGCGATTGACGTCCTGCATGATCAGGCTCTCCGTGATCTCCAACTGAAGTCCCGCTGCCGCGTCTGCGGCGACACTCACGGCCTGCTGGATCTGTGCGACGAAATCTGGATTGCGCAGTTGGAGCGGCGACACGTTCACGGCGATGCGCACGGCGGGAAGACCGTCATTGCGCCAACGCTGGTAGTCTTCAACCGCTTTGCGCAGCACCCAGCGCCCCACATCATGGATCAATCCGGTTTCTTCGAGGATAGGAATGAAGCGGCCGGGCAGGGTCAAGCCCGACACTGGATCATTCCATCTGATCAGTGCCTCGGCCCCCGTCAGCTTGCCGCTCAAAAGGTTTACCTTGGGTTGGTAATGAAGGACGAATTCGTCTCTTTCCAGCGCTCTGCGGAGGCGATTTTCTATGCCCAGACTCATCGCCACGGTTTCAGTCATTTTCTGTGCGTAGAACAGATATCGGTCGCGGCTCGCCTTGGCTTTCTTGAGCGCGGCCTCGGCATTCTGGAACAACGTATCGGCGTCAGTGCCATCATCCGGGTAAATGGCGACGCCAATTTTGGCGGCCAGCCGATACACTGCACCATTCAGGCTAAACTCGTTGCTCATAAAAGCCGCGATCGTTTTCTCAAGAACCCGCGCCACATTAGCTTCGTACATGACGTTGGGCAGCACAACGGCGAAGTGGTCTGCATCGATGCGCGCGATGAGATCGCCGCTCCCGGCGTTCTGCGCCAACCACTCGGCAACCTGTTTCAGAAGTGCGTCACCGGTGGGCCTACCCAGGCTGTCGTTGAGTTTCTTGAACCGCTCCAAATCGATCAGAAACACAGCGACCTTGTGTCCATCGTCGGCGGCCCTCAGCATGTGCTGCGTAACCTGCTCAAGAAACGACCGCCGGTTTGCGAGTCCCGTGAGCTCATCGTAGTAAGAGAGGCGATGAAGCCGCTCCTCCCTTTCGAGATGATCTATTGCGAAGGCGACATTGCCGGCCAGCTCGGTCAAGAGCAGCAGGCCCGCCGCGTCGAAGAATTCCGGTTTGCTCGTGTACAGCGCGAACACGCCGATTGCATTGCCCGAGACAATGAGCGGAAGTACGGCTAACGAGCGAACACCCGACTCGGCGTGCATCTTGCCGAATATGAGACCTTCGTCCTTCTGTACGTCATTGGAAACGACCGCCGCTTTCTCTCTGATCGCGCGCGCAGCCAACGTTTTTCCTGCCGGCGAGCCCTCGCTCGATGCGAAATGGCCCTCGATTGAGGACCTGACGGGACCCTCGACGCCCGCCCAGGCCACCGGGACAATCCTGTTCTCGTTGTGAGCAACGACAGCGATCCACGCCATGTCGAATTCACCGTTCTCGACCGCCGTTTGACAAGAACGGTTGAAAAGGTCCGAGCGATCCCGTACTCGCACCATCAATGCACTTATGCCGGTGACCATGGAGTACAGCCGATTAAGGTGCTTGAGTCTATCTTCCGCTCCCTTCCGTTTGGTTTGATCCCTTGCCACCCGCCAACCGGAGACGGCGGCGATCAATAGTGTCAGGGAGATCCCCACGATCAACGCGGCTCGGGTCTCACGATAGCGGTTCACGGCAACTGAATTGCGTTCGCGCAGTAGCTGCTGCTCTTCCACTTCGATGTCACGAGCCACACCGCGCAATTCGTCCAGAAGCCGGTCGTCCTGCCCGCTGCGAATGAGGGCCGCCGCATCCGCGGCAGCCGGTGTTCGCCGCAATCGAACGATTGAGTCACCACGTTGAACCATCCGATGCAGCAAATCGGTGATATTGCTCAGGCGACGTTGCTGATGTGGGTTGTCCGTCGTCAGTGCCCGCAAGGTTCTTTCTTCGTTATCAGCCAACAATGTATTGGCGCGCGACCATTGAAAAAAGGCGTCATCGCCGCTCAATGCGAAATCACGATACCCACTCTCAATATTTTCCACCCTCAAGCGCAGGTTTGCGAGATGCTCAAGAACCTCATTCGTATGCTGTGCCCATTGGGCACTTTCAGAGGAGGCGCGTTCGCTGTGGTAAGCAACGATGCCGACGATAAGAAGGAGTGACATAACCGCGCCGAACGCGGCCTGCACCTTTAGAGTGAGTGGCAATTGCATTTTCATCTAGATCCGTAAGAATCAAAGGGCCGTTACGCACGAAAAGGCGATGGCCTTCGAGTTAAACAGGCGATCCGCATCGCCACTCAAACCCTTCAATAGTAACGCCGCCGGTCGGATCCCCACTGAGACTGTCGTCCGATTTAGATGCACTGGGAGAAAGGCGGGCGCTGCAGTGTGCTTTGTCCTGCCGCCAGGATGGTGATGGGCGCCTCAAGTCCTTAGGCAATCCCTGCCACTGGCGTAATGGATTCCCCGCTTTTTCCGGAATATGGAATTTTACGCGAAGGTTTGCCGTAAGCGCACCCGGACAAGCCCCTGAGGCATACGCTGGTTACGGCCGGCCTAAACCTTTACTTCCACTCTTCCAACCTCAGTCCTGGAACGTGAGAGAAATGCTTTGTATTGTTTGTTACGAGAGTTGAGCCCTCTGACATCGCGTGCGCGGCAATCAGCAAGTCCATGTTGCCGATGGAGGTCCCTGCTCGTTCGAGAGCCGAACGGAGCCGCGCATAGTGATGTGTTACCGCGCTGGTCCAATCAAGTATTGACAGCCTCTCGAGGAACGCCTCAACCAACTCCGTTAGCCTGGGCCGGTTAACCATCTCTGCTCCGAACCGGAGCTCTGCGGCAGTGATGACTGAAACACACAGTTCTTCTGCGTGCTTCTCGAATCGGCTAAGAAGCGAATCAGGTCGCCGCTTGATGATGTAACTGGACACGTCCGTATCCAACATTAACAGGGTCATAGCGGATCACGCGACTGCGGCGGCGCGCCATCTCTATGGGCCAGGAAGTCCTCGGGCACGTCCATCGCTAGGGAGAAAAAAGTCGCCCAGTTCGGCTTCATGGGAGAAATTAAAAGCCCGTCTCCCTGCTTCCGGATGCGCACTTCTTTGACCTCATCCGAGAACCGCAACTCCTGGGGAAGTCGCACAGCCTGATTTGCGCCATTGCGGAAAATCGAGGCACGCCTGGAGACCGACGTAGACATCGACTTCGCTTGTGACGGCTTCGGCACTCCCCGCCGACGCTTGGCAGTTCGAGGGTTTTTCATATTGGCGTCCTCATAGTCATTCAGTTAGCATATGCCTAACATAGGCTACGCATATGCTGGAGTCAATCGTTGACCTGTGAGCTTTTGGAGAGACAATCCCGTCTTCCGGGGTGTCGCGTATGCGAACGATCTTCGACGCCCATCCCGTATATTCCCTTAACGGAAGTCATAATTGACCAAAGACATGCGAATCGTTACCCGCGCGAGTTCGATGGGTCGGATAGGCATTGCTATCACCGATAGGTCGGGGCTAAATAGGTGCCGCAATGTTGTCGCGGTTTGCCAAATGGAAGTGGCAACGGAAACGAAGGCGGCTCGCCTAGTTTTCCGGAAGGTGAGTCGCGTGCTGTGAATTTTGATTCCTTTAATGAAGTAAGAGGTTCGCCATGAAACTTAAAGTCCTTGGTCTCTTGTCACTCATGTTGGCGGTAACGCCGAGTTTCGCCGCATTGAAGAAAGGTGACACGGCGCCTGACTTCAAAACGCAGGCCTCGCTCGCCGGCAAGGAATTCACATTCTCCCTGCGAGACGCACTGAAGAAAGGTCCGGTGGTGGTGTATTTCTATCCCGCCGCTTTTACCGGTGGCTGCAATTTACAGGCGCATACGTTTGCGGAGAATCACGACAAGTTTGCCGCCGCAGGCGCCTCCGTCATCGGCGTTTCGCTAGATAATATTTCGCGCTTGAACGACTTCTCGGCCGATCCCAAATATTGCGCCGGCAAGTTGCCGGTGGCCTCGGATGAGACTGGCGAGATCGCGAAATCCTACGATATTCAAATCGCGGAAACCTATAAAGGGCAGGCCGTCGCGACGATGAAGGATTCTCGCGGCAACGAGATCGGCCATAGCATGGCGGAACGTACGACTTTCGTGGTCGCGTCCGACGGCAAGATCGTGGCGACGATCGGCGGACTTGGGGGCGATGCCAATGCCGAGCAAGCGCTTGCGGTGGTTCAGCAACTGGCGACAAAACGCACCGCGAGGAATTGAAGGGGACTATTCCGCCGTACTAAGCATCTCTAGGCGTATCTGCCGCAAACCAATGTAGTGACCCAAGCCGGCCGTAAGGGCGTCGCCTTGGCCTCGGCGCTACTTTATAAAGGAAACATGACTTTGCTTTAAAGCGAGTCGGACTACTAAGCTCAGTTTCAGAGGTCTATTTGTAGAGCGAGTCGCCCCGGACCCTACATCACAACCGCAACCACAATAGTTGATCTTTAACGCAACTACTGTAGACTTGCAGTTGATGTTTACGTCACCTACGACACTTAAAGGACTTCTGGATTCGTTAACGGTGGCCGCCCGCAACAAGGGGCTCAACGATGCAGCCTGGGCATCGGCTGCGGGTTTCAGCAAAGAAACCCTCTCGCGGTTGCGTCGCCGCAGTTCCTGCGATTTGTCCACGCTAATAGCACTTGCCGACGCCGCAGGCGGTAGCCTGTGCGTCACGGTCGCCGCCCGACCCGCGATCACCTCCGACGGCCATTTTCCCCGCGAGCTATCGCGCGAGTACGAACGGCAATTACTGACGCTCTGCGCTTCCCGGAAGCTCGACCCGGCGGCGTGGGCCGCCGCCGGCCCCGCTTTCTTTATGGCCGGCCTCGCCGTCATGCTCGCCAGCAATGCCGACGCGGATCGCCGCGGCCTACTCGCCCTCGCCGAGGTCCTACACCCCGGCGCCACGGAAGTCCCCGTCTTCGCCCGTTGGTTGAAGCGAAGCCCCCTCCGTCCCTCGCGCTTCTTACCTATGCTGGCTGTGGAGACAAAGCATGCAGCCTAGCAGCGCGACGCGGCCGGAATATCTCGCCGCCTTCACAGAGCTTGCCCAGCGGATCGCCTCGCCGCTCCGCGTATTACCGAGGCGAAGCTTACCCATAAAAATGTACGTGGCCGGTGGTGCAGCCATGCATTTTTATACCGGCGAGCGAGTGTCGAACGACGTCGATGCAGTGTTCTCCAAACGAATCGCATTACCCAGTGATCTGGAGGTCGCCTACCAGGATCCCGATGGAGCCGCTCGACTGCTCTACTTTGACCGCCAATACAACGACACCTTCGCTCTCATGCATGAGGATGCTCACGACGACTCCGTCCCGCTAACACTCAAGCACATCGATGCTTCAGTCCTCGACGTCCGACTACTCTTCGCGCTCGACCTCGCAGTCAGAAAAATGAGTCGCTTTTCCAGCCAAGATCGCGACGACATCACCGCGCTCGCCAGGCACGGTTTGATCAAGTCCGCAGCGCTGCGCCGTCGTTCCCAACAGGCCATAAAACACTATGTTGGCAATCTAGATACGCTCAAAGGTTCGATCGATCTCGCCTGCCGCATCGTGGAGGACGCGGAGCAACGTAATTCCCGTTAGGCCCTAGGGTGTCAGGCTCATTGGGCGTGGAAAACAATTCCGTCGCGCACGCGTCCCGCACCATGCGATGCGTCAGGTGCAATTGAAAGGCAACTTATTGATTCTCGCGTCATACGAGGGGTACCAACCGAATTCGCACGCTACATCATCAAATCAAGAACTCAGGCGACCTTGCTCTGAGCCGCCAGATTCTCCGACGATTGCGGTGACTCGATGATGTGAGCGAGGTCCGTCAGCAGCGCAGAGAGTTCGCCGGCCATAACGGCGAAGTCAATATCGAACTGCTCCGCGGGATCCACTTCTTCAGCGTCGGTCTGATCCTTGCCCACCTCGAGGAATTCGATCCGCTTCAAGCAGAGTTTGTCCGTCAGGACGAACGAAACACGTCCGTTCCAGGTAAATCCCAGGCGCGTGGGGTGCTTCCCGGCGGCAAGATGAGAGCGGATGTCCTTGCCGTCGAGTGGATGACGCACATAACGAATACTTGATTTCGTGTCATCCGCCGCCTGCAGCTCCAAATCGTCATCGATCGCAAAACTGAAGGGAGCATCACCCTGCATGAGCCAGGATGTCATGAACGCATGCGGGGAGCGCGCCCCCTCGAGGGGTGCGGGTACGAAACTGTCAAGCGTCGCCACCAGCGTCTCAAGCACTGATTCCGCACGGGGCGCCCCGGCGGCATCGATGACGAACCATCCGTTTCGCAAATCAATCCAGGCGCGGGTTGTGGTTCGCCGAGTGAATGCCCGCGCTCGCAGCTCATCGGCGACTTGTGCCTTGATATCGCGCATCTGTTTGCGACCAACTGGAAAGCCCTGTTCGATTGCCTGAGCCTCGGCGCGTTCCTCGGCAACCTGCCGAATGATGGATGCGGGCAAGAGTTTCTGATTCGTGCCCAGAGACAGCATGTGATGCTGTCCGACCGTGTGCAGCAACCGGCCACCCTTGGTCACCGGCTGCCATCCGCGAGTCAGCATCGAAATGTCCGCAGGGCCGAAGCAAATGGCTGCCGAGTCGCGTCTCGAGATCGCCGGCCGTCCAGGACCAATCAGCGGGCAACCGATAGACGAACAGATTCTTGAACAGCATGTGGCATACCTGGATCGAAGAAGCGCACGATTATATGAAGATCGTTTGACGACTTTTAAAAATAATTTGACCCGTTGCGCTCGACATTTTCGCCTTGAGTCGGTATGGCGAATGGCTCGATGGCCCAAGTTGATGAAACCCCACGAGGCTGAATATCCCGGACGGCGGCAAGCACCGACACTTCCCGGAAAAATCGCGCAGTTAGAACTGAGAAAAGCTCAGGCCTATCCCAAGCCGCCGATTCGGCGGCGGAGGCCAGTTAACACTCGCAGAACTTCTGACCCTATTCGTGCTGGCAATTTCGAGCCGATTCGGGCACTCGCCGGTCACGCAAGCATCCCGCATCGTCGCGCCGGTTCGTCCCGAATGGACTTTGTTGTGAGTGTTTCGCTTATTCGACAGCCCACATTTACTCGGGCGGAACAAGCTGCCGTGCCGAAATTGTAGGAGCAACGCGACCACGAGGTACGACGAGATTGGCAAAAGAGCCAATTGCCCTGCCGAAGTAAACTGTTCAACGGTACCTTCCGCTACAAAACTACGGATGGCTTCCCGCAACGGAAAAACCAGCCCAGTAGTAGGGATTGGCGTAAACAACGCGCAACGCGCGCTGCGCTCTTTGCAACCCGAGCGCGGCGTCGCCATGCGTCGCAGCGAATTCGGAGTACAGCTTGCGCATCAATTGCGCCGTGCTGGAATCCTCCACCTGCCATAAGCTGGCGATCACGCGGCCCGCGCCACGGCGTTGCACAAGCGTGCTCAGTCCTTCAATTTCGCGCCCATCATCCGTATGAGCGCCTCCGGTCCCGGTTTCGCAGGCAGACAAAGTCACCAAGTCGATGGCATGAAAGTCCAAGGCGCTGAGTGCATCTAGGGTCATTACGGACCCATCACCTAGCAACAGAAACGACCGCAGCGCGTTCCCTGGCCGCAGACGAAAATGCGTGCCCACGTGCAGCACCGAGAAGTCCCGCGGTCCGGCGAGGATTTCCCTCAGCCGCTGCGCGGTGAAAGCGGCATCGGCAAATCCCTTGCCTTGCAGAGCGCCGTTTCCGCTGGACGGGGTGGCGCACGCATCGCTTGCGGAATTCAGCCCTTCAATGGGTCCGCGGATGACGTAGCACAGCTCGTCGGCGACGGCCGGCAGCGCCGCAAAACCGCCGATGGCCTGGGTGACGCCGAGCCCCCGCACTTGTACGGTCGCTGAACGAGTAGGCTCTGTACCGAGCGCAGGGGAATAGATTTGAATGATGTATTTGTCGAGCAGGTAACGATGACCGTCCTGCAATGCCGCGATTGGCACGTAGCGCAATGGGCCATCGAGCCACAACGCCAGCCGGTGAACATGATGCCGCGCGGCGAATTCGTCCACGGGCCTTAGAATCGCATTATAGAGCTCGGCGGAAAGCACGCTCGCGTCATGTCTCTGGGAAATCTCATTCAAGAAATAACCGATGTCGCGTCTAAGCTGCGCATCATCGACTGGAATAGCGAACTCGGCTTGGGCCTCACGCGCACTCACAAGAATGCGCAGGTGTCTTTCTGTGAGCAAGTAAACCGCGAAGGCAGTATCCGGTCCGAAACTTCTCGCGGTAAGCGCCAAGGACGGTGCGGATATTGAGCGTTCGAATGCGACATTCGTATGTGCATCGTCAGCGCTGCCACGTAAGAACTGGTCGATGCGATCCGCACGCACCGCTTCAGCTTCCCCGTGATCGGCAGAGAGTGCCCGCAGCCGTTCACGCTCGGCCGGGCTGATTTTACTGCTTTCCTCCAAAGCACTGAGCCGCGACAGCTCTGACATTACCAACTCACGCGCCGGCACTGCCGGCGAGTAGCGATTGTTCAGCGAACTCTCGACGTCGGTGAATAGCGCCGCTGGGTCCGGAGCCAAGGTCGCTGCGCGCACGCCAAAGTCGGTCAATTCCTCACTTTTCATGAGTTGCAACACAGCGATGCCTTCGTCGATCCGGCCCAACTCCAGCAGCCAATCCGCGACATCGCGATATGCAGCGAGCTTGTCGCGCAAAAAGCCGGCATCGAAACGCCGGTCCTGGCCCACGAAATGGCTGCGCTCTGTCTCGATCTGTGCCAGTGCCTGTTTACCGAGGAACACAGCCAGCGTGCTCTTGCCGTCCTGACGTAAGACAGTCGCAAGTCGAAAATACGCCTGCCATAGAGGTTCCGGCGTAGCCGCCGTTTCGGCCGCCGCGACGGCGCGAATGGCGAAGTGACGTGCCCTCTCCTCGTCACCGCGTGCGGCGGCAAGCCGGCTTTGATTTTTGTAGATGGCCGCTCGCAATTCGGGAGCCGAATCCGGCGCTCGATCGACACGCCCCGCGGCTTCGTCGCAACTGGGTGTGACGGCCGGCGTTGCAAGTTCAATCTCACAGAGTTCGTTCAGTACTCGGAGAATGGCCGGGTGAGATTCGGGGAGCTTAGAGCGCAGCAGTTCGGCTGCCTTGAGCAATTCTGCAGGATCTCGCGAGCCGATTTGACCCGCCGCCCGAGAATGTTCCAGTAGCAGAGATGCGCGCTCGAGTGCCAAGGTGGCGTCCTCGCCCGCTGTCTCGATACCAGCGGCCAATGACCGTTCGGCAGCATCGGCATCGCCCAAGCTCATCTGCAACGCACCTAAATCACGGTAATAGTCCACCAGCCATGTGCGCTCAATGTCATTGCGATTGGCTGTGATGAGGGAGCCGGCCCGTTCGAATTGCCGTAGCGCCTCGGGCAGCTGTCCCAGCTGATGCTGGGCACTGCCCAAGACTACCAAAACCGACACCAGCCTCGGGGCAGTCGATCCCAACCTGCTTTCACCGATCTTGAGCGCGAGCTGCGCCTGTTCGCTCGCTTCTGCGGGGTGGCCGCGGGCTTCGAGCAGCGCGGCGAGCTGATACAACGCCGAGAATTGATGCCGCTGCAACGGACCTTGCAAGCCTTGCGCAAGATCCACAGCGTGACGCAGAGCGGCTTCCGCCTGCTCGTATTCGTCCAACCGTTCGAGTATGCGTCCGAGCAACGCATACGCGGGGACTAGCTGAGGCGCGCCGCCCTGAAGTTGATTCTCGATTCGCAGCCCTTCTTCCGCATGCTTTCGGGCGTCTTCGAAGTGCTCCTCGCGGAAGGCGGCATTCGTCAGAGCGTTCTCAATCGCGGCCCCGGCTTCGCTCACGGTGTCGTGATTTTCGATTGCAATACCGTGAGCCCGTTTCAGATGGGATTCGGCGAGCGCAAATTGACGTTGCGAGAGTTCCACTTGGGCGAGGCCCACCAGCACCTTTTGCAGTTCGATTTTTTTCTTGCCGGGCGAATGCTCGCGTACTTTCAGCGCTTCGGACCACGCGGCGCCGGCCTCGGCCAGCTTCCCCTGTCGAAAATAAATCCAGGCATAGGCGACGTGAATATCGCCCAATGGCTCGCCATAACGTCCATAGTCGCGCTCCAACAAAGGCTGAGCATGGTGCAGCACCGGCAACGCCTCGTCGTACTTGTCCATGAATGCGATTAACGGAGTGACCATGGACGCGAACCACCACGCAAATTCCGACGATTGGTCCCCGTATTGCGCAGCTACGCGGGGAATCGTCGTGCAGAGAATCGCAAACGCGGCGCTCGGATCAGTTTCGTTTAGCGTTTCGACTCGCCGCCGTAATTTGCGCACGGACGTTGTCGAGTCCGGCGACTGCTGAACGCTGGCGCACGAAGGCGGCAGCGTAAAATCGGCGGCATCAGCTGCCGGCGGAAGTATCAGCGCGGCAGCGAGCAGCCAAGCGTTCGCTTTCAGCCAGCTCATCGAGGTTCGGAGGCGATCTCGACCATCAGGGCCCCGTCGGATGGAATTGGTATGTGGTGTCGCTCGAGGATTTTTGCGACTTCCTGCGGCAGCGGCTGCGGCAGATCCGCATCGATGCCAACGCGACCCAGCCTCTCATAGCCGGACACTTTGACACCCGCCGCCTCGAGCTCGTCGGTCAGCTGGCGTTTGAGCGTCGCCGGATCTCGCGCCTCCATATGAACCGTTCCATGATCGACGCCGCGTACCACTTCCGGCGGAGGCAGTGAGGCACGCCACACGCCAATACCGACCGCCACAACCAGCACCGCCGCGGCCGAGAGACTGAGCCGCCGTAAGCCGGGTCGGGTGCGCGCATCAGTTGAGTACGAAACCAGCAATCCGTCCCGCCGCGCCCGAGCAATCAATTCTTCTTCGCGAGCAGCAGAAACTCCCGGGACGTCGAGAGAGCTCACAGACTCCTGCTCGCGGATGAATTCGCGTAGTGCAGTCGCTTCCAATGCAAGGGCACGCGATTGCTCGGACACCTGCGCGAGTGCAACGCGGCCCGCCAGTGCTTCCAACCAAACGTCATCGGGTTCGCCAATCATCCAGCATCCCCCGATTCCCTGGCCAGCGCATACCAAGAGGCCAGATACAGCCGGGCTCGTTTACGGCATTGGGAAATGAATTCACGCGTAGCCCCGGGAGTTCGGTCAAGCAATTCGGCGATGTCGTCATTCGATAGTCCATCCTCGACGATCCAGGTCATGACGCCCGCATGCAATGGATCTTCCAGTTGGAATCGCTGCCACCCCTCGCGAAATTGCGCCTGGCGCTCACGTCGCGCGGCCAGCTCTTCGGGAGTGGGATTCAGTGCCACGGACAGTTCATAGATCCGACGGCTCGCCTCCTCGGTCAAACCCTCACCGTCTTCCATCGCGACCTCGCGCACCGATTGGCGCAGCCGCTTGATGGCACCATGACGCAAGATCACCTTGATCCAGCGCAGCAGGTCCGAATCGCCGCGGAACGTAGCGCAGCGCCTCCAAACCGTAATGAAGGTATCCTGCACCAGGTCGCGAGTTGCGTCAGCATCGCGCAGCGTTCGCAGGGCATCGCGGTACAGAACGGCAAAAAACGCTCGATCCAGCTCGCGCAGCGCTCGCTCGATTGCAGTGCCCCCCTCGCGGCAGGCGCGCATAAACAACGTCCTATCCAACGGCTCGATGCCCCTGTTCTTATTGCGGCCGGGTCGACGCGCATAGAGTAACCCCCCGGGGGCGTAGCAAGAAGAGTCTTGAACAAGCACTAAGTCAAAAGCTAGGCCTTTTTGGATCAGCCGTCTCGACCAGGTCTTGGCGAGCCCGGTCCGCAGCCGCGTTAGGACATAGAGGCTGGCGAACCGGATTTGTCAGGGATCGCGCTTCCGGCCAATTAGCTCCTGACGTTTTCGCGCGAGCTGCGTCTATACCTTAAGCCAAAGTCTAATTTCCGCCGCAGGGAGCCATCGATGAGCGAATACAATACGAATAATCTAGGGGATTCGACCGAATTTTCCACCATCCCAGGCAAAGTGCCCTACCCGATCGTGGTCATCGCCATTCCCGGTTTTTTTCTGATCCTGATCGGATTCGCTGCGGGATTCATTTGGGGCATCCTTTGCGCCGGCTTTGTCTACGGCGCCATGTATCTGCTCATGCATTCGAAGCAGGCCACGTTGCACCGAGCGCCCGCCGTCTTTCGAGTCAACAAGAATGGCGTGGAAAAATCCGGCGCTCTGATTCCCAAGGAATCCATCCACCGGGTCATCATGCGAAATCATGTTCTTGACGCTGCGTCCGGCATCATCGTGGTGCCGAGCACGGTCAGCAACTCGGGCCAGAACAACGCCGTCGCCGGCATGAATTGGGCCATCAAGGTTCTAGGGCCTATCTCGTGGCGGGTGGATGTCGAGGCCCGCGGCGTACCGACGACGCTCGCCGGCGGACTGACTGAACCTGTCGCATCGGCAATCCTTGCTGACGTCAGCAAGACCCTACAACTCGCCCCATAACAGCAAGGCAGTAACATGAAAACCAACTCGCATTCCGTGATCGTCACTGTGGCCGCCGCCACGCTAATCTTGGTCGGCTGCTCGGCATCCGCTGAGGAACCGAGCGAATCGCAGATGAAGGAAGCCATGCTGAATGAAATGAATCATCCGGACGGCACGGCCAATGCCGCCCCGATCACCATTAAGTTTTTCAAGAAGCAAGGTTGCGATGCGCCGACGCCGCGGGGCATCAACTGCTTTTTCAGCGTGCAAGTGGCTTCATCAAATCTTGGCGCATCGATGTATAACAACATTCCGAGTGCCGTTTTTTACAAGGACGGCGGCAAATGGGCCATGCGGCCGCCGTTCTAGCGTTCTAGCGGGTTCAGCTGAGGTCAACCCAAGATTTGGCGGAGAGCGCACCACCCAAGTATCCAAGGTAAAAACTCGGGTATGGACTTCCGTGAAAACAAGGGGGCGATTCGGGTCGTCCATGCGGTCGACTGGTGAGAAGCGGTGGTGCGGATGAAGAAGTTATAGGACTTGGTCTCGAAGCCCACGGCGGTCCGATAGCTGTCGTGCTCTGATTGCAAGACCGCCACGAAGGCGTTTCTAAAATCTCGAGGCGTGATCCTGTTCATCGCGTGCCTTGACGGGGCTGCCGCCCGGAACGCTCATTGTGCCATCGGTTTTGATCTGAGCGGGCACTTCCTGGCGCGATTACTCGCTTGGCACAAAAATCCACAGCAGTACGTATACCAGTAGACCGACTCCCGCGCAGATGAACAGTGCGGCGAACAGCAGCCGCCAGATCCACGCCTCTATTCCGGTCGATCGCCCGATTCCGCCGCACACGCCGCCGAACCAACGGTCTGTGCGGCTGCGTCGAAAGGTATTCAGGGCGGCGGCCACCGGATCGTCGGGGCGCGCTTGCTCGGCGCCGAGCAAGCGCTGTTTCGCGCGCGTGAACTCCTCGTCGGTCAATCCACCGCTTGCACGCAGTTCCGCCAGTTTGCCAAGTTCGTCTGCCAGCGCCATAGAGAACTCCTTGGGAAGCTTTACCCTAGAACACCGCAAGTCGCAAAAAGTAGCATAGGCCGCCGTCCTTAGCAGAATTTATTCCTCAGTGCGCGCCTGCGGCATTCTGCGCAGCGGCAGCGGCGCCGAATCCACATGCAGGGATTCACCGGGTGCCGGGTCCATCATGGGTTCGTGCCACGCATACAAACGATAGTCCCCGGGCGCCAGCGCCTTCAAGGTTGCGGCTCCGGCGGGCGTCAGCGGCACCGCGTATACCACGGCATTGGCCAGGGGCACTCCGGAGGCGTTCTCGACCCGTACCTGCAACTCGGCGGCGCCGGCTCCGGCGGCGCAGAGCGCACACACGATGGTGAATAGTTTGCGCACCGTGCGCACCTCAGTTCCTGGTCTTCTGAGTGGGCGCCGGCGGTTCGACCACATCCCGTTCCATCGGAGCCAGGAGCGCCAGCAGCTCGTTGCGCTCGCGTAGCGCGACGCGGTGCTGCCGCATCGATACGCGCAGGATCTGCACCATGCCATGAAACTCCGTTTCGCCGATGTGGTGACCGGCGTGTACCTCACGCATCGGATCGCCGGTGTAGTATTTTTCCTTGACTGTCGCCTATACGGATCTTGGCGACATCGCCGGCAAGCCAGGCCAACGCGGTACGTACTTTTCGCTCCAGGGCAGCTGGTAGGCGCTGACTCCAGGAGTTTCGCAAGCGGCGCTTCAAGCGGGTTTCGTCTCGTCATAGCGCTCGCAGTAGGCCACGAATCGGCGCAAAGCGTTGGAAAGCACTTTCGTTTCCGGATAGATGAGCGCAAGGCGGCGCGTTAAGCGCGGCAAGCAAGTGGCCAGCACCGTCAGCCGCTTTGCCGCCACCAAGTCGCGCACCACATAGCGCGATAGGCAGCTGAGGCCAAGTCCCGCCGCCGCCGCGTACTTGATGGCCTCCGAGCTGCCCAGCGTCATGTTGGACCGAATATGCGCAAGATGCGGCAGGAGCGCGTGCTCCACGGCCTCACGGGTGCCCGAGCCCGGCTCACGCAGCAGCCATTGCGCCTCGCTCAAGCGCTCGGCGCTGAGTTTTCTACACTTGGCCATTTGCGCCAGCGGATGCTTAGGCGCCGCGACGATGACCAATTCGTCCTCCCAGACGGGAATGACGCTCATTCCGGAGGCGTGACACGGGCCCTCGATCAATCCGAGATCCGCGCCGTACTCCTGCACCGCGCAAACGACGTCCTGGGTATTGCCGATGCTCAATTGCAGGCGCGCGACCGGGAAGTGCCTGGTAAAGCCCGTGAGCATTCGCGGTAAAATGTAGTTGCCGATGGTCGTGCTCGCAAAAAGACGCAGATCCATGGGCAAGGCTTGATCCTCAAAGGCACGGGCCGCGACGATGCAATGCGCGCCGTCGAGGACCGCCTGCGCTGCCGGCAATAGGGCTCTGCCCGTGTCGTTCAACAGGAGACGCTTGCCCACACGGTCAAAAAGCGCAGCCTGCAGAATGCGCTCCAATTCCTTCAGGGCCGCGCTGGTCGCTGATTGCGACAATGCCACGCTGTCGGCCGCGGCCGTGGTGCTACCGCTGAGCGCAACGGCTTGAAAGATCTGAAGTTGCCGCAGGGTCAGCCGCAAGGTGTGCTCGATTAACCTATCCAGTCGATAGATTATAGATAACTAATCTGTTTTACGCATGATCGATCCGCCGCCACACTGCGATCGATGGCACCATCCAGTTGCGCCTCGATACCCCCGCCCCATCGCTGGCAGAAGGCCGCCGCTCAGTTTCCCGGCTTGGCGCTGGTCGCTGCCTTGGCCGCCTTTGCGATCGCGCTCGGCACGCTCGGCTGGTTCGCCTCCACGGGAATCAGTGCGCTCACCGTGGCCATCGTGCTCGGCATGCTGGCCGGCAACACGCTGTACCCGCGCGTGGCGCGCCGCAGTGCCGCCGGCGTGGCCTTTTCAAAACAGACCTTGCTGCGCCTGGGCATCATTCTTTATGGCCTTCGATTGACTTTTCAGGACATTGCGCATGTCGGCATCGCCGGCGTGGCGATCGATTCCGTGGTCTTGAGCAGCACGTTCATATTGTCATGGTGGATGGGCACGCGGCTGTTCCGCTTGGAGCGCGAGACGGCGCTTCTCATTGGCGCCGGCAGCGCCATCTGCGGAGCCGCGGCCGTGATGGCCACCGGGCCGGTGGTGCGCGCCCGCGCCGAACAGGTCACTGTCGCAGTGTCGACCGTGGTGGTGTTCGGCACCATCGCGATTTTCCTCTACCCCGCGCTTTATCATGGCCTCAACCGCCATCACGGGCTGGCGATATCGCCGGCCTCCTACGGGATTTTTGCCGGCTCCACGATTCATGAAGTCGCGCAAGTGGTCGCGGCGGGCAGGTCCATCAGCGAGGGCGCCGCGAATACCGCCGTGATCACCAAAATGGTGCGGGTGATGATGTTGGCGCCCTTTCTTGCCATTCTGTCGACGATTTTGGCGCGTGCCGCCGCTCGCACGGCAGCTCGCACTGCTCGAGAACCAAACGATGCGCCCCAACCGGGCCGCCTGGTCATACCCTGGTTCGCAGTCGGCTTCATCGGCGTTGCGGCATTCAACTCTCTGGGTGTGCTGCCCAAGACCGTGGTCGCTGCGGGCACGACGTTCGACACCGTGATATTGGCGATGGCCATGGCGGCGCTCGGCCTCACCACACATGTCTCCGCGATCCGGGCAGCAGGCATCAAGCCCTTGGCACTGGCGGCAATGCTATTTGCGTGGCTGCTCCTCGGCGGAGGCGCCATCAACGCCGCCATTCGTGCGGTACTCGGGTGATGCACCCTCCGCACTGCGCATTTCACCCGTAACAAAATCCACTTCAGCGTTTATGGGCGGCGGGCTAATGGGCGTATTCATATTCTCTCCATGCATGAGATGGCGACAGTGATTCGACGCTGCTGATGTACCTAATGGGCATCGGGAAGCAATCTGAAAATCCTATCGCCGCAAGTATTCGCAACGCACGGTCATTAACAAGTGCTCGGTCAGCTTCTATTCAATTGAACAGGAAACCGTGGAGTCACCGCATCAATCCAAGATAAAAGATAGTCGCCGTGACAGGGCGCGCCCACCTTGCACCAGCAGGCGAGATTCTTTCGCCGAAGTGCGAGGATCGCCGCGCATTTCCACTCTTCAGGAGCATCATTTGCAACCCATTGAGCAAACAGTCGGACGGCATTGACTCCCGTGACACCAGCGCGCGCGGCGGGATGATTGCCCCAGCGAGTTGTTCTATCGACTTTTGCTGTATTGGCAGGCATGCGCCAACCTTTGGTTCTTTTCAATTGGATGCGTTGCAGACTATTCAAAGATAGTTACCGGCTGGGTGTTTTGTTTTAGCGCGTCATGGTAATCCGAAACAATTCGACAGCTCAGTGCCACTCGGAAATTGTTGCGTCACCCTAGGGCTGACCCTGTCCCCCACCCGCTCCGTAAATGTTGCCTGTTGTGAAACTTGCATCGGCCGCGGCAAGCTGGACGTAAATCGAGGCGAGCTCGGCGGGTTGTCCGGGGCGCCCGAATACCGTGGTATTGCCGAAGTGCGTGTATTTCAAGACCGATGCGCCGCCGCTGATTTGCAGCGGCGTCCAAACCGGGCCTGGTAGGCGCCGCGGGTATGCTGCCGGCGCCGGTTGCTTGCTGTGCAGTTGCAGTGCCTACGGCAGCTGAAGTAATTCCCGTTCCGACCAGCCCCACCGCGTGGCGCCGAGACACGGTTTTATTAGACTCATCCATATATCAACTCCCGCCGGTATTTAGTAACGGTTCACTGCGCAGAACCGGACGATGCCCCGATGACGATGGCAAAACCCTTCGCGGTTCTTGGCATAAATCCTGCAAAAAAGCAGTTTTGTTTCTATCACTAGTTGACCGGCTGCCGTATGGCAGTCGGTCCGCACGTTTGCGACAGATAACTCCGACAATAGGGCGGGGAGCGACTTGCAATCACGATTTCCGCGAACAGCGATTTAAATTAAACTTCAGCTCGCATCCGCTTTCTTCAGGGAAATGATCCCTATCGATTCAGCGTTCTATCCTTCGATCCAAATGCAAGAGCAGTTGACCCCAGGTCAGCTGCTCTTGCACCTCGCGCGCATGGAGGGAAGAGAGTTTCTGGCCG
>JALYIH010000007.1 GCA_030775865.1 Pseudomonadota bacterium | reverse complement strand
CATCTGGCCCTCGATGACTTGGCACAGGTTTTTAAAGCCTAAGCCATTTGAAGCGATTTCCGATAGACACGCTAAAGATATATCGGTCTTTTGTGCGAAGCGTCACCACAAATCCTGACGATGCCAGTATTGTCGGCGCGGTGATCAGTATGGGAAACAATCTGAATATGCGGGTCGTCGCAGAAGGGGTGGAGACCCCGGAACAGCTCGCATTCCTGCAAGACCGTGATTGCCCATTTGGTCAAGGCTACTATTTCAGTCAGCCATTGGCCGGGCGGCAGTGCACTCAGCTGCTGCAGCGTGGTATGGCGGTGGGCACGCGGCAGTATCAATCGTGTTGATCCGAACTCATCTGCGTTCGGCCGAAGCCGCCCGTACCCCAATGCCGTCTAATGCGCTACCGCCCGAGAGCCATCGCCGCTCTATGTCGCCAACTTTTCTGGCAGCAAACGCTCGTACTCGCGTTTGACGACTGCATAACATTCGCAAGTGCGCTTCTCTAACCCGGGGCGGTCGAGCACCGTAATGCGGCCGCGCGCGTAACTGATCAATCCGGCCTGCTGCAACTTGAGCGCGGCTTCCGTGACGCCCTCACGGCGCACCCCCAGCATGTTGGCGATCAATTCCTGTGTCATCGTGAGCTCATTAGCCCGCAAACGATCCAAACTTAGCAACAGCCATCGGCACAATTGCTGGTCGAGCGTGTGGTGGCGGTTGCATGCCGCCGTTTGTGCCATTTGCGTTATTAGTGCCTGCGTGTAGCGTAACAACAGATGCAGCACGGGACCGGCGCGATTGAACTCATTTTTCATCAGCTGTGCTTTTAATCGTAAACCGTGCCCGGCACTTTGTACCACTGCGCGGCTCGGAGTCGATTCGCCCCCCATAAATAGGGAGATCCCCACGAGCCCCTCGTTGCCGACCACAGCAATCTCGGCCGAAGCTCCGTTTTCCATAACGTAAAGCAGCGAGACGATGGAGGTGGTTGGAAAGTAGACGTGGGCTAGCGTGGTACCTGGCTCGTACAAAACCTGGCCTAACGGCATCTCAACCTTCTCAAGCAGCGGTTGCCATCGCTCCCACTCGGGATCTGGCAGCGCCGCCAGTAGAAAGTTGTCCCTCGGTTCGGCGGAATCCAACATTCAGGATTTCCTGCTTGGTCTCGATATTGGTGATTGTCGTACCTGACCCATCTACTATGCGACCGCTCTGTGCGAAAGGTCAACCACGCCCCTTAAGGGCGATGCTGCGGCGTGCTACGGCCTAAGCGCGCGAGCCGCGGCGTCGCGAAACGCCGCGCCGCTCCAGGAGTCCGACTTTTCGCATTCGATCGTGATCATCTCCGCTTGATCGATGGTGATGTCGAACACGGCGCTGCAGGTTGCGGTGGTTCCGTCGCTGATCACGAAGCGTGCTGTCTGGTTCTCATCGTCGTATGCGCGGGTATTGAGTGGTTGTTCGCTGCGAAGAAGGGCGGCAAGCGCCGCACTGTCGGGAATTGATGCCAGGAAGGACGCCATGGCGCCGGGGTCTTCAAGACGGGCCGTAGAAACGAGAATCTCGAGTTCATCACCCATGGCTTCGCTTTCCCCCGATCCACTGTTGCGCACAGCATAGATGAGCTTGGCGAAACTGGCGACCTCGTCATTGGAGCGCGGTCAAATGATCGCGCAAATTCCCGCGTGCATGGAACATACGCGCCTTCACGGTACCCACCGCGCATTTGGTCATGGCGGCGACCTGCTCCACGGAGTGCCCCAACTGGTACGTCAAAAATATGCTCAGGCGTTGGTTGTGCGGCAAACGGCGCAAACCTTTGGAGAGCCATTCGCGCTGCTCATCATCCCGAATGGGGTCAAACACCGGATCAGGCCGCCCATCGGTGGTTGTCATGCGCCGCCAGCGCTTATTTTTGCGCAGCGACTTGAGCGCGACATGGTAGGCGATCCCGAAGATCCACGTCGATACTTGCGAGCGGCGGTGAAACTCACTGGCATGCTGCCATACGATCAGCAGCGTATCGTCGATGATCTCATCGGCGCTATGAGACGGGGGAATGCGCTTGGCCAAATACCGCTTCAGTCGCCGGTAATAGCACCGATAAAGCTCTTCGAACGCGCGCTGATCGCCGCAGGCAATGGACTTCAATAGAAGATCTTCCGACATGTCATTCTCCCACTCAAGTACTGGGAGATAAGACGTGGGCTCGCGCGGATTTATTCCCGGCAATCGCTTTGCCGGCAAATGCGGCATGGCGCCAAGGGTAGGGGCGACCTCAATCGGGTAGGCCGATGCGATGCCGCAAATCTCGGAACCTCGTGTCCGACCGCAGCGGATCGAAAGCGGGGCGAAGCAGGATCGACGGGTTGAATCGAGCGTCGTAGGCCTTGTTGAGCCAAGCCATCGCTTGGTCTAAATCCCCCAGGCCGACATAAATCAATGCGATGCTGGCATCGGCCGATGGATTCAGATTGGCTCCGGTCTCCATCCTCTTGGCTATTTTGAGCGCCTCCGATCTTTGTCCTGAGACCGCATAGACATGAGCCAGATTGGCGTCGAAAGCGGCCAGATGTCCGGATAGTTCAATCGCTTGTTGAAACTCGGTAATGGCCGCCTCGTACTGGTGCTGCTGCACCAGGGCTTCAGCCAATTGAAAGTGACCCACGGCAAAGTTTGGGTCGAGCGCCAGTGTTTTGCGGCTCTGTAGTACGGATTCGTCAAACAGATGCAAGGCGGACAATGCGTCTGCCACGTCCGAGCGGATGATGAGAGACAAAGGATCCAGGCGCTCCGCCTTCCTCAATTCGAACATGCCCTCGGCGTTTTTCCCCAACACGAGCAAGTGCCAGGCGTACCAATGATGCGCAACCGCATAGCCGGGGTTCAGATTGATCGCCAGCTGGTATTGCTTCTCCGCAGCGGACCAATCCCAGTAATAGAGATCAAGCACGAAGGCAAGAGACGTGTGAGCCTCACCGAGACGGTCGTTGAGCGCCAGTGCCTCGTTCGCCGCAGCCTTGGCCAGCGGGAAGGCTTCCGCAGGCGGCAAGATTCCGTATTCCCAATCACCTGCCAGCGCATAGGCATCCGCCAAACCCGAATAGGCCTCGGCGTTGCTCGGATCAATGCTGATCGAACGTTTGAAGTAGTCGATGGCTTCCTTCAATCCCTCGCCGGTCCGCTTGTTCCAGTAGTACCTCCCCTTGAGGTAGCTGTCATAAGCTTCCGCGTTCACCGTCCTTGGAGCTTGCGCGCGGCCTTCACTGCTGACGGTCACTCGAATCTGATCGGCAATGGCTCGGGCTACCTGATTTTGCAGCACGAGCGCGTCGCGAACGTCGCCCTCATAACTGTGCGCCCAAATGTGCCCGTCCGTCGGGACTCGAATCAGCTGTGCAGTGATGCGGACGCGGTCGCCGGAACGCAAGATGCCGCCTTCAACGACGGCTTGAACATCGAGTTCGTGGGCAATGTCGGCCAGCGGCTTGCGCGTGCGCCTATAAGGCATGACCGAGGAGCGAGAAATGACGCGCAGGTCGCGTATCTGCGCCAAATGGGTGATCAATTCATCGGTCATGCCGTCAGCGAAATAATCCTGCGCGGCATCGCCTGAAAGGTTTTCCAGCGGCAGCACCGCCAACGAACGAATCGGTGGGAGGCCGGAGCTCGAGGTCGAGCGTATCCAGATCGCCACCACCGATAGCAGAAGCAGTGCGATTCCCGTCATCGTCCAGGTAATGATCCACCGCGATCGAGGCTTTGCGGACCTCGAATCGCCGCCGGCTGGCCCGTCTGCGCCTTCGCTGTCGCGCGCGATGGCGCGCGGTGCTCCTGCCTCTTGCCCGGTGCCGACTTCCGTGACCTCTGCCAAGAAGCGGTAGCCGCGGCGGGCAACGGTCTGAATGAAGCGCGGATTTTCAGCCGAATCGCCAAGTGCATCGCGGATCTTGCTGATGGCCTTGTTCAGGCCATGATCGAAGTCAACGACTGTCTGCGGCCACAGGCGCGCCCGCAACTCCTCCCGCGTGACCAGCGCTCCCGGTTTCTCCAGCAGCATCGCTAGCAGTTGAAACGGTTGCTCTTGCAACGGCAGTAACTTGCCGAGCTTGGTCAGTTCCCTCGCACCAAGATCAGCTTCGAAAACGCCGAATCTCAAGCGTCTTGCCGAGTGGTTGGCTTGCTGCATGACACGCCCATTCTCGCACTATCGCAGCCACACCGTGGTCGGCATCAAGGCTCTGCGGCAGAGGAGGCACGCTCGTTGATGTGTTGGGCACCGTGCTGTCGACGATTGGCCGCGAGCAGATTCGGCAGGGGAGAATATGCCGTAACTGTCTGATTGTGTGGACTTATATCGGGGATCCACGCGTCAGCAAGAAGAGAGCTACCGTCCATTGAGGCTTGTACGGAATCAGAGCAAACAACCAGCACGTCCGAAACTCTTCGCTTTCCCGGGAGTCGCCATGGATTCGCTGCACTTACGAGCCGCCGAAGCAGATCCGTTCCTTCCGGACACAGCGCCAAGTGTCGCTCAGTCTCGGACGTATTCGAAGGACGCCAAAAGGCGCTTTGGCACCGTGGTGCTCCCTTATCTCACGGATGCTCACGCGCTGGCTCGTTGGCTCACCCGCAATGACGCCGACTCGCAGGATGTGGTCCAGGACGCCTGTCTGCGAGCGCTGCATGGCATCAACAATTTCGCCGGCGGGGATGCACGGACTTGGGTGCTGACGATCGTGCGCCGCACCGCTTATGACTGGCTCAACAAAAATCGGCCCGCCGCCGTCGTTCGGAAAGAATTGGAAAACTTGGAGCACGCGCAAAGACCCGAACCCGATACGGGTGCGACCGAGCGATGCCTGATCGACTGGGAAGACAAAAGACAGCTGGCGAGCGCGCTCGCGGCGTTGCCGGCGCACTACCGCCAAACTCTGGCACTGCGCCACGTGCGAGGCCTGAGCTACCGCGAGATTGCGGAATCGACAGGGATATCAATTGGCACGGTCATGTCCCGTCTGTCGCGCGCGAGAGGTCATCTCATGACGCGAATGGCGCGGAAGAATATTCGGAATCAGTCGAGCCCGAGGCAAGTCCCACGATTCGGTGCGGTGGCGAAGTAGGCATGGAGACAGCCGGGGGCAGATCGGGAACCGCACCCGTGGCAGCCGACGAAAGCATCAATTTCAAACATACAGAGCCTGCGTTTTGGGCATCGCAGGGGTTCAAAACCTCGCTAACCCGCTGCCAATCCAGTGACAACCCCCAGCGAACCCCGACATTCCTTCAATCGATTATACTGCCCCTCATATAGACACCAATTTGGTGTTTTGGGGCCGCCGCTGTAGGAAACGCCACGTCTTGTGGCGGGAACACCACGTTTAGGTTAAGGCGCGATGGCTCTATGGGTTCGGTTGTGAGGATATAGCGCGATGAAAACTTTGTTTCTGCAAGCCCCTTCATTTGACGGCTATGACGGCGGCGCCGGTGCACGCTATCAAATGAAGCGCGAGGTACGTTCTTTCTGGTACCCGACTTGGCTCGCCCAGCCAGCCGCCCTCGTCGAGGGCTCGAAGCTCATCGATGCGCCCCCACACCGCCTGAGCTTCCAGGACATTGCTGGAGAATTCAAAGACCGAGATTTGGTGGTCATGCACACCTCCACCCCGTCCTTTAAATCGGACGCGAAGACGGCGGAGATGATCAAAGAGATCAATCCGAACATCAAAATAGGTTTCATTGGCGCCAAAGTGGCGGTCGAGCCCGAAAAGAGCCTCATCGCGGGACGCGCGGTCGATTTCGTCGCTCGTAACGAATTCGACTTCACCATAAAGGAAGTGGCCGATGGCCATGACTGGAGCGACATCAAGGGGATTTCTTACCGGAACCGAGAGGGCGTCATCGTGCATAACGATGACCGCTCGGTCCTGGAGAACATGGATGCACTTCCCTGGGTAACGCCGGTCTACAAACGCGATCTTAAGATCGAGAACTACTTCGGCGGCTATCTCAAGCATCCCTACATTTCGTTCTATACCGGCCGCGGCTGCAAATCGCGCTGCACGTTCTGCCTGTGGCCCCAGACGGTCGGCGGACATCGCTATCGCGTGCGCTCGGTGGAGAATGTCGTCGCTGAAATGAAATGGGCGAAAGAGGCATTCCCTCAGGTCAAGGAGTTTTTTTTCGACGATGACACTTTGACCGACAACCTGCCGCGCGTCGAAGCGCTGGCCCGGGAGTTGGGGAAACTTGGCGTCACTTGGTCATGCAATGCGAAGGCGAATGTCCCGCGCAAGACGCTTGAAGTCATGAAGGACAATGGTCTGCGGCTATTGCTCGTCGGTTATGAGTCCGGCAACCAACAAATTCTGATCAACATCAAGAAGGGTATGCGCGTCGATTTCGCGCGCCGCTTCACCAAGGACTGTCACGAGCTCGGCATTGTGATACACGGGACGTTCATCTTGGGACTTCCCGGCGAGACGCGGGAAACAATCCAGCAGACGTTGGATTTCGCCAAGGAAATCAATCCGCACACCATTCAGATTTCCCTCGCGGCTCCTTATCCCGGCACATTCCTCTATAAGCAGGCGAAGGAAAACGGCTGGTTGTTCAACGAAGAGGTCGATCTTCTGACGCAGGAAGGCACGCAGATTGCACCTCTGAACTATCCGCACTTGAGCCACACCGAAATCTTCGATTCAGTTGAAGATTTCTACAAGAAATTCTATTTCCGCCCATCCAAGATCGCCTCGATCGTCGCCGAGATGATCAAGAGTCCGGAAATGATGAAGCGCCGACTGCGTGAGGGCGTGGAATTCTTTCATTTCCTGCGCTCCCGACACGATGCTGCTTGAGCGGGTAGATCACCCGGCGCTTGCTGGAGCTCTGAAGCGATGAGTGTGCCCATGGCGCGCGTTTCCGATTCAACTCCCGAGCTGGAGTCCTTTCCGCAGGGGCCCATCAACCTTGGCAGCAACGCCCATAAGGTCCTTTTCTGCCGGACGTTGCTGGATACTTTTGATCCGTACAAACCGGCGATCATCGACTGGCCCAAGCTCGAGGCGGAAACCCGCGACCGCCTCGTCAGCTTGCCCATCTGGGACATCGCTGTGCAGACCGAGGGTAGGGCGCGGCTCAATGTGGCTTCCTATGCCGCCGTCACCGCCGATCCCTTGCTGCGCAAAGCCATTGAACTGAATGCATTTGAGGAGGGTCGCCACAAACTCGTACTGTCCAATCTCGTCGCCGCTTATGGGGTTACCCTTGCGCCCGAACCGGAGTACGTCGTGCAGGGGGATCCGGAATGGGCTTTCATGGTGACCGGCTACAGTGAATGCATCGACAGCTTCTTTGCCTTTGGTCTTTTCGAAACCGCCAAACGCTCCGGATTCTTTCCGGCGGCTCTAGTCGACACATTCGAGCCCGTCATTCAGGAGGAAGCCCGGCACATTTTGTTCTTCGTCAATTGGGCTGCGTGGTATCGTCGAACGATGCCTTTCTGGCGGCGGCCCTTCTTTGAGTTGAAGGTAGTGGCCGTCTGGCTGTTTCTCATTTGGGAGCGAATTGGCATTGCCCGAGATATGGGAAACGGCGTGCAGGACAACAACTTCACCGTGACCGGTGCGAAGTCGGTCGGCAGTGATATGAACGTCGGTGAGTTGATCGATATCTGCCTGGCCGAAAACAAGCGGCGCATGAGTTTTTATGATCGGCGTCTGTTGAGACCGACGTTTGTCCCTGCGCTCGCCAGATTCGCACGGCGTTTCATACGATCCTAGAGCTCGATCGGTAGTTCCACAGGGACTGAATCTGCGTGAAACTCCGCGTTCTTATCATCGCGCTCCTTGGGCTCGCGCTTGCCATTTACCTGGTTATGTATGCGGGCCTTGGGGCGGTCTTGTCGGCGGTCGGGGCAGTGGGGTGGAGCGGCTTCGGGCTGCTGTGTCTCTACGCCCTGGGACTGTTCGTCATTCTTGGGTCCGCTTGGTATGTTTTGCTGCCCGAGCCGTCCCCACCGGGTCTGCGGGTTTTTATTTGGGCCCGCATGGTTCGCGACGCGGCCAGCGATGTGCTGCCCTTTTCTCAAATTGGGGGAATCGTTCTCGGTGCGCGCGCGGCAATCCTGCACGGCGTCTCGAATTCCTTGGTTTATGCCTCGACCATCGTTGATGTGACGACCGAGATGCTGGCGCAGATCGCCTATATCGCATTGGGCGCCTTGATTCTGGATTTGCGCGCGCCGCCAACCTCATTCGCGCACTCGCTGATACGAGGTCTGTTCATCGGTCTGGTCTGCGCCGTCGCTGCTGCCGGCGTGTTTCTCGCCTTGCAACGCCACGGACACGGCCTGATAGACAAGCTCACGGCGCGCGTTTTGCCCAACGCTCTGGGGCGAACCGCAACGGTAAGCGCCGCACTGAATTCGATCTATCGTTCTCGTGCGCGTGTCGGCGTTTCCCTGGTAATCCATTTTGTGGGATGGATCGCCAGCGCAATCGGTGTCTGGATCGCGTTTCGGCTGATCGGCACGCCGGTTGACCTTACATCCGTCTTGGCGCTCGAAAGCGTGGTCAGCGCGACCCGCAGCGCGGCCGTTTTCATTCCGCATGCCCTCGGGGCGCAGGAGGCCGCTTACGCAGTTCTTTCTCCCCTGTTCGGCGTCGGCCCTGAAGTCGGACTTGCCGTGTCGCTTTTGAAAAGGGCGCGCGACATTACCTTGGGAGTTCCGATACTGCTGATCTGGCAAGCGGTGGAAGGTCACAGGGCTCGATCGCAGCCCACTCAGGCTTGATTCAAGCCGGAGTCCCACGATACGGTTTGTGTGAAGAGAATTCTGGAACTTCGCGATTGGGATCTGCGGAATGCGATCCGCATCAGCCGGCGGATTCCAGGTGTAAGGCGTGTGGTAAATGATTTGGAGATCAATTGGGCGGGGAGTAACGTGAACGCGAAATTACGAAGTTTTCTCATCATCGGAATCGCCATGGCCACCGCAGTGGCTTTCGCGTCTTCGGCGATCGCTCAGAAAATGCATGGCGCCAAACCCTCTACCGACTCACCCATCGATCCACAGCAGCCAGCCGGCAGAAGCGCGCTTCGACAGACAGTACAAAGCCAATGCGTTTTGAATTGGCAGCAGCACCACAATCCCGCGCCTTGCGAGCGCGTATTTCTTGCCGACCCGAGGAATGGGGACTCTGGATATGCGGTCCTCGCTGCCCCCGGCGGCGGAGCACATTACCTATTGGTTCCGACGCGAACGATGGCTGGTATTGATAGCAGCGAATTGCTTGATCCGGACGCGCCTAATTATTTCGCGGAGGCCTGGCACGCGCGCGACATCATCCGTGCGTTTGTCGGCCATGAGGTGCCGAGAACTGTAGTAGGGCTTGCCGTGGGAATTGCACAGTCTCGCACTCAAGATCAATTTCACATTCACATAGAATGCTTGCAACAAGAGACTTTCAAGGCGTTACGCGCAATGGCCGACAATATTGCGGAGGTGTGGTCACCGATAACGATTTCGGGATCGACATATGAGGTGCTGCGAATCATGGCGGACGGGTTGGACAGCTCGAATCTGTTCGAGTTGCTGGCAAGCCTGAAACCGGATGCGCGGCATCACATGGGCAACTACACCCTGGTCGTTGCCGGCATGCAATTCAAGAATGGTCCTGGGTTCGCCGTGCTGACCGGTACGGGTCCCAGCGGTGAGATTTTGCTGGATTCGACCTGCGCCGTCGCCGGCGCCGGCGGGTGAGCGAGTGAAATTTGACGTCATCGGCGATGTGCACGGTCAATTCGACAAGCTTGCTGGACTGCTCAAGCATTTGGGATATCGCGAGACGTCCGGCGCTTGGCGTCATCCGGATCGGACGGCGATATTCGTAGGAGACTTGATCGATCGCGGTCCTAAGCAACTGGCAACGATCGAGTTGGTTCGAGCCATGGTGGATGCGGGCGCTGCTCAGTGCGTGATGGGGAATCATGAGTTCAACGCGATCGCATGGGTGACACCGGATCCTGAGCATCCGGGCAAATTCCTACGGGATCATCACAAGCCCGGCAATCGGGAGCAGCACCAGGCCTTTTTGGAGGTTGTGGAAGGGACACGCCGACAGCGGGAAATCACCGATTGGTTCAGGACGTTGCCTTTGTGGACTGAGCTTCCTGGATTGCGAATCGTGCATGCCTGCTGGCATCAGCCCTCGATCGACTTACTGCAGAAGGCAATGGGATCCAACCAAAGGCTAACGGACGAGATGATCCTTTGGGGCAGCCGAAAAGATCATCCGATTTACCAGGCGATCGAGGTCGTCTGCAAAGGCGTGGAGGTTACGCTGCCGCCAGGAATCGGCTTCGAGGACAAGGAAGGCAAGGTTCGGCATGAGGTGCGTGTTCGGTGGTGGGAGGAGGATTTGTCCACTTACCGCAAGGCTGCGATCGGGCCAGCCGAAGACATGGAGATGTTGCCGGACGCACCGATGCCGGCAGAGTGGGCGGGGCACCCCTATGTGGGTCCCCCTGTTTTGTTTGGACATTACTGGTTTACGGGAACGCCGAAGGTCATTTCGCCGCGATTCGCGTGTCTTGACTACAGCGCGGCAAGAGAGGGTCCGCTGGTGGCTTATCGCTGGGACGGAGAACAGGAGTTGTCATCGGAGAAGTTGGCGTGGGTGCAATAGACATCGGTTGCCTCGACGTTCTCGAAGGTCGGTTGAGAATCCTCATCGGCTGCTTTCTGCTCTGCGCGGTCGGCGCAACGGCAGTCGCCGCCGGCAGCATCGTACGCAGCGACGGCGTGGACATTCACAGCGGTCCCTGGCACATGCGCGTCACGGCCTTGGCCGATGACATCCCGCGCGTGCGTGCCGCAGCGGACGAGGACTTGCCGGAGGATGCCTCCTGGGCGGTTTCGCAGCAGATGCGTGGGCGCTCCATCCACGTCAGCGCCTCGCAGGATATTGCTGGCGCCGAGTTTCACACCGCCGCGTTGTCTGTACGAATCGAACGCTCGCCGCTGCGGATCGTCGTGTCGGATTTGCAGGGCCATGTGATTTCGGCGGATACCGCGACCCAGGCAATCGAGGCGATGGGCAGCGGCTTCATGTTGCGCAAGGCACTCACGCAGAAGGAACATATCTTCGGTTTGGGCGACAAGACGGGTCCACTCGATCGTCGCGGCCAGGCATTTACGCTCTGGAACGCTGCCGCTCGACACGCAGCACCGGATCGCGGAGCCGGGCTTTGCACCGCGTTCAGCGAGCCATGCTGAAATCCACAATGTCTACGGGCTGTTGAATTCGCGGGCCACCTTCGAGGGTTTAAACCAACTCGATCCGAATGAGCGCCCCTTCGTCATGACGAGAGCGAGCTATGCGGGCGGCCAACGCTACGCAGTCACCTGGACCGGAGACAACAGCTCAACGTGGAATCACCTCAAACTATCGATTCCCATGCTGCTCAATCTTGGCATGAGCGGCTTTGCCTACAGTGGTGCCGATGTGGGCGGCTTCATCGGTACGCCAAGTCCGGAGTTGATGACCCGATGGATCGAGATCCCCGCCTTTGCGCCGATCTTTCGTGCGCACTCGGAGAAGGAGCCACGCCAGGACGATAGAGAACCGCACTATGTTTGACCACGCAGGAACATCGTGATATTCGTGACTGATGATCCCCTACCGCGAGAACTCGTACCTGCACGTGCAACCTTTCGAGACGCCGCAGTTCGACCAGCATTTTGAGGTCTTGTGCACGCCCGCGCACAACTAGAGTTACCGCATTTTCTGTGGCTTCTGCTTGGGCTCACCGCCGCGTCGATCGTAAGTGCCGGAGACTTTGGCACGCCTGAGGATGCGGTGCGGGCCCTAGAGCAAGCGTACATCCAAAAGAACGCAGATGATGTTGTCGCGGCGTTGGATTTCATCGAAGGGGGAAGGCAACTGCTTCAAGAGACCAATCCGGCGCTGGCGAACGACGCCGAAACCATCAAACAAACCGCGGAGGTCTTGGAGCAATCATTTCGACATGAGCTGCGTTCAAACGGGTTCCGCGATTTCGGTAAACTGAAATGTTCGTTTGTGGGAAAAGCGCAGATTGCTCCGGGGCTAATGAAGCTTACCGAGCAATGCGTATTTCCGGACGGTGGTAAATCGGTCGAGGATCTGATCGTGAGGAAGCGAGATCTTGGATGGCGAGTGGTCGTAGTGGCGCCGGTATTTTAACGGTGCGTGGCTCTATTGGGCAAAAACTCGCGCGGCAGATCGTTATCCTGGTTGGTCGTACTCGAAATTTTGCTGCTTGTCTTTCGTGGTTCCGAACGAATAGACAAATCCGACGTACGTCGTCGGGTCCGGCGCCCTCACGTCTGACTGGATGAGTCGCTGCCTATAGTCTTGCCGATAACCCGCGGTGGCGGAAACCGTTAACGGCCCGGAACTGTAGCTGCCATCCGCCCCAACGACTGAGCGGCCACCGCTGCCAAGGCTGCCTTGGACCGAACCGGATGCGCCTGCCGTTCGCTTCTTTCGCGTGATGATGTTAATCACTCCGGCAGCACCGTCGGCCTTGAACTGGGCGGGAGGGGTCGTGAGAATCTCGATGCGTTCGATGTCCTTGGCCGGGATCGATTGCAGATTGTCTCCAGACATGGTGTAAACAGTTTGGGCGCGCCTCGTGTGATAAGTACATCGCGTCAAAGTCGCATCAAATATCGGGCGGCTGGGTGAGGCGTTCCAATGTATTTGAGTCGCTTGACCAATTTGGATCTCATCTGGGACTGCATCAAGGCCACCAAGCTCAAACAGCTTATTATTCCGATAGATACATCGTCTACAATGAAATAACATTAAGGTCTGGCAAGGCGTCGCGAACCATGTTTCGCGTGCCGACGCGGCAAGTGCCATAGTACGATGAGCCACCGGCGCGCGAGGCCCCTTAACAATGTCTCTCGTACTTTGCCCCAATCTACGGTGTATCGCCCAAGTGGGTCTCGCATGAGATTTCTGCCGCTCATCTGGTCCGGCATATGGCGCAAGCCTGGAAGGACCAATCTCATTTTTCTGCAAGTCACCGTGGCCTTCGCACTGTTTGGCGTGCTGCAGGGCCTGAAAACCGGAATTGAACATGTGATCGGTGAGTCTCGCGCCGATCTGCTTCTCGTACACGGCAGCCTAAGTCTGATCGATTTCTTGCCGTTGGGCCTGCTCGACGGGATCAAGTCGGTACCCGGTGTGAAGGTTGTCGCCCCCGTGGAATTGTTCGGGGCCATCTATCAAAATCCCGGTCAGAAGTTGGGCGTCGTCGCGATACGTCCCGATGACGGCTGGCTTTCGGCCTTCACCTACACGATTGCGCCTGACTACGTCACCGCATTTCACAAACTACGGACGGGAACCATCATCAAGGAAGGGCTGGCGAAAAAATACGGCTGGAAGGTCGGTGATCACATCCCCTTGATGTCCACCACCGCGCAGATGAACGGTTCGACCGACTGGGCGTTTGATATTGTGGGCACCTACACCGACAGCGACGTCGGGGGTGGGGACGATGTCCTTTTAATCAACTATGACTACTTCGATGAAGCCCGTTTAGCTGGAAAGGGCACCGTCAAGCATTTCAATGTCGCGGTGGCGGATCCGAAACTCGCGGCGACGGTGGGCGAGGAGATTGACCGACGCTTTGCGAACTCCGCGAACGAGACACGCACCGAATCATTGCGTGAGCTGGCCCAGTCCCAGATGCAGGCGATCGGGGATCTGAACTTCCTGATCCGCGCGATCGTGAGTGTGGTTTTCTTGGCCCTGCTGTTCGCGACGGCCACCATGATCATGCAATCGACCCGCGAGCGCACACCGGAGCTTGCGGTTCTCAAGACACTTGGCTTTACCGATCGGGCGGTGTTTTTTTTCATTCTCGCGGAGGCCATGACGATCTTCATCGCCGCCGCAGCGTGCGGGCTGGCACTGGCATTGTTGGCTTTCCCACTGGCATCGCAGTTCGTACATGGACTGTCGATGCCGCCTGTGGTCGTCATCGTGGGTATGGCATGTGCTGGATTGGTAGCCGTGATCAGCGCGTCGGTACCGGCTGTCTTGGCCGCAAGGTTGAATATCGCTACGGCGCTTTCAGGCCGCTAGCACCCGCGTATGAACTTCATTCGGCAATGTCTCTCGATACTGCTCATGAACCTCTCGGGAGTCACACAGCGCACAGCGCCCGTTTTGACGATCATCATTGGCGTCACCTGCGCCGTCGGCGTATTGGTCTCCATGCTGGCGATGGGCAGCGGGGCACGCCGCCAGGAGATGGGCGGCGTACGCGCCGACCACATCATCTTGATCACCTCGGGCGCGCGGTATGGACAGGGCAATATATCCCGCGACCAGGTTCCCGCCATCCTTGGGCTGCCAGGCATACGAAGGGGTACCCAGGGTGAACCCATCGTCGTCTTCCAGTCCATGGTTCCCATCGAAGGCCGCAGGCGCGGGTCCGGTAACCGAATCTATTTTCCGCTCGTGGGCATCACTTCGACCGTGACCCAATACCAACCGGAGATACGCTTTACGGGCGGCCGCATGTTCAAGCCGGGTCTTCACGAGCTTGTCGCCAGCAATCCCTGCGCTCGCCAGTTCACGGGCTTTGAAATCGGTGATCGGCGACCGATTCACGGCAGCGACTGGACCATCGTCGGGCACTTTGAACAAGGTCAAGCGCAGCAGTGTGTCGTCTACGCCGACGTCGACGGGATCATGTCCACATTCGGTCGCATCACTTACGGCTCGGTGTCCGTACTCCTGCAATCTCCGGCAGACTACGGGGCATTTCGCGACGCCCTCAGAGCCAATCCAGCCTTGCAGCTCGAAGCCCGGCACGAAAGCGACGTGATGGAGGAGGGATTCAAAGAGCTGAATGCCATCCTGAATTTCGTCAGCTACTTCGTCGGTACGATCATGGCCATCGGCGCGACGCTGGGAGCCGTCAACTCCCTGTATGCAATAGTTGATTCGCGGCGCCGCGAGCTGGCTACATTGCGCGCGATCGGCTTCGGGTCCGGCGCAATCGTTGTCTCCATCTTGGTCGAGTCAATACTGTGGGCGTTTCCCGGTGCGCTGCTCGGGGGTGCTTTAGCATGGGTCCTTTTCAATGGCTTATCGGCCAGTCCCTTCGGCTACAGTTTTCAACTCGCCGTAACCCCATCTCTACTCGTGCTTGGCATTGTGTGGGCGTTGGGGATGGGCTTGGTCGGCGGACTTTTCCCCGCGTTGCGTGCGGCGCGAGTGACCGTGACCACGGCACTGCGCGCGACTTGATGCTGGGTACCTATGGGAGTCGAGAAAATGGCATACACAAATATTCGTCGCGATCGTCTAACCGCGAATCTGGAAGGGGGGTTCGTTGTCTTTCTCATTGGCATGAGAATCAATCAACCGTTGCTCGTTCATAAGTGGTGGCCCGTCGCAAGCGCGATGCCGCGTATGTTGAAAGAGCTTTATCGTCAGCCTGAGCTTGGATTCCTGCACGCTGAAACGTGGTTTTCGCGGACCATCATCCTTCTGCAGTACTGGCGTTCGATGGAACACTTGATGGCGTACGCCAAATCGAAAGAGGCGGCCCATTTGCCGGCTTGGCAGGCCTTCAATAAAGCCATTGGAATCGATGGATCTGTGGGGATCTGGCACGAGACTTATCAAATATCGCGGGGCGGCTATGAAAACGTTACGTCAACATGCCGCCGTTTGGCCTGGGTCGTGCCGGTAAGCTGCAAGAGGCGAAGGGAGATTTAAAGTCAGCAAGTGAGCGTCTTCGCGCAAATGTGAAATGAGAGATGAGTGCCAGGGGCTCGCTCTACGTGCAAACTTAGGAGGAGGCACGGTCCGATGAACGTGATGAAGTGGTTGCTGGATTCGGACCCGGCAATCCGGTGGCAGGTCATGCGTGATCTCACCGACGAAGACGAGGGGGTCGTGACCGCCGAGCGCTCGCGCGTCGCGAACGAAGGGTGGGGCGCACGGCTGCTCGACAGTCAGTCTCCCCGCGGCCAGTGGGGCGCGGGGAAGGATAGGGGATGGCTAAGCACCGTCCATAATCTTACGCTCCTAAAGGATCTTGGAGCGGATCCGGAGGCGCGAAAAGTCCGCAGAGCCATTGACCGTGTGCGAAAGCACGTTACCTGGTATCAGCTGGACGGCAGGCCGTACTTCGACGGCGAGACGGAGCCGTGTATCAACGGGCGCATTCTCGCGACCGGTGCCTACTTTGGCGAGCCCAGCAATCGGCTGCTGCGTCGGCTGCTCCGAGAGCAGTTGCAGGATGGTGGGTGGAACTGTGAGGCTCCAAAGAGCAAATGCTCGTCGTTCCACACTACAATCTGCGTCTTGGAGGGTCTGCTTGAATACGAAAAAGCGCACGGTCGGTCTGCCGCGGTGACCAAGGCCCGTGTCCGGGCCCAGGGCTATCTTCTGGAGCGCCAAATGTTCAGGTCGCTACGCACGGGTGAAGTAGTGGATCGAAGTTGGACGCGCTTCGCGTTTCCACCGTCCTACCACTACGACGTGTTGCGAGGTCTCGATTACTTACGAAGCGCCGGCGTCAAACCTGATCTGCGAGTTGCGGAGGCGATTGAAGTTGTGAACGAACGACGGCACCAAAACGGGCTATGGCCGCTCAATCGCGTCGACCCCCGTCGCTTCACTTTCGACATGGAACCTGGTGTCGGCAAGCGAAGCCATTGGAACACGCTGCGCGCCCTGCGCGTATTGAAGTGGCATTCGAACGCGCGCACGACGTAGCTTTCGATGGGTGAGAAAGTGGCCGAATTTTGTGTACCGGTATCTCAATTTATCCCACCGTCGCCTTAGCCCATCGCGTCGCGAATTCCGCACCTTGCGACATTCAAACCGTGAATAGGGCCAGCATCTCAAAGCGCCACAGCTGGATCGCCATCTCCTGGACTAGGTCGACGCGGTCCTCGCGGTTGCGGCAATACCCTAACGCCACCTTGTAGAGGATGGCGCGATGCTCGTGGAGCAGCGCGAGGAAGCGGGTTCCGTCCGGAGGGCTCTGCTGCGTTATTCGCCGGTGACCGCGGTAATCTCACACGCGCGCCGTGAAAAGAGAAGTGCCGCTCGCAACAGGCCCAGGGGGTTCGAACCCGGCGATGACCTCCCGGAGCAGATGAATACCGTGACGCTTTTCGATCAAGCGAAAATGAGCCTCGACGCTGGAAGTAACGAAACTCACCGCGACACCGCTTTCTCCGGCGCGTCCCGTTCGTCCTATACGGTGTGTGTAGTCCACGGTCGAGCGCGGCAGATCGTAATTCACCACCGCCGGCAATTGCGCAATATCGATGCCACGCGCGGCGACATCGGTGGCTATGAGAACCCTGGCCCGACTGGCCTTAAAATCGGCGAGCGCCTTGGTTCTGGCGCCCTGACTCAGTTTGCCGTGAAAGGCAGCCGCCTGGATTCCCGCCCGGCGCAGTTTCTCCGCGATGTGTTCGGTCGAGTACTTGGTGGCGACGAAGACCAGCACCCGGGTCCAGCCCTGTTCCATAATCAGGTGGCGCAGAAGCTGGGTGCGACGCGCCGGTTCGACATGAATGGCCCGCTGCAGGATGGCAGGTTGCGTGGCGGTGGTCGAGGGCACGTCGATACGAATCGGATCATGTAGCAACTCTTCCGCGAGTAGGTGCACAGCGGGTGGGAAGGTCGCGGAGAACAGCAGGTTCTGGCGCCGCCCCGGCAGTTGTTCGATGATGCGCGCGAGTTCATCGGAAAACCCCAGATCGAGGAGCCGGTCAGCTTCGTCAAGTACCAGTGTCGTCACGTCCGCGAGCCGCAGCGCGTTGTGATCCACCAGGTCCAGCAGGCGGCCAGGAGTGGCGACGACGATGTCGGCGCCACCGCGTAACGCCATCATTTGAGGATTGATGGATATGCCACCAAAGACGATGATTGTCTTGGTCGGCCGCTGCATATAGCAGGCATAGAGTCGAATCGATTCTCCGACCTGTGCGGCGAGTTCCCGTGTGGGGACGAGTATCAGGGTGCGAACACGAAGCGGAGTGTCGCGATCGCGGCTCAGCGTCTGCTGCAGAAGTGGCAAAGCGAAGGCAGCTGTCTTGCCTGACCCGGTTTGAGCGCAAGCCCACACATCCCTGCCCTCGAGGATCGCCGGGATCGCTGCTTGCTGGATCGGAGTCGGCGCGGGATAGTCTCGCTCGCTGATAGCACGCAGGAGATCACCCGATAATCCTAACGAGGAAAAAGTCATTCCTGGCTACCAATGCCGCGAATCCGAAAGGTGCGGCCTTTGATCTTACCTGCGCGTAAGCGCCGCAATGCCTTGTCATGCCATTCGCGAGCGATAGCGACATAGGTGCGCGTAGGAAATACGTCGATTTTTCCGACGGCAGTGGCTGGAAGTCCCGCATCGCCAGTGAGCGCTCCGAGCAGATCGCCGGGGCGTAGTTTGTCCTGACGACCGGCGTCGACCGCAATCGTGACGAAAGGAGCAAGCAACGGGGCGCTATCGGAGGGGGAGGGTAGCTTGCCCCACTGCAGCGGCTCACCGAGACGATCTTCAATCCGGTTGGCGCGATTCGATTCACGCGGCAGGCAGAGGCTGAAGGCTACGCCGCGACGGCCGGCACGACCCGTGCGGCCGATGCGATGCAGATGTGTATCAGCGTCGGCAGCGATATCGAAATTGACGACCATTGGTAGGCCGGTGATATCAAGCCCGCGCGCCGCGATGTCGGAGGCGACCAGGACGGTGCAACTGCGATTGGCAAAGCGCACGAGCATTTCTTCGCGTTCGCGTTGATCAAGTTCCCCATGCAGAGCCAGCACCGCGATACCGCGCGCGTCGAGTGCCTCGGCTACCGCGCGGACGTCCTGTCGAGTATTACAGAACACCACTGCAGATTCCGGGCGGTGCTGCAGGAGCAGCGCTTCGAGCGCGGCCGGTTTTTGCTGCTCTTCGACTTCAAAGAAGGTCTGCTCGATGGTGGTCTCGTCACGCCCGTCGGGTACCGTGATGTCGAGGGCATCACGTTGCAGCTCTCGGCTGATTTCCCGAATAGACTGCGGGATCGTTGCGGAGAACAGTAATGTCTGACGTTGGGTTGGCGTGGCCTCGATAATGCTGCGCAGATCGTCCGCAAAGCCCATGTCGAGCATGCGGTCTGCTTCATCCAGCACCAGCACCTTTATGGCCTTGAGCGGCAGTGCTTCCTTCTGGATCAGCTCGAGAATACGGCCCGGCGTGCCAACGACGATATGGGGTTCGTGGGACAGCGAGGCGAGGTGCGGTCGCAGCGGCACCCCGCCGCACAGGGTCAGCACTTTTATGTTGGGAATGAACCTTGCGAGCCGGCGAATCTCGCGGCTGACCTGGTCAGCCAATTCACGCGTTGGGCACAATACCAAGCCCTGCAGCTTGACCGACGCGGCGTCGAGAGCCGCCAGCAGTCCCAGCGCGAACGCAGCTGTCTTACCGCTACCGGTGCGCGCCTGGGCGACAACGTCTCGGCCCGCCAGAATGGCCGGCAAGCTGGACGCCTGCACCGGCGTCATTTCGGCATAGCTGACCTCCTTGAGACCCCGCTGTAGTGGGTCGATCAGCGCCAAAGTGGAGAATTCAGTCATCCGCGCATGATCGCATCAATCTTCAACCTTCGTGCACCGCACACTCTAAAAACATGGCTCTGTCACCAAATCGTGTTGGTGCTCGCTAGATCATTTTCGTAGTGCGACCACGTTCGCATCAACAGCCTTTATGATCGGTCGAATCGACGTACGACGAATCGGTTGGCGGGCCAAGCAGGGCCCGAACTGCCCCACCTGCTCCAGCATCCGCTCTAGGCTTGCAATCGCCGAGCCCCGCTTGATTCCTCCTTTGGCTGCAAGCTCAAGGAGGTGGGCTCGGGTGACCCGACGAGCCTCACCGCAGATATCCAAAAAGCGCGGGGGTGACACGCAGCAAACTGATGTAATCGATGGAGGACACTCTAAAGTCAGCATGCAACGCAAAGTCAGCATGCAACGCGCCCGCCAAGGTATGTACCGGCACGCGCATGCCGGATTCAATATCGAATCTTGCGATACCAAAGGCGGCATGGGCGCGCCCAAGTTCAAAGTGTCGTGTCTCGGGGACCTCAATGCCACACGCTCGTGCGGTTTCGCAATAAGCGTGCTCAATCGCGCACACTTCCTTGTGCTCGTTTTTTGGCTCGGAACTTAATCAGGTAGGGAACGTGTTTCGGATCGGGGATGGCGCTGATGGTCCCATCCGCGACGTTGTAGCCCACAAGCACCTTCGGGTGCGAACCGTGCGGAGACCCTCCAAGCACCAAAAGATCTTCAAGACTTCAGAGACCATATCGACGATCGCATTGGATGCGGTGGTGAGGCAACGGATCGAAGCGCGTCTTCGCGAGAGATTCGGAAGGCGGACCGGAGTCGCGCCTCTGGGCCGCCGTCGTCGAGCGAGGGCAGGAAGCCCGAACTGCTCGACCAGACGAAGAACTCTAAATGTGAACCAATTTGATGATTGTTTTTAGGGCGCCAAAGTCGGAAGGATTTCGCGTGTAGAGGGGTAAGCTGTTTGCCGCGGCGGTAGAAGCTATGAGCAAGTCCGCGAGCCGGGTGCGACTCGTCTGTCCGGCGGCTCGGGCAGCTGCGAACATTCTGCCGTATGCGCGCGCGGCTTCTGCATCGAAAGGCAAAGGGTCCCAGGTCGAAATCGCCCATTGCAATCGATCCTGGCGTCGAGCGCGTTCATCGGTATCTTGGGTGGCGTGAGGACCGGCCGTTAGCTCGGCGAGGGTAACAGCGGAAATTGCAGATTCGTCGGGCAACAATGAGGCGTCGATCACGTCGTGGTCGATAACCACCGATGTGTCGAGAAGCCCTCTTGTAGGTTCAGTCATCGAGACGCTGGTCGATCACCGCATCGAGGTCTGCACGAAACCGGCCAGCATCAATCCGTGGTGCGCGGCTCGCTGCCTGAGAAAGCGTTGCTCGGAGTACGAACCGCCGCGGCCGAATAGGTCGCAACTCCGCAACCGGCGTCCCGTTGCGCGTCACTACGATGGTCTCGCCTGCCTCTACTTCGCGAAGGACGGCAGCGGACTGATTGCGAAGCTCGCGCTGGTTAATGATTCGGCTCATCGGCACGAGCGTAGCACATGTAGCACATTGTCGCAATGTTGGTACCACGAATAGTTGGTGATGGACCTCGCACACAATCAACGGGTTAGCGCTCGGCATTCAAATGCTTCGGTGCACGATACATCCGTAACGATCGGAAGGAGATAACAGGAGCGGTGGTCGCATTTCAAGACATCACCCATCGAATGGAGGCGCAGAACAGGATCAGACGCCTGAGTCGCGTCCACGCCATGTTGAGCGGTATCAATGTGGACAGGCGTGCAATTCTGACCAGGTAAGGGGCAAAACCGGCGTCCAAAATTGACCACCCCGTACCCTGTGTTGTCGTTCAGGCAGCACAGGAGAGCACCGGGGTGTTATGCATGGAAACGATT
>JALYIH010000006.1 GCA_030775865.1 Pseudomonadota bacterium | reverse complement strand
GAGCTCACCACCTTGCTTTGCGACGAAGTCGCGAGCCGCGGCCGTCTTGTTTTGGAGGATCGTGTATCGCAACGTCGAAGCGGGTAAGGCGCAATGAGGAGATCTCCGCACCATCGGTGCGAGTGATCGCAGCCGATGGAAGCCAAGCAGGGGTCATGACACGCGCGGAAGCGCTGCAGATGGCCCTCTCGCAGACTCTGGACCTGGTAGAGGTCTCGCCGATGGCGGAGCCGCCGGTGGTTAGAGTCATGGATTTCGGCAAATTCTTGTTCGAACAAAACAAGAAGGCGCACGCGGCGAAGCGTAAGCAGAAGCAGATTCAAGTCAAGGAAGTAAAGTTTCGTCCCGGGACGGAAGAGGCGGACTACCAGGTCAAACTGCGTAGCATCATCCGCTTCCTGACCGAGGGTGATAAGGCCAAGGTGACCTTGCGTTACCGCGGCCGTGAGCTCGTGCATCAAGACATCGGCCGGCGTCTGTTGTCGCGGATTTCTGAAGACCTCGCACCGTATTCGGTGGTGGAGCAGAACCCGTTGATGGAAGGCAAGCAGATGATCATGGTGTTCGGGCCCAAAAAGAAGTGAGCGGCAGACCTTAAAAATCTGTCACCCCGCCTGTAGCGGCGTACCGCGGGAATCTTAGGGTTCCGGTGCGCTTGTGAGCAGGGCTATAAATTTAGGAGTCGATCATGCCCAAGTTGAAAACTAAACGGGCTGCGGCGAAGCGTTTTCGCAAAACGGCGAATGGCTTCAAACGCGGTCAGTCCCACCGTCGTCATATCCTGACGAAAAAGCCGAGCAAGCGTAAGCGCCAGCTGCGCCGCGAGATGCACGTCAGCGAGTCTGATGTGAAGCGCATCAAGCAATGTTTGCCGAACGCTTAAAGAATCAGGAGATAAAACATGGCACGAGTTAAACGCGGTGTCGTCGCAGGTCGGCGGCACAAGAAAATTCTCAAGAAAGCGAAGGGCTATTTCAATGCCCGCCGCAAGGTCTTTCGCACGGCGAAGCAGGCGGTCATCAAGGCCGGCCAATATGCCTATCGCGGCCGGCGCGAAAAGAAGCGCGAGTACCGCGCACTGTGGATCACGCGTATCAACGCGGCATCCCGCCTCTGCGGCATGACGTACAGCACGCTCATGGACGGCTTGAACAAGGCAGGTCTGGCCATCGACCGCAAGGTACTTGCGGATCTGGCGATGCACGACATGCCGGCCTTTACAGCGATCGCGGAAAAAGCCAAAGGCAGCCTCGCGGCGTAGCCCGTGGGCGCAGCGGAATCCCTGTCGGCGCTTGTAAACCAAGCGCTTGCCGATGTGGACTCGTCGACGGACTTAAGTTCGTTGGACGAGGTGCGCGTGCGGCTGCTGGGCAAGAAGGGGCTGCTCACCGAGCAGCTGAAGGGTTTGGGGGCGCTATCGGCCTCCGAACGCCCGGCCGCGGGCCAGCGAATCAATGATGCCAAGGCCGCCATTCACGCGGCGCTTGAAATGCATCGCATTCGTCTGGAGCAGGCAGCCATGGAGAAGGAGCTTGCCCGGGGCGCAATCGATGTGACGCTGCCCGGGCGCGGCCCTGACATGGGCAGCGTGCATCCGGTCACGCGCACGCGCTTGAGAATTGAACGCATCTTTGAGCAAGCCGGCTTCACCGTGGTGTCGGGGCCGGAGGTCGAAGATGACTTCCATAATTTCGAAGCGCTGAATATTCCGAAGAATCATCCGGCGCGCGCCATGCACGACACGTTTTATTTCCCCGACGGCCGGCTGCTGCGCACGCACACCTCGCCGGTGCAGATTCGCACCATGCGTTCACAGCCGCCGCCACTGGCCATCATTGCGCCGGGCCGCGTGTATCGCATCGATTCGGACATGACGCATACGCCCATGTTTCACCAAGTTGAAGGAATGGTGATCGGCGAAAGCGTCAGCTTCGCGAACTTGAAAGCGATGCTGCACACCTTCTTCGAGCGGTTTTTCGAGCGGCCACTTGGCATGCGCCTGCGGCCGTCGTACTTTCCCTTTACCGAGCCTTCGGCCGAAGCGGATATCGAGTGTGTTTTCTGCGACGGCAAGGGATGCCGCGTTTGCAAGCAGACCGGCTGGCTGGAGATATTGGGGTGCGGCATGATTCATCCGAATGTTCTGGAGGCTGCGGGGATCGACAGCGAACGCTGGCAGGGCTACGCCTTCGGCATGGGGATCGACCGTCTGGCCATGTTGCGCTATGGAGTCGATGATCTGCGCCTGTTCTTCGAAAACGACTTGCAGTTCCTCAAGCAGTTTCCGTGAGCTAAGGGACAGCCATGAAAGTCACCTATCGCTGGCTGAAGGAATTCACGCCCATCAGCGTATCGCCCGATGAGCTGGCCACCCAGCTCACCATGGCCGGGCTCGAAGTCGAATCGCTTGAGCTGGTGGCGCCGCCATTTTCCGGCGTGGTGGTCGGGGAAGTACTGGAAGCCGGCCGCCATCCGGATGCAGAGAAACTATCGCTTTGCCAGGTCACCACCGACGGCAAGAATCGACTGCAGATCGTCTGCGGCGCGAAAAATGTGCGCGCCGGCCTGAAGGTGGCTGTCGCCATGGTGGGTGCGCATTTGCCGAATGATGTGCTCATCCAGCGCGCGAAGCTGCGCGGCCAGGAGTCCAATGGCATGCTGTGCTCGGCGCGCGAGTTGGGTCTTGGTGATGAGCACGACGGCATCATGGAGCTGGCGCAGTCGCTGCCGCTGAATCAGAGCGTGCGCGATGCGTTGGATCTCGATGACCAAGTGTTGGACGTGAACGCGACGCCGAATCGCGGCGATTGCATGAGCGTGTTCGGCATCGCTCGCGACTACAGCGCCGCTCGCGAGCGGCGGCACATTGAGTATCAGGTGCCTCCCGTCGCGCCCAGCCAAGAAGCAATCTTTCCGGTGGCGCTGGGCTCGCCGGGCTGCCCGGTGTTCGCGTCTCGCGTCATTCGCGGTGTCCGGCCCAACGCGCAGTCTCCCGAATGGCTGCGCGAGCGCTTGCGCCGCGTAGGTCTCAACAGCATTTCAGTGATTGTCGATGTCACCAACTACGTCATGACGGAGTTGGGACAACCCATGCATGCCTACGATCTGGCCAAGCTGACGAACGGCATCTCGGTGCGAGCCGCAGAAACCAAAGAGCGCCTCACCCTGTTGGACGACAAGGAATATGAACTCGATCCCGACTTTCTAGTCATCGCCGATGCCAGCGGCGCGATCGGACTGGCCGGAATCATGGGCGGGCGACGTACCGCGATTTCTGACTCCACCACCGACGTGCTGTTGGAGTCGGCTCATTTCGCACCGGATGCGGTGTTGGGACGCGCGCGCCGCTTAGGACTCTTCACGGACGCTGCGCAACGTTTCGAGCGCGGCGTCGATCCCACGTTGCCGGCGATTGCCATCGAGCGGGCGACGGCGCTGCTGATGGCCTGTGCGGGCGGGCTGCCGGGACCGGTTCAAGTGACGCGCGCTGCCACAACCGTGCCGGCGGACGAGCGTTGGGTGCCGCTGCGTCGTACTCGACTAACGCGATTGTTAGGGGCGCCCGTCCCCGATGATGAGGTGGGCGCGGTCTTGGCAGCGATCAGCGAAAGGGTCGAAACCACACCGGAGGGCTGGCGCATGCGCAAGCCCCCGCATCGCTTCGACATTCGAATTGAAGCCGATCTCATCGAGGAAGTCGCACGGCTGCGGGGCTTCGACAGCATCGCGGAAATTCCCGCGGTCGCGCGGCAGCTTCCAGGTACCGCGCCGGAGGGTCGGGTGCCGAACGAGCGGTTGCTGGCGGCAATGGCCGATCGAGGCTATCGCGAAATCATCAGCTACGCCTTTGTGGATACTCTGTTGCAGCAACAGCTATTTCCGGATACCCCGAGCCTCAAGCTTGCGAATCCAATCTCCGCCGATCTGAGCGAGATGCGCGTGTCTTTGTGGCCGGGACTCATCAACGCTTGCCGGGAAAACTTGCGTCGGCAGCAAACGCGAGTGCGGTTGTTCGAGATCGGCACCAAATTTAACGTGTCGAAAAATGCACAGAGCAGCGCGCTGCAGGAGATCGAGACCCTGGCCGGCATCGCAACGGGAACACGGTGGCCGCAGCAGTGGGGCAGTCAGAGCGAGCCCTTGGACTTTTACGACGTAAAGGCCGATGTGCTCGAAACGTTGATGCTGACCGGCGATGCGCCCAGTGTTCGATTCGAGGCGGATTCAGTATCCGCATTGCGTCCGGGACGCGCGGCGCGAATCTACCGTGGCGCTCACCCGATCGGTTGGATCGGAGAGATCCATCCACAGGTCGCGAAAGCGCTTAATTTCCCCGCTACCGGATTTTTATTTGAACTAGAAATGGAATCAGCTTTTAGCGCCAAACCTAGGAAATTAAACAAGATATCGAAGTTCCCCAGCGTGCGCCGGGACCTATCCATAGTGGTCGACGAGGGGGTTCCCCTCGCAGTTTTGCAGGAAAATGTTACTGTTAGCGCGTCAGGCCTATTGAGCGAGCTGCGGGTATTCGATGTCTATCGGGGCCCCAGCATAGAATCTGGACGAAAAAGTGTCGCTTTAGGCTTGATTTTACAGGACTCTTCCCGCACTCTTACTGACGTCGACGCAGACGCTGTGGTAACCGCAGTGGCTACTCGGTTACGGGATGTATTGAGCGCCACAATAAGAGATCAATAAGCATGGCAGCCCTGACAAAGGCGGAAATGGCCGAAGCCCTGTTCGATCAATTGGGGCTGAATAAGCGCGAGGCACGTGAACTCGTGGATCTTTTCTTCGAGGAGATTCGTGCTGCACTCTCCTCGGGGGAGCAGGTAAAGCTATCCGGATTTGGTAATTTTGATTTGCGGGATAAGAATCGCCGTCCTGGGCGCAATCCCAAAACGGGTGAGGAAATTCCCATCAGCGCCCGTCGCGTTGTCACATTCCGTCCTGGTCAGAAACTGAAGGCGCGCGTCGAGGCATATGCTGGAACCAAGCAATAATAGCGAACTGCCGCCGATACCGGGGAAGCGCTATTTCACGATCGGTGAAGTGAGTGATCTGTGCGGCGTCAAGCCCCATGTGCTTCGTTATTGGGAGCAGGAATTCCCGCAGCTAAAGCCGGTCAAGCGCCGCGGCAATCGACGCTATTACCAGCGCCAGGACGTGCTGATCATCAGGCAAATTCGCAGCCTGTTGTATGAACAGGGATTTACGATCGGCGGCGCCCGAAATCGACTCACCGGCGATGATGCGCAAGTCGATCTGAATCAAAGCCAGCAGCTCATCCATCAGATGCGCCTGGAGCTCGAAGAACTGATCAAGATTCTTCGCCGCTAATCCGCAGCGGCACTCAAGATCTTCAAGCCCAATTGGGCTATCATTCGCGGTCTCGGTCGGGGCGTGGCGCAGCCTGGTAGCGCACTTGCATGGGGTGCAAGGGGTCGCAAGTTCGAATCTTGTCGCCCCGACCAATTTAAAACGCGATGTCTGAAAAACATGGACAGGAACTTGAAAAGTGGTGGCGGCAAAACTTCGGATTCGGGTTCGACGAACTTACCCGGTCGGAAGCTCGTTACCTCGAAAACTCCGCGGATGCTCACACGATCCGAGATCGCCTTGTTGCAGCAGGACTTGAAGGCGGCTCTTCGCTTTCCAGCGGTCTGCTCGCGCCGATAGATCCGTCAGATGCCTTCTGTTCTCTATGCTCGGAGTGATGGCGAAAGGATTCGGCCGCTGAAGTAGCTGGCGGGCCCGGCCCGCAGCGTGACGGCCTACGCTGAATTGATCCACTTGTAGGAACTTGCCTGGCGGGTGTTCTGTGATGAAACAGGCGGGCTTCGGGATACCAAAGTGCTGAAATCCCCCGGGTTTGTTGCGTTACTCCTGGTTGCGGGGTGTGCGTCGACGAGACCACCGTCAGCCACGAAACCAGATATGGCGCCGGTCGCAGCGCCACCCTCCGCAGCGCAGGCGCCGCGAGCCGCAGCGGCACCTCCGCCGCCCCAACCGGCGCAACCGGCGCAACCGGCTTCTGCGGTGCCTGTGCCTCAGCCCGACAACGTTATTCCGGCACCAGTTCCCGCGAAACCGAAACCGCAGGTGCCCACCTCCTCACCGAACAAGCCAACGCCGCCGGTTGCCGCAAGACCGCAGCCGCCGGCCGCACCGACACTCGATCTCGCAAGCTTGGAGCAGCGTCTCAAAGATACGCGGGCCATTGGGGTATTCACGAAATTGTCGCTGAAGAACCAGGTTGACGACCTGCTCAGTAAGTTCCGGGCGCTGTACAAGAATCCCAATCAACATCCGGGGCCGGAATTGCGGCAGCGTTATGATTTGCTATTGCTCAAGGTGCTCAGTCTGCTGCAAGACGGCGATCCGCCGCTGGCGGCCGCGATTTCCTCGTCCAAGGAGGCGATTTGGAACATTCTCGCGGATCCGGACAAGTTCGCGAAAATCTAGGTTACTCTTCAGGAGAAATGATCATGGCACGGCGCACATTTAGTCTCGCATTGACGGCTGCTGCTGCCGTCGCGGGCCCTTCCCTCATGGCGGCGGAGGATCCATCGTTTACCAAAGATCTCAAAGCGACCATCGCGCTACAGGGGATGACGTGCGATCAGGTGATCGGCGCGAAGCGCAATGCCGACAGCGATTACACCGCAACCTGCAAGGACGGTAACCGCTATCACGTGTTTGTGAATGCGCAGGGCCGGGTTATCGTGCAAAAGCTGTAGACGCCCTGGAGTGAGTTTGGACGCTGAAATAAACACAGAAGGGTCCTTCGCTCAATCGCCTTACGCCGGCCGCAGCGCGCAGATGTTTCCGCGCCTGACGCCGGTGCAAATCGCCCGCCTCAGCGCGCACGGTCGCAAATCCGCCATTCAAAAAGGCGAAGTGCTGGCCGAGCCGGGCGATCGCCTCCCGATGTATGTCGTTCTCTCCGGCAGCATCGAAGTCGTTCAGCCGACATTGGACGGGGAGACTCTCATCG
>JALYIH010000005.1 GCA_030775865.1 Pseudomonadota bacterium | reverse complement strand
CGTAGAGCACACGGCGCTTCGAATCGATGGTGGGGGCCGAAGCAATCGCGGCTCCTGCAGGTCCGAATTCCTGAACCCCAGCGCTGTTCTTGTGCGTGGGTTGCGGTGCTTCGAGCACCGTGTAGCTTTTCCACAGGACCCGTCCGGTGGCGATGTCCATCGCGACGACGCTGCCGCGAAATGTACAGCAGCCATAGTTCGGATTCGCCGAATTTTTCTCCTCGTTCGATCCCACGGCGACATACAGGCGGTCGTTGTACAGCGTGGGCGCCCCCACGATGCGCGCTGACGGATGGGTGTCGGCTTGAGTCTTCCACAAGAGCGTGCCCTTCTGCGCGTCAAGCGCATACACGGCGCCCGTGTCATCCCCAAAGAAGGCGGCGCTCGGCGCCTTGATGACATCCAGATGCGCGAGCGTGCGCTTCAGCTTCTTCGGAATCGCCGCCCGCTTCGACTGGCCCAGCTCGCCGATGGAGATGGCCGTGCGGCTGCCGGCGGGAGCGTCGTACGTCCAATACGTACAGCCCGTTTTGGCATCGAGCGCATAGACACGGCCCGATGAACTGGTCACGAACAATCTGCCGTCGACCATGGTAGGTTGGCCGAACTCCGTGCCGGCCTGGTACCCATAGGCCCACTTCAACGCCAGTTTCGGCACGTCGAGGGCGCGGATCGCGGGCTCCGGTTGGTAGCGCGTATTGTCGAGATCGCGGCCCCAGCCGTTCCATTGCACGCTGCCGATCGCGACCGGGTCAGGGCGCGTACTGCAGAGATTTTTTTCAGGGGCCAAGTTTGCCGGCGCCTGCGCGGCAGCCTTTTCCGCGTCGCCGGCGGCATGGACGCTGCCGGCCAGGAGCAGGACCGGCACGCATTTCCACACCTGGGCTGACACCGCCATCGATCAGCGCTTTTCGATCGGCTGATAATCTCGCTGGGTGGGGCCGGTGTAGAGCTGGCGCGGGCGGCCGATTTTCATGTTCGGATCCGACACCATTTCCTGCCAATGCGCGACCCAGCCGGCCGTGCGCGCGATGGCGAACATGACCGTGAACATTGAGCGGGGAATCCCTAAGGCGCTGTAGATGATGCCTGAATAGAAATCGACGTTCGGATAGAGTTTCCGCGAGACGAAATAGTCGTCCTTGAGCGCGATTTCCTCCAACCGCAGCGACAGATCGAACAGGGGGTTGTTGCCCTTGCCCATTTTTTCCAATACCCGATAGCACATCCCGCGAATGATCTTGGCGCGCGGATCGAAGTTCTTGTACACGCGATGGCCGAATCCCATGAGCCGCACGCTGTCGTGCTTGTCCTTGACCCGGGCCAGAAACTTGTCGATGTTCGCAACCGAACCGATGCTGTCGAGCATGTCGAGCACCGCCTCATTCGCGCCGCCGTGCGCCGGTCCCCACAGCGCGGAGACCCCGGCCGAGATTGCGGCGTACGGATTTGCGCCGGTGCTGCCCGCCAAACGCACGGTGGAGGTGCTGGCGTTTTGCTCGTGGTCCGCATGCAATATGAACAACAGATCCAGCGCTTCCGCCGCAACCGGGTCGATTGCATACGGCTCGCAGGGTACCGCGAAGAACATGTTCATCATGTTCGCGCAATAACGCAGATCGTTGCGCGGATAGATGAACGGCTGCCCCAACGTGTGCTTGAACGCCGCAGCGGCGATGGTCGGCAGCTTCGCGATGATCCGGTGCGCGAAGATTTCCCGATGCCGCGGATCGCCGATGTGCGTGGTGTCGTGATAGAACGCAGCCATCGATGCAACGACCGCAGACACCATCGCCATGGGGTGCGCGTCGTGATGGAAACCGCGGAAAAACCCCAGCAATTGCTCGTTGACCATGGTGTGCCGCATGATCGAATTGTTGAAGGCGTCGAGTTCGGTCTTAGTCGGCAGCGAACCGTTGATGAGCAGCGTCGCCACTTCCAGAAAGCTCGACTTCTCCGCGAGCTGTTCCACCGGATAGCCGCGATACAACAGCACGCCCTTATCGCCGTCGATGTAGGTGATCTTGCTCTCGGTACTGGCCGTGGCCATGAACCCAGGATCGAAGGTGAAGACTCCTTGTTCCTTGGTCAGATTGGAAATGTCGATGACATCGGGACCGATCGTCCCCGAGATCGCATTCAACAGGGTGGTCTTTCCGGTCGTGAGATTCTTGAGTTCGTATTTCGTGCTCATTCGCTGTATCCGACGGGTCTGTTTCGTATGTCTCAGCCCCGCAGCCTTGCACGGCCGCAAAACGGAATCAAGCGCGTGGGTCTTGAAGCGAGCACCTCGTGGCTACTCTTCGCGTGTGTCGCATCGAGGATCTCGATGCGAGCGTCGTCGACGAGCTTCGTCAAAGCGCGCGCGGCATATCACCGCGCGCATATCGCGATCCAGCGTTAGGCTTTCGCCGCTGCTGATTTTGCCGCGGCTGCAGGTTTTGCCGCGGCTGGAGGTTTTGCCGCCGTCGACTTCGCGGCCGCAGCCGGTTTTGCCGCTGCCGCGGGCTCTGCCGGGGTTGCGGGTTTCACCGGTGTCGCGTACTTCTTGCGGAACTTATCGACGCGACCGCCGGTGTCCACAATCTTCTGCTTGCCCGTGTAGAACGGATGGCAGTTGGAACAAACTTCGACCTGCAAATCCTGTCCGATGGTCGAACGGGTCTCGAACTTGTTCCCACAGGTACAAGTGACCATGATTTGTTTGTATTCAGGGTGGATGCCGGCTTTCATAGGAACCTCAGTTTTCAGTTGCAGCAGAATCGATTGACGCTTCTAAGAAGCGGCATCGCCACGCCTTGGACCCTTAAGGTGTTGGCGGATCTTTTGAATTCAACGCCAAAAACAGGGTCGCGCATCATAAGCGCACTCCAGACTGCCGACAAGTGTCATCGATCGCACGTCTTTGTCCACAATAACTGTGGATAAGTCTGTGGACGGCCACTCGCCTAGGGGACTCATACGGCGGAAATTCGCGTAATTGTTAATTTGGTCAAAAAATAGACACAGTATTTTACTGTTAAAATTCAATATGTTACGGGACGCATCTGACCTACTGCAGATGCAATGTGCTGTAGGTCTCACTTTATGCGAGGCGCGGACGCCCGTGTGTATAAGCCTAGGCGAGGAAACTCGCCTGCAGATCGTTGAGGAAGCGCCTTCCTAACTCGGTGGGCCGCCAACCCGCCCCGTGCTCCTCGAGCAGGCCCCTCTGGCGCGCGCGCACCAGACTTTCATCGAGCATTTGCAGCGGAAGTCCTGTGCGTCCCTCATAGCAATCGCGCCTGAAACCATCGTTCAGGCGCAGCGCATTCAGCATGAATTCGAACGGCAGGTCCATGGCAGCCACGTAAGCCGAGTCGCCGATGGCCTGTTGCGCGTGGCCGACGGCCTGTTGCGCTTGACGGATCCGATCCTGATATTCGCGCGGCTGCTTCGGTTTGGCCGTGCGCAGAATCCGCATCGGCAAACCTAAGCTGAGCTTGCCGTGCGCGCCTGCGCCCAGGCCTAAATAGTCGCCGAACAACCAATAGTTGAGGTTGTGCCGGCAACGCTTTCCCTCTTTCGCGTATGCCGACACCTCGTATTGCGCGTAGCCGGCCTCCGCCAGCAGCTTTTGACCGGCCGTCTGAATCTGCCACGCCGCATCCTCATCCGGCAGGCTCGGGGGACGCGAATGAAACACGGTGCCCGGCTCGAGCGTAAGTTGGTAGTAGGAAATGTGCGAGGCACCGAGCGAGCATGCGATGCGCACATCGTTGAGCGCCTCCTCCAGCGTTTGCTGCGGCAGCGCATACATCAAGTCCAGGTTGAAGTTGTCGAGTTTCGCCGCGTGCAGCTCTTCCACGGCTCGATACGTATCGTCGGCCGAATGAATGCGGCCCAACACGTTGAGCGCACGCGAGTCGAAGCTCTGCGCGCCGAGGGATACCCGATTGATGCCTGCCTGGGCGTATCCTGCAAATCGACCGCGCTCGATGGTGCCGGGGTTCGCCTCAAGGGTAATTTCCACATCGTCCGCGAAGGCAATCCGCTCCTTGAGCGCGGTCAGCAAGCGTGCGAATTCCTCGGGGCTGAACAGGCTCGGCGTCCCTCCGCCGAAGAACACGGTATCGATCCTGCGTCCTGTCACGCGTGGCGCCTCGATGTCGAAGTCCCGCAGCAGAGCGTCGATGTACGAGGCGTCCGGCTGCGCCGACTTCAACTGATGCGAATTGAAATCGCAGTACGGGCACTTGCGCACGCACCAAGGCATGTGCACGTATAGCGCCAGGGAAGCATCGATCACGCGCGCACCCCGGGCGGCGGCTGAGGCTCGGGCGTGTGCTGGGCCTCGGGCGTGTGCTGGGCCTCGGGCCTGTGCTGGGCCTCGGGCCTGTGCTGGGCCTCGAGCGTGTGCTGGGCCTCGGGCGTGTGCTGAACTCCGAGCCGCTTAAGCAGCAGTTCGCGCAGCGCTCGCATCGCCTTGCCGCGATGGCTCAAGGCATTTTTCTCTTCAGGCGTAAGTTCTGCCGCCGTTCTATTCAGTTCCGGCAGCCAAAAATAAGGGTCGTAGCCGAAGCCGCCGGAGCCGCGCGGCGCGTCGAGAATGAATCCCTGCCACGCGGCCTCCGCCACCAGCGGCACCGCACCCGCTGCTTCGACGAAAACCAGCGCGCATTGGTAGCGGGCTCGCCGCTGCTCGTGCGGCACACCCTTGAGCGCGCTCACCAATTTCGCGTTATTCGCATGGTCATCCGAGTTAACCCCAGCATAACGGGCCGAATAGATGCCGGGCGCTCCGCATAAGGCGTCGACTTCGATTCCGGAATCATCGGCCACTGCCGCGGACCCGCTCAAAGCGGCGGCGTGACGCGCCTTCAACGTGGCGTTCGCGAGGAAACTTACGCCGGTTTCAGCCGGCGAAGACAGGCCAAGCTCGGCCAGGCTGCTCAGTTCGAACGGCAATCCGGCCAGCAGGGAGCGGAATTCCCGCAGTTTTCCCGAGTTGGCGGTGGCGACGACCAGCCGCTCAGGAGCCTTCTTAAGCATTCCGCGTGGCCGCGAGCTCCAGGGCACGGGCACTGAGCTGTGCGGCATGCAACTGCGCGATGCCTTGCGTCGCAAGGGCCAACATTTGGTCGAGTTCGTGGCGGCGAAACGCGTGACCCTCTGCGGTGCCCTGGACTTCAACAAACGCGCCACCGCTATTCATGACGACATTCATGTCGGTTTCGGCGTTCGAATCCTCCGCGTAGTCCAAATCCAGAACCGGCGTGCCGCGGTAAATGCCCACCGACACGGCAGCCACTTGCCCGTGCAGCGGGTTTGCCGTGATGGCGCGCCGCTTGAGCAAAGTGTCGATGGCATCCGCCAGAGCCACGAAGCCGCCGGTAATCGCTGCGGTGCGCGTGCCGCCGTCGGCCTGCAACACATCGCAATCGATGGTCACCGTGCGCTCCCCCAGTCCTTTCAAGTCGACGACCGCACGCAGCGCGCGGCCGATCAAGCGCTGAATTTCTTGAGTCCGGCCGGATTGCTTGCCGCGGGCCGCCTCGCGTGCCGAACGAGTGTGGGTCGCGCGCGGCAGCATGCCGTATTCGGCAGTCACCCAGCCCTGACTCTGTCCCCGCAGGAATCCCGGCACGCTGTCTTCGATGCTGGCGGTGCACAAGACCCTGGTAGAACCGAAACTCACCAGCACGGAGCCTTCAGCGTGCTTGGTAAAGCCGCGCTCGAATTTCAATTCGCGCAATTCGTCGGCTGCGCGCCCACTGGGGCGAATGCTCACGCTGCCTTCCAACGCAGCGCTGCGGCACTCGTGTTATCGCTGTACGGAGCGGAAGCTTCCACCGCCTGCGTTCCCAAGTCGGTCAATGTATCGCGCAGGGGCTTGGCATGGCTCTGCGCGAAGCGCACGAAATCCTGATCTTTCAAATTCGCCCACAATCCGTCGGTGCATAGCAGCAGGACATCTCCGGCTTTGAGTTTACGCCGCGTCGATATGGTCATTTCAGGCAGCGCCGCGTCTCCGCCCAGACAACACTCCACGTAGTTGCGCATCGGATGGCCGTGCACTTCGGCTTCGGTGATCAGCCCCTCGCGTAGCAACACCTCGACATGGCTGTGATCGCGGGTGCGTTCCAGCACTTGCGTCTGGCGCAACTGATAGATGCGACTGTCGCCCACATGCGCCCAATACGCCGCCGAATCCTGCACCAGACATACCGCGCAGGTGGCGCGCGGACGGGATTCGGCGCTCAAGGCTGTGCCGAGCTTTACGACTTCCTCGTGCGCCCTGCCCAAGGCCAAATGCAGAAAGCCCAGTGGATCGAAAACTGGATGGGGTGTTTGCCAAAACGCCTCGAGCAGGGTCGATAGGGCCGTTTCTGCGGCGCGCGCACCGTCCGCATGACCACCCATGCCGTCGATCACCACCAACAGCACGGCCTGCTCTGCGGCCGCAATCGCGACCCGGTCCTGATTTTCTTCGCGGTGCCCGATGAGGCTCACGTCCGCGGTTTCGATCTGCAATTACTGCTCCTCGATCTGCTAAGCTTGGCTTACCCACGATTATGGCCGATTTTGGCGACGACCCCTATGATTCGTAGCATGACCGGCTTTGCCCGACGCGAGCGGCAGTTCCCATGGGGACTTCTGGCCTGGGAGCTGAAGACCGTCAATCATCGATTTCTCGAGCTCGGTTGCCGCTTGCCCGAGGAATTCCGTGCCGCCGAGTCGGATTTTCGCGCCGCCGTCGCCGCCAGCGTACGCCGCGGAAAGGTCGAGTGTTCCTTGCATTTCAGGCCCGCGGTAGTCGCCACCTCACTCGAGGTCGATGCCGAGCTGCTGGCAAGCCTCACCTCCCGGGCACAGCAGGTCGCGGCGCAGGCCGGCATTGCGGCCCGCATCGATGTGCTGGACCTCTTGCGCTGGCCCGGCGTCATCCGCGACGGCACCCGCGATACCACACCCATGATCGCCGCCGCGCAAGCGTTGCTCGCCGAAGCGCTGTCGGAGCTCACCCGCTCCCGCGACAGCGAGGGGGGACGCCTGCGTGAGGCACTGGAACTGCGCTGCGCCGGATTGGTCGAGTTCTCAGGACGCGTTACCGACAGGCTGCCGGAGATCCGCACGCGCATGCGCGCCAAGCTGCTCGACCGCATCGCGCAGCTCGTCGCCGACGTCGATCAAGATCGCCTCGAACAGGAGCTCGCGATTTTGGCGCAGCGCCTCGATGTGGACGAGGAGATCGATCGGCTGCGCGGTCATGTGACGGAAGTCCGCAAGACTTTCGACGGCAAGGAACCCGCAGGCCGGCGCCTGGACTTTCTGATGCAGGAACTGAATCGCGAAGCCAACACGCTGTCATCGAAGTCTCAGGACATCGAAACGACGCGTGCGGCCGTCGATATGAAGGTGCTGATCGAACAAATGCGCGAGCAGGTGCAGAACATCGAGTAGCTGCCGGAGCCGACTGGCGCCGCCACGCCATCGCTCGCATTTCTCTATAAATCAAGCAATTATTGACGAGCAGCGTCCATGGACTCCAGGCTCTGCCGCGCTAAAGTTTGATGCTAGGCGCGTAGCTACAATGCTAGCTACAGCCAATAGGAACGACGTGTTCCTGGTCTAGCTACAAGGATGTGCCTTGGCGCGGACAGACTGACGGCACTGCAGGTCAAGCGAGCACATGAGAAGGGCGATCCTGTGCTGCTGCCGGACGGCGCGGGACTTTATCTTCACGCCGCTATCTCGACAAATACATGCTTCCTGAGTTCGGCGATACTGTGCCCGCCGACATTACGCCGGCCATGGCGGCGCGTTTGCTCGCCCGCGTGGGAAAGAAAGCGCCGACGGCGGCGAATGATCTGCTGCGCCACATGCGGCGCGTTTTTAGGTTCGCCGTCCGCAGGCATCTGATGACGTCCAGCCCGGTGGCCGATTTCAACTTAAGCGACGCCGGCGGCCAGGAGTTCACGCGGCAACGATCCTTGAGCCGCGACGAGCTCGAGCGGCTGTTCAAGGCGCTGCGAGACTCACCGGGTTTCGGCGGTACCAATCTGCTGACCATCAAATTGCTGCTAGCCCTCGGCGTTCGCAAAGGCGAATTACTCGGCGCCAAGTGGAGTGAGTTCGATCTCGATGGCGCGACAGATTTGGGGCCGGTGTGGCGACTGCCGGCCAAGCGAACCAAGACCGCTGCGCCGTTGTCGATCCCGTTGGCGCCCGCGGTGGTCGAATGGCTCAAGGCACTGCGCGAAGTCGCCTGCGGCTGCGAATTCGTACTTCCAAAGCGGCGCAGAGACCGCCGGCAGCGTGCACTACACGTCGGCATCGACACTCTGAACGCCGCTTTCGCCGGCGTCGATCACGGCCTGGACGAATTCACGATTCATGATTTACGGCGCACCATGCGCACGCATTTGTCATCCTTGGGCATTCGCAGCGAGGTGGCGGAGCGTTGCCTCAACCACAAGCTGCCCGGCCTCCAGGGCGTCTACAACACGCACGCTTATTTTGCGGAGCGCAAAGCCGCGCTCGAAACATGGACGACGCTGCTGCTCGAAATCGAGCGCGGCGAACGAAAGGTCACGCCCATGCGATCGCGTCGCTCCAACTCGTAGCGTCAGGGCATCGAAACACCGCTGTGGCCGAGGAAGTCGGTTCTTTAAGGTTAAAAATTGCAACCTTAGAGATCGGCGGTGACCAGCATCACCAGTGGAGGAGATTAGTGTTTAAGGTCGCAATCTGCGACCCTAATAGCTGGCCGCTACGATTTTCAATTGCACTCGCGCAACGCAGAGACGGCGGGTCGTGTGTCTCTTGTCGACCCGATGCCGCCTGTCGCGAGTGTCCGGTTAGGGGTGTGCCAGTTCATACGGCGAGCGCCGAAACGATGGCGAGAATAGTGGATCTGTCACGAGGCTCGCGCTTCCTCCAAATCACTCTTTGCATACTTTAGAAGTCTGATGAGAAGTCCTAGCCTGCCCTGGGCCTCGGAGGTCGCGGACATAAGCTCTTCAATTTCCCGCAACGGCAAATCTCCGTCCGGCGCTCGCCGCGCGATCGCTCCCGCGACTTCCATCCGCGCTCCAAACGTGGGTAAAGCATCCATAATGGCGGCAAGGATCGTGTAGACGCGCGTGTATCGTCTTAACTCTTCGTGCGGCATGAGGGGCAACGCCCCGCTCTGTTTGGCGGCTTGCCATGCTCCGTCCTGCATGTCATTTGGATGCCAAGTGTAGTCAAGCTTCATGGCGACCGTAGGGTTCGACGACTGCTTGGCGCGCAGTATTGCGATATCCGCATCCAACGCCAATGAAGTCTTCCGAGTCGACTCGATATTCAACTCAATAAGGTGCAGGTTATCGTCGACTTCGATCAACAACTCACGGCGCGCCTCCTGCAGCTGATGACGGTGATGAATGTATTCGACCGATTGTTCAAGACCAATAGCGATGAGCAAACCAATGACAATCGTGGCGATGTGGAAGAAGAAACCTTTCCAGGTGTGAATGGATTCGTGAGGAGCGTGCACATCAAGCATGGGCGCTGATATCTCCGGGGTAGAAGGTGATTCGGCAACCGGGGGAACCACCGCCTTCGAACTATCAGCGGGTTCCTGAGGTATTTTTGTTCCGGCGCGGTCGACCATTTAAAGCTTCTTTGTTTATGCTCCCATAGCCTACCCTAAGCGATGAACGGCGGCTTTCTCGCTGCGATTTCGTGTGCTCGAATGTCCCAAACTGGCCGACTGTTGACGATTGCGTCCCTTTTGTCTGTGTCACCCGATCGAGACTAGCCGGCGTGTCACGTGAATCTCGCCATGATCGTCAGCGATGTCGGTGACCTTCCATAGTCCACCTCGTAAACGCAGGTCACAATCACACCTAGGAAATAGCGACGACGGCCGCGATCAATTGTTATGCCGATTTGACCAGCGTATAGGACTTTGGCTTCAACGATGCGAGCTCGCGCAGCAGAGCTGGAACCAGAGGCAGCAGCGCCGATAATTCGTTCGACACCGAATCGAGCACAACCAACGCAATCGGCAATGTGGCAAGGTTCTGCTGAAACGGCAGGTTCTTGTCTACCGTTACAAATGCGTCGAACTCAGCCGCGGCAAGTGCCAGAAGTTTGCCGTTCTTAACCCCAGACCAGCCGACCTCAACAACCGTTCGAACGGAGTGTTCGGTCAGCGATCGACGTAAACGACTTGGGATCGACTCGTCAAGCAGCAGTCGCATCGAGCGCCAGCCGTTCCCGCGCCGCCTCTAGCACCGAAACGGCGGTCGTACGGGATATTGAAGGGAAGTCCTCCAGAAAATCCTCGAGCGTTGATGACCCTTCGAGGTAATCGAAGAGGTTCTTTACGGGCACCCGCGTGCCCCTAAAACAGAGCGCCCCACTCATAATTTCAGGGTCGCGGCTTACCAGTAATGCGTCCATACAGCGCTCCTGTCGGTTCCCGATTCCCAGCTTCGATGTTACCGCAAACGTCTTGGGCCACAATGTGGCCCTCAGAGTAAGTCGGAGGCTATCCTGCAAAGACTCCAAAACGCTGCAGAATTCGCTGCTGCAATACGGGCTTTCCGGGGGCTGGCGCATAGCAACTTGTAGCTGGTTACGTAGCTGGCGGCCACCGAGTATGCTGGATGCTTCGGTGAATCAATGCTTTAGCGAATCTTCGCGCGAACAGGTGCAGAACATTGAGTAGCCTCCGGAGCCGTCTGGGGCGCGCCGGGCTGCTCAAGAGAAGGTGTAGCGAAGGCAGCATTTGTATGACAACAGCGGCCGAATGCATAGCCTGCCTAATCGCCGCGTTGTCGCCCTCAATTCTGTCTCTGATCGACCCCGAAGCGGAAAGACGGATCGCTTTCGGGCAGGATAGTCATCACCGTCGAGATCAGGTTCAACGTGAAGCGTGGATTCGGGCAGGTGTGATCAGGGCGCGACCTGATGCATCAAAGCGGTTGCGATACCTATTTTTGCAAGCATCTGCGCGATTCGCAGCGGCCCAAGGTTTAATGATTTGGCCACCCGCAGTTAATGTTGCGAGGCGTTGCGATACCCCTCACTGAGGGGAATTAGCAGTGTGGCTCGCTGGTGGCAACGGGGCAATGAGCACATGACTGTGGCCGGGCCGGAGACCAACTTCTACGCTACCTGCGGCTCGCGTGCGAAAGGCAGCGTTAGAGCGGTACTTTAAATGTTCGAGTGACTCAAAGTGGCCGGAAGTTGCCAGCACCGCTCAATCAGCCTCGCGACGAAAGGGATTCTCGACCGTCAGCGTCCCAAACTTCTGGCCGTGTTGAAGATCTTCACTGAACAAAATCTGACAGCCGGCATCTTGGGCCGCCGCCACGATCAACGCGTCGTAGACGGATAGCTTGCGCTCGCGCGCAAGGATCACGGCCCTTGCATGGATGGCGGCGGTCAGCGGAGCTACCGGGCCGAACAATTCCTCAAGTACCGCCAGAGAGGCCTCAATCTGGTCCCAGTGCCAACGGAGCTTGCGGTGCGTGACATTCGTGAATTCGTTGAGAACCTGCACACCTATGACACCGCCCTCTGAAATCAGCGACTCAGCTCGAGAACTTCGTGGATCATCGGCAGCGAAGGCGTAGATCAGAATATTTGTATCGAAGAACCGACTAGCGGGCATTCGCTTCGTCGCGATCGAAGCGGAACCCCTTCGGAAGCGGCTTCTTGAGGGCGCGCAACCGCGCGAGCGCCCGCTCACGACTCCGGTCGCGCTCAACTTCGAACACGCGCTCCCCGCGCAGGACGATTTCGACTTCGTCGCCAGACTTGAGTTTGAGAGTCTTCACGACCGTGTCCGGCAACCGAACGGCAAGACTGTTTCCCCACTTCGACACCCGCATGAGCGCCTCCACGATCTACAATTATATTGTAGATCATACGCGTGATGAAGGACCCTGACAAGCGGATGTCCATCGGCGTCTGGGAGTGGCCGCTTTGCTGCCCGTCACTTAGATCGACTCCACTTCGCGCGAGCAAGTGCAGAACATCGAGTAGCTTCCATAGGGGTTTGAACTCGCAGAGCTCGGCCCTCGTATTGATCTCCCGGCTGAGGTGAGCGTTACTATATAACCAGCCGCCGCTCCATCGCTGCGCATATGTTAGATTCCGGGTCGGACCAACCCCTGTCTGACTTTCGTAGCCATCGATGCCACAAGGACGCCTTTTCGTTGTCGCCGCGCCTTCCGGTGCCGGCAAGACCAGTTTGGTAAAGGCCTTGATGGAGCGCGAGCCGCGCATCCAGTTTTCGGTTTCCTACACCACGCGCAAGCCACGGCCCAATGAAATTCCCGGGCGCGATTACCACTTCGTCAGCGCGGAACGCTTTCAAGAGATGATCGCGAACCATGAGTTTCTCGAACACGCGAGAGTTTTCGACAATTGCTACGGCACCGGAGTGCGGACCGTGCAGGAGGCGCTGTCCAACGGCGAGCAGCTGTTGCTGGAAATTGATTGGCAGGGCGCCCGCCAGGTGCGCGCGCGGCTGCCCGAGGCCTGCAGCATTTTCATCCTGCCCCCTTCGCGCGATGCCTTGGCGCTGCGGCTCCAAGGGCGAAGCACCGATTCCGTTGAGGTCATTCAGCGCCGCTTGGGTGACGCCGCCGAGGACTTGGGTCATTGGACCGAATTCGACTACGTCGTCATCAACGATCGCTTCGAGCAGGCGCTCGAGGATTTGCAGGCCATCGTCGAAAACCGCGGCAGCCACCTGGCTGCCCGGCGCCCGGAAGTGGTGCATTTGGCGGCGCGGCTGGCAAGTCCTTAGGAGTTGAGCGCAACGGCGGGCGAAATCCGCGCGAATTACGGCCGAAACGGCCGCATTTTACCGTGTGCCGGCGTCGCGGTGCCTCGCGCCGGCTGGCGAGGGAAGCCTCATTCCTGCTATGATTTCAATCCCTCCAATGGAACCTTAAGCATGGCGCGTATCACAGTCGAAGACTGCCTTCAGAACGAACCCAATCTATTCAACCTGGTGTTGCTGGCCGCTAAACGCGCCCGCCGCTTGGCCAACGGCGCGGAAGCGACCGTGGAATGGGAAAACGACAAGCCGACCGTGGTAGCGCTTCGCGAGATCGCTGCCGGAAATATCACGCTCGAGATGTTGGAAGAGCCCGAAGAGCCGGCGCAGCAGCCGGTGAGCGAGCTGGACATACCGTCTGATTTCCGTGCTCCGCAGCTCGGGCTTGGGGACTAACTTACCGCCCGGCTGCATTTAAGAGCGGGCGATGGACTACGCGTCTTCCATACTCGGTTTCTTGCCCGGTGGAAGACGCTCCACAGGGATCAGCCAGCTCTTAGACAAACTCGAAGCCTATCTTTCGCCCGCCCAGGTTGAGCGGGTCCGAGAAGCCTACGACTTCGGCGCGGAAAAACACCAGGGACAAAAGCGCGTATCGGGCGAGCCGTACATCACGCATCCCGTTGCCGTCGCCGATATTCTCGCTGACCTTCGACTGGACGCCGACACCTTGGTGGCGGCGATCCTGCACGATGTCATCGAGGATACCCCGACGGCCAAGGCTGAAATCGCCTCGATCTTCGGACAGGTGGTTGCCGAACTGGTCGACGGCGTCAGCAAACTGGATCAGATCCAGTTCAAGAATCGCCAGGAGGCGCAAGCCGAAAGCTTTCGCAAAATGCTGCTGGCGATGGTGCGCGATATCCGCGTCATCATGGTCAAGCTCGCCGACCGCATGCACAACATGCGCACCTTGGGAGCAATGCCGCCGGTGAAGCGGCGGCGCACCGCGCGCGAGACCCTGGAAATCTACGCGCCCATCGCCGAGCGTTTAGGGTTGTATGCGGTAAAACTCGAACTCGAAGATCTCGGGTTTCGCGCCCTCTATCCGTACCGCTACAAGGTTCTGGAACGGGAATTGAAGCGGGCACGCGGCAATCAAAAGGAGTTTATCGCCAAGATCGCCGAGACCTTCAAGGGGGCGCTGAAGAAGGCCGACATCGTGGGCACCGTGGAGGGCCGCGAGAAGCATTTGTTCAGCATCTACAAGAAGATGCAGAACAAGAAAATCTCCATGAACGAGATGGTGGATGTGTACGGATTTCGCATCATCGTGGATAACGCCGACGTGTGCTATCGCGGGCTGGGGTTGGTGCATAGCGTTTACAAACCCATGCCGGGACGCTTCAAGGATTACATCGCCATTCCGCGCGTCAACGGCTATCAGTCCCTGCATACGACGCTGTTCGGGCCCAACGGTGTGCCCATCGAAGTGCAGATTCGCTCCGAGCAAATGCACCGCGTGGCCGAATCCGGCATTGCCGCGCATTGGAAGTACAAATCCGGCGGCGACAGCTTTGGCGGCGTCGAGCATGACCGCGCGCGCGAATGGCTCGCCAGCCTCGTGCAGATTCAAGAGGGCGGCAGCTCCGAGGAATTCCTGGAAAGCGTCAAGGTCGATTTATTTCCCGACAAGGTCTACGTCTTTACGCCGAAGGGCAAGATTCTGCGCCTGCCGACCGGCGCCACCACCGTGGACTTTGCCTATGCCATTCACACCGACGTCGGCAATCGCTGTGTCGCGGCAAAAGTCGATCGCCGTTTGGTACCGCTGCGCACTCCTTTGCGCAATGGCCAGACCGTGGAAATCATCACCGCGAAGGGCGCCAAGCCGAACCCTTCCTGGTCCAGCTTCTTGGTGACGGCGAAAGCGCGGGCCGCCATCAGGCAGTACTTGAAGAACCTTAAGAAAGGCGATGCGCTGGAACTGGGGCGTCGATTGCTGGGGCTTGCGCTCGAAGAGTTTTCGCTAAACTTGAAGAAGATTCCCGCAGCGGACATGGAGGCGGTGGTCAAGGAACTCAACCTTCGCGACGCCGACGAGCTTTTTGAAAAAATAGGCCTTGGCGAGCGCTTGGCCCCATTGGTCGCGCGGCGATTGCAACCGCACCATGAAGGCGAACCCCGCACCGGCAAAAACGGCGGTCCATTGATGATCGCCGGCACCGAAGGGCTGCTGGTGACGTATGCCCGCTGCTGCTTCCCCATTCCGAACGATCCCATCATGGCCTACTTGAGCGCGGGCCGGGGCGTGATGATTCATCGCCAGAATTGCGGTAATCTCGCCGAATACCGCAAGCAACCGGACAAGTGGCTGTCGGTGGCCTGGGAAGCCACGCGCGGCCGATTGTTCAGTTCCGAAATCCAACTGGAAATCAATAACCGCGTGGGTGTCCTGGCAGCGGTTGCCTCCAGCATCGCGGGAACTGAAACCAATATTGATCATGTGTCGTTGGAGGAGCGCGACGTGAACAGTTCCTCCCTGAAGTTTCAAGTTCAAGTTCGCGACCGCAAGCATCTCGCCCGCGTCATTCGAACCGTCAGGCGAATGCCGGACGTGCAACGGGTTTCCCGAACCTTGGCTTGAAAGGCCTTGCGGGCCGAATTTTCTTTCCCATCATCGATATCAAGGTTATGAGCAAACAAATCATTTCGACGACCAATGCGCCGGCGGCGATCGGCACCTACTCGCAGGCCACGAGAGTGGCCAACACCATTTGGGTCTCGGGCCAAATCCCCCTGGACCCAGCGACCAAGGAATTGGTCAAGGGCGACATGGAGGCGCAGGTACGCCGCGTATTCGACAACATGAAAGCCATCGTGCTGGCGAGCGGCGCCAGCCTCGATGACGTGGTCAAGGTTTCGATTTTTCTGATCGACCTTAAGCACTTTGCGCTCGTCAACAAAGTCATGGCCGAGTATTTTCGCGAGCCGTATCCGGCGCGGGCGGCGATCGGCGTGGCCTCGCTGCCGCGCGACGCGCAGATCGAAGCGGAGTGCATCGTCGCTCTGTGATCGACTTAAAACCGGTCACGGCATTGCGTGGCGTGGGCGATTCGCTCGCCACGCGCCTGCGCGCGCTGGGCGTGGAGACCACTCAGGATTTGCTGTTCCTACTGCCGCTGCGCTACGAGGATCGCACGCGCATCGTGCCTTTGGGTGAGCTTCGTCCCGGGCAGCGCGCCTCGGTCGAGGGCGAGGTGCTGCTCACCGAGGTCGCATTTCGCGGACGACGCCAAATGCTTTGTAAGATCGCCGACGGCTCCGGATTTCTGACGCTGCGTTTTTTTTACTTCACGGCGCAGCAACAGCAAGGCTTGGCGCGCGGCGCGCGCGTTCGTTGCTTCGGCGAGGCGCGCCGTGGTCCCAAGGGGTTGGAATTCGTGCATCCGGAATATCGCCGTGTCGACCACCGTGCACCTTCAGCGCCGGAAGATCATCTCACGCCGATTTACCCGAGTACGGAAGGGGTGACTCAGGGACGTCTTCGCCTGCTCGTCGGCCTGGCGCTCGATCAGACCGGCGCCGAGGATCCGAAGGACTGGCTGCCGCCGGCGGTACTGGCCGATTCGCGCCTGCCCGCATTGCGCGAGGCATTGCTTTACGTGCATCGCCCCCCCACCGACGCACCGGTTGATTTGCTGATGAGCTATCGGCACCCCGCGCAGCGCCGCCTGGCATTCGAGGAATTGCTCGCGCATCAGCTGTCGCTCAAGCTATTGCGGCAGCGAGTACAAAGCGATCCGGGCTGGCCGCTGGCAGCGGGCGGCAGTCTCAAGATCGATTTGCTGGCCGCGCTTCCCTATTCGCTGACGGCAGCACAGCAGCGGGTGCTTCGGGAAATTGAAAGCGACTTGGCACAACCGAAGCCCATGCTGCGCCTGGTGCAAGGAGATGTGGGCTGCGGGAAAACGCTGGTCGCGGCATTGGCGGCGACACGGGCCATTCAGATGAGCCGCCAAGTCGCCCTGATGGCGCCCACGGAGCTTCTCGCCGATCAGCATGCCCAAAATTTTCGCCGCTGGTTCGAGCCCTTGAGTGTCGCCGTCGCCTTGTTGAGCGGGCGCCAGACCGGCAAAGCGCGCAGCGCCGTGCTCGATGGAATTCGCCAAGGCCATGCCGGCATCGTCATCGGCACGCACGCGCTGTTTCAAGAGAGCGTCGAGTTCTCCTCGCTGGCGTTGGTCGTGGTCGATGAACAACATCGTTTCGGCGTGCATCAACGCCTGAGCCTGCGCGAAAAAGGTGTGGTCGACGGCCATCAACCGCATCAGTTGATCATGACGGCGACGCCGATCCCGCGTACGCTGGCGATGACCGCCTACGCCGACCTGGATGTATCGGTGATCGACGAATTGCCGCCCGGACGCACGCCGGTCAAAACCGTGGTGCTGGCCGAAGCGCGCCGCGACGAGGTGGTGCAGCGAATTCGCACCGCCTGTTTGCAAGGACGGCAAGCCTACTGGGTTTGCCCTCTCATCGACGAATCCGACGAGATGCCTTACCAGGCTGCGGAAGAGACGGCGGCGGCGTTGGCTGCCGCGTTGCCGGAACTGAACGTCGGGCTGGTTCACGGCCGCATGCCGCCGCAGGCCAAGGAAGGCACGATGCGGCGCTTCAAGGACGGCCAGATTCAGCTGCTGGTGGCAACTACGGTGATCGAAGTGGGCGTGGATGTACCCAACGCCACACTGATGGTGATTGAGAATGCGGAACGCCTTGGCCTCGCGCAACTGCATCAGCTGCGCGGACGCGTAGGCCGCGGCCAGCACGCAAGCTCCTGCCTGCTTCTGTACCGTTCACCGCTCTCCTCGATGGCGCGTCTGCGTCTCGAAGTGATGCGCGGAACCAATGATGGGTTCGAGGTTGCGCGCCGCGATCTGGAATTGCGCGGACCGGGAGAACTCTTGGGGACTCGGCAGACGGGTCTTGCGCAAATGCGTGTTGCCGATTTGTTGCGCGATGCTGACCTGTTGCCGCGAGTGCAGATCGCGGCGGAATCGCTGCTGCGCGATTGGCCGTCGCATGTGGCGCCGCTCGTACGGCGCTGGGTGGGACATGCAGAGCAATACGGTCGCGTGGGGTAGAATTGCTCGAATGAGTCGAGGCAGTGCACGTCCGATCGAATCCATTCAGTGGCAACCCGCGGAGCGCCTGGGGCAATTGCCGATGGACGCGCAATTGCGCCCATGGCTCATCGGCAAGGGACTGCTCACGCAGCGGTTGCGGACGGCGTGCGGCGAACGCTTTGCCTTGCGGCTGGTGGATCAGTGGACCGGCCTCTTAAGCGGCTCGCACAAGGCGGCGCTGCGAATCGAAGACAACGCGGGACTGTTTCGCGACCTTGAAATGTGCTGCGGAGAGAATGTGTGGGTGTTCGGTCAGACCATCGTTCCGGATTCGACGCTCAATCTGCATCCCTGGCTCGCGGAGCTTGGCGAGTCGGCGCTCGGTGAAACCTTGAGCGAACTATCCGGCGTCGAGCGCGGTTCCTATGAATATGCGTGGCTGCCCACCGAAGAAGCGGTGACGGCGCGCGCGCTTCGCGATGCCGAGATCAGGCCCGCGGGACTCTGGGCGCGTCGCGTTCGGATTGCACTGCGCGGCGCGCCCTTGCTGACGCAAGAATTGTTCCTGCCTGTCATGGGCCGTGTTTAGGCTAGCGTGCCACTACCACGCAACGGCGATGAGTTGGCGCAGATGATCATGGCGCGGTTGCGCTGGTATGCCTATCGCATTCGTTTTCATCCCTGGACCACCGATGAGCTGCCGAAGATTCTCGGCACCGCCCATGACTATATCCGTCTCATGCGATTGGACCGTCCGATCGGCATTTGGCTGCTGCTGTGGCCGACGCTGTGGGCGCTGTGGATCGGCAGCCGCGGCCAGCCCAAGCCGCTCATTTTCATCATCTTCATCGCCGGCACGGTGCTCATGCGCTCTGCCGGCTGCGCCATCAACGACTACGCCGACCGCAGCTTCGATCCTCACGTGGCCCGCACGAAGGATCGGCCATTGGCCGCGGGACGTCTGTCGACGCTCGAAGCCTTGGTGCTGTTCGCCCTGTTGTCGCTCTCGGCGCTCATGCTCGCGCTGCAGCTGAATCGACTGACTTTGCTGTACGCGGTAGCCGGCGCGTTTATCGCCGTCACCTACCCATTCGTCAAAAGGTTCTTGTCGGTGCCTCAGATGTATTTGGGCCTCGCCTTTGGCGCGGGAATCCCCATGGCCTTTGCTGCGCAAATCGAATCGGTGCCGCGGGTAGCATGGCTCTTGCTGCTGGCCAATGTGCTGTGGGTGACGGTATACGACACGATGTATGCGATGGTGGATCGCAATGACGACGCGCGGATCGGCGTTCGATCAACCGCCATTCTGTTCGGCGATTCCGATCGGCACATCATCGCCGTGCTGCAGGTCATGACGCTGGCGTCGCTATACCTGGTGGGGAAAATCATTCGCGCAGGTAGCTGGTACGACGCGGGACTGATCGCGGGCGCGCTGTTCTTCATCTACCAGTTATGGCTGATCCGCGCGCGCGACCGCGATGGGTGCTTCCGCGCCTTCCTCAATAACAATTACTTCGGCATGTCCGTGTTCATCGGTTTGGCTCTCGAGTACCAGTTCCATCGTTGATCGGCGGGATTCGACGGGCTTATAGTAAACTGCGCCTTCCCGCGTTGGTTGACTAGCCGCCAGGACCTCTGAATACTGACGGCATCAAAAGTGAGGTGGCCGTGGACGTACGCAACGATTGGACGCTCGCCGAAGTAGGTGAGCTTTTTGATTTGCCTTTCATGGACGTGGTGTTTCGAGCACAACAGGTCCACCGGGCATTTCATGCGCCCAATACCGTCCAGATCAGCACCCTGCTGAGTATCAAAACCGGCGCTTGCCCGGAGGACTGCGCCTATTGTTCGCAGAGCGTGCGTTTCGATACCGGGCTTCCGGCTACGGACCTGATGGAAATCGACGCCGTTGCTGCCCGCGCGCAGGCTGCCAAGGCTTCCGGAGCCACGCGCTTTTGCATGGGAGCGGCCTATCGATCGCCCAAGCCGAAAGACCTGCGCAAGGTCATTGCGATGATCGGCGCGGTGAAGTCCCTAGGTCTCGAAACCTGCGCCACCCTCGGCATGTTGACCTCGGAGCAGGCGCTAGAGCTCAAAAATGCGGGTCTTGATTTCTACAATCACAATCTCGACACCTCTTCCCAATACTACGAAAAGATCATCACCACCCGCACCTACCAGGATCGGCTCGATACCCTCGAGGCCGTCAGGGACGCGGGGATCAACGTCTGCTGCGGCGGCATCGTCGGCATGGGTGAAGAGGCGCAAGACCGCGTTGCGCTGCTGCATACGCTCGCGACCTTGCCCGAACACCCCCAGAGCGTTCCGATCAACCTGTTGATGCGGGTGGGGGGGACGCCGTTGGCGGACTCGGCGCCGCTCGATCCCTTCGATTTCGTGCGCATGATCGCCGTCGCGCGCATTCTCATGCCCGAAAGCCATGTGCGGTTGTCGGCGGGCCGTGCCCAGATGAGCGATGAATTGCAGGCCCTGTGTTTCATGGCCGGCGCGAATTCTATTTTTCATGGCGAGAAGCTCCTCACCACCGGCAATCCCGACACCGAACACGATCGGCGCCTGTTTCAACGCTTGAAAATCGTTGCCGAAGCCCCGCACCGCAACGAAGCCTTCCTCCACGCGGCTGGAGCTACTGTGGCATCGTAATCGCCATGAGCGATGAGATCGGGGCGTACGCCCTTGAACCCCGCTGGGTGCGGCGCTCCTTCGATCGCGCAGCCAAAACCTATGATGCAGCCGCCGTGCTGCACGCGGACGTACGAGAAAATCTGTTGGCGCGGCTGCAATTGACGGCGCTGAACCCAAGCGTCGTCCTGGACGCCGGTGCGGGTACCGGTCATGGCAGCCGCGCGCTCCGGCGCCGCTACCCCAAAGCCCACATCGTCGCGTTGGATTCATCGCCTCTGATGTTGCACGAAGCGGCGCGCCAGCAGTCCTGGCTGCGGCCATTTGGGCGCGTGTGCGCCGATGCGGGGTTGCTGCCGTTGGCGGACCGCAGCGTCGACTTGATCGTCAGCAATCTGATGTTGCAGTGGTGCAATCCGGACACCGTATTCGCGGAATTTCGCCGCGTTCTGGCGCCGCACGGCCTCTTGAGTTTCAGCGCCTTCGGCCCCGATACCTTGCGCGAGTTGCGCACGGCCTGGGACCAGGTGGACTCGCACAGCCACGTGCATCAGTTCATCGACATGCACGATCTGGGCGACGCGTTGGTTCGCGCCGGCTTTGCCGCCCCGGTGCTCGATGTGGAGCGCTACATCCTTCAGTATCTGGATGTGCGCAAGGTGGCCGCGGACTTGAAGGCTACAGGCGCCCACAATGCGACCGCCGGGCGAGCGAAAGGGCTCACCGGCGCCCGAAAGTTCGCTGCGATGCAAGCGGTCTATGAGGGCTTTCGTCAAGGTGGCCGGCTGCCCGCGACCTACGAAGTCGTATTCGCCCATGCGTGGGTACCGGCGCAGTCGGCGCGCCGCGATCAAAAGGACGCGACCAGCGTATCGCTGGAGGAAATCAAGCGTGAACTGCGGGCTCGGCGCGACAAATGAGGCGCCCGGAGACGCTCGCGGCACCCGGAATACTCAGGCAGGCTCCGAGCCTTACGCTATCCTTGCCGGCATGGAACAGCGCATTACGCTCGCGCCCAATTGTTCGCTCACGCTCTCCGGCGCCAGGCTTTTTTTTGGCGCCACGTGTCTGTTTTCCTTGAGTTTTGCATTATTCTTCGTCCTCCAAGGATTTTGGCCGGTTTTGCTGTTTTGGGCTTTGGAGATGCTGGTCCTTGGGTTAGCCTTGCACGCCAGTCTGCAGCGGCGGAATTACACGCAAGTTGTGGTGATTACCGACTCACGCATCAGTCTCGTGACCCGCTCGCAACGCGGCGAGGCAAAACAGGAGTTTGCGAGGCATTGGGCGAAGGTTAGACTTCGCAGTTCGCCAAGGCGGCTAGGCCCTAGCCGGCTGACCATCGAGAGTCACGGCCGGGCATATGAGGTCGGAAGTTTCCTCACCGAGGAAGATCGCTGCTTGCTGGCGAAGCGTTTGGGTAGATTAGTCGGCGGCATGAATGAATCGCCGCCGCTTGAAGTCGCGAAATAGGGGATTTTTTTAGATGAGAGTTACCAGAGGCAATGTCGATCACAGCACTTCCCGGCCGCGAACACCGGTGTCGCGGGGAGCGCTCTGCCTAGCCGCCTTAGGCCTGGCCGCCAACGCCGGCGCCAATACCTCGAATGGCTACAACTTGCCGACGGGCGTGACGGACCTGGCGCGCGACATGTACGGCCTGCACATGGAGGTTTTTTGGATCTGTGTGGGCATTGCCGTCGTGGTGTTCGGCGCCATGATTTATGCGCTGGTGAAATTCCGCCATTCACAAGGCGCGGTTGCAGACACCAGCATGCTTCACAGCACCAAGGTGGAAATCATCTGGACCATCATTCCCGTATTGATCCTCGTGGTCATGGCGATCCCGGCCGCGGAATTGATTCTCAAGCAAGAAGATACCCGCAATTCCCAACTGTCGATCCGCGTAACCGGCTATCAGTGGAAATGGGAATACTCGTACATGGACGCCGCGGAGGGCGTGGATTTCTTCTCCACGCTGGCGCGCGACTCAAATTTTGCGCGCCAGGTGAATTCCGGCATCGACCCCAACACGGTCCCCAATTATCTGCTCGAAGTCGACAAGCCCTTGGTCATCCCCAGCGGCACCAAAGTGCGCCTGCTTCTGACTTCGCAGGACGTGATTCACGCATGGTGGGTACCTGACTTCGGCGCCAAGCGCTCCGCGATTCCGGGTTTCGTCAACGAACTGTGGTTCAAGGTGGATCCCGGCAAGGAAGGCATTTACCGCGGGCAATGCGCCGCGCTCTGCGGCCGTGACCATGGCTTCATGCCCATTGTCGTGGATGTCCGCACGCCCGATGATTTCAAGAAATGGGTCGGTGAGCAGAAGGCCGCCATCAAGCAGGCAGCCCTCCCGGCGCCGGCCGGGGTTCCCGCCACCGCGCCGGCCGCACCGCCGCCCACCGCGCAAGCTTTGCCGAATTAACGCAGTCACTTTTTCAAGAGAGCTATCCGACTATGGCCAATTCCGACGCGAACAACGCCGCGCATTCTCATGACGCCCACGACCACGATCACCATGATCAGCCGGCGACGGGCATCAAGCGCTGGATTTTCGCCACCAATCACAAAGACATCGGCACCATGTACCTGGTGTTCAGCCTGATCATGTTCTTCATCGGCGGCAGCATGGCCATGCTGATCCGCGCGGAGCTGTTCAAACCCGGCCTGCAGCTGATGGACCCGGTGTTCTTCAATCAGATGACCACCAATCATGCGCTCATCATGATTTTCGGCGCCGTCATGCCGGCGTTCGTCGGATTGGCGAATTGGATGATCCCCATGCAGATCGGTGCGCCGGACATGGCGCTGCCGCGCATGAATAACTTCAGCTTCTGGATCCTGCCCTTCGCCTTCACCCTGCTGCTGTCGACCCTGTTCGTGCCGGGCGGCATGGCCGCAGCCGGGTGGACTTTGTATCCGCCCTTGTCTCTGCAAACCGGCGATGCTTTCCCGATGCTGATTTTCGCCATTCGCATGATGGGCGCCTCTTCGATCATGGGCGCGATCAATGTCATCGTGACCATCATGAACATGCGCGCGCCGGGCATGAATTTGTTGAAGATGCCGCTGTTCTGTTGGTCCTGGCTGATCACCGCGTATCTGCTGATCGCCGTGATGCCGGTACTGGCCGGCGCGGTCACCATGTTGCTGACCGATCATTTCTTCAAGACCAGCTTCTTCAACGCTGCCGGCGGCGGCGACCCGGTGATGTTCGAGCACATTTTCTGGTTCTTCGGCCATCCCGAGGTCTACATCATGATTTTGCCGGCCTTCGGCATCATTTCGGAGATCCTGCCCACCTTCTCCCGCAAACCTTTGTTCGGCGCGACCTCGATGATATACGCCATCGCCTCGATCGCGTTTTTGTCCTTTATCGTTTGGGGTCATCACATGTTCGCGGACGGCATGCCCGTCGCCGCGCAATTGTTCTACATGATGTCCACCATGCTGATTGCCGTGCCGACCGGCGTGAAGGTGTTCAACTGGACCGCGACGCTGTGGCGCGGTTCGCTGTCGTTCGAGCCGCCCATGCTGTTTGCGCTGTCGTTCCTGTTCCTGTTCACCATCGGCGGCTTTTCCGGCGTCATGCTCGCCATCGTGCCGGTGGATTTCCAGTACAACCAGACGTACTTCGTGGTCGCGCATTTTCACTATGTACTGGTGCCCGGCGCGATATTCGCCATCATGGGAGCAGTGTATTACTGGATCCCGAAGTGGACCGGCCACATGTACAACCAGACCATCGCCAAGTGGCATTTCTGGCTGTCGACGATTTTCGTGAATGTTCTGTTCTTTCCGCAGCACTTCCTGGGGTTGGCCGGCATGCCGCGGCGCATTCCGGATTACGCCGTGCAGTTCACCGATTGGAATATGGTCTCCTCCATCGGCGGCTTCGGTTTCGGGCTCTCGCAGATTCTGTTCGCCGTCGTGATCGTCCAATGCATTCGCGGCGGTCAGAAGGCCAGCGCCCTGGTTTGGGACGGCGCGCGGCCCAACGGCCTGGAATGGACGCTGCCCTCGCCCGCGCCGTACCACAGTTTCACCACGGCACCTGAAGTCAAATGAACACGAACGCGGAGTATCCGCGCAAACTTAAGGTAAGGAACGCGGCGTTGGGATTGGCAACGGTGGCGCTGGCGTTCTATTTGGGATTCATCGCTCTTCTGGTTTTTCGCAGCCATCAATGATGGATCGCAAGGGCGCCAATCGCAAGCTGATACGGGGACTGCTGATCATGACGGCATGCAGCTTCGCCTTCGGCTGGGCCTTGGTGCCGCTGTACGATGTTTTTTGCCGGGCGGTCGGCATCGGCAATGCCGAGGCCAAAGACGGTCCCGCCGTGGCGCGGGAAGCGATCGATCCGAACCGCGAGGTCACGATCGAGTTCGTTGCCGCTCCCGCGTCGGTGGGCAGCTACGAATTTCGGCCCAAGGTGGCCTCGATGCGCGTGCACCCGGGCAAGCTGTACGACACCGAGTTCTATGCGAAGAATCTGACGTCGGTGGCGTCGGTGGCGCAGGCCGTTCCCAGCATTTCACCCAGCGGCACGGCGCAGTATTTTCATAAAACAGAGTGTTTTTGCTTCACGCCGCAAAAATTCGGCGTGGGAGAAGGCCGCGATATGCCGGTGCGATTCATCGTGGACCCGCAGTTACCGGCCAATGTCGACCGGCTCACATTGGCCTATACGTTCTACGACACGACGCAATCCGCAACACGGCCTTGAGTTCACTCGCTAAACTATTATCGTTCCTTACCCGTTAGAGATTTGAATATGGCGCAAGCGCACTCGGAAGCAGATCAGTACTACATTCCCCACAGCAGTCCGTGGCCCATCTACGGATCCGTCACGCTGTTTACACTGATGTCCGGCGCCATTGCGACGCTCAACGGCTGGCTCCCCGCGTGGTTCTTGGTGCCGGGCTTCACCATGCTGGCGTTGCTGTTCATTTTTTGGTTCCACACCGTCATCGGTGAGAATCAAAAGGGCATGTACAACATGGCGGTGGACCGATCGTTCCGCATGGGGATGATGTGGTTCATTTTTTCCGAAGTGATGTTCTTCGCCGCTTTCTTCGGCGCCCTGTTTTATGCGCGCAATCTGTCGGTGCCCTGGCTGTCCGGCGATGGCGTGAAAATTTTCAGCAAGCTGCTGTTGTGGAACAACTATGACGGCGTGTGGCCGACCAACGGTCCTGCCGCCTTGGGTCCGCGAGCCAATGGCACCTTCGAGACGGTGCCGGCTCTGGGACTGCCCGTGGTGAATACCGCCATCCTGCTGTCGAGCAGCGTCACGGTCACCATTGCACACCATGCGCTCATCACCGGACACCGCACGCGGTTGAAGATTTTTCTGGCCCTGACATTCTTGCTGGGCTTCACCTTCGTCGGCCTGCAGGCGACTGAATATCATGAGGCCTATACGGAGCTCGGACTCACGCTCGGCACCGGCATCTACGGCTCTACATTTTTCATGTTGACCGGATTTCACGGCCTGCATGTCACGGTCGGAGCCATCATGCTGACGGTGATCTGGTTCAGGGTGCTAAGGGGCCACTTCACACCCAAGAGACATTTTGGTTTCGAGGCCGTGGCGTGGTACTGGCACTTCGTCGACGTGGTTTGGCTCGGGCTGTTTATTTTCGTCTATTGGCTGTGAGCCGGCGCGACGTGCTGAGGCTCGATCCAACCGCTGTAATAGGCGACGATTAAAAGCACGAACAGGGCCACCGACAGCCCGATGCGCCAGCCTAAGGCTGTGACCATTTTTTTGCCGTCGTCCTCGCGGGTGCTCGACAAATGGAACAGCGCCTTGCCTAAGCTGATCAAGATCAGCACGAGCATCACGAGGATGAGATATTTGAACACCATCTGGCGCGTCTAGCTCTTGGGGACCCTCAGTATATCGTGCCCATCAAAATTAAGGATCGCACCTTCACGCCGCGGCCGTTCACGACGCTGCTCACGATTGTCCTGATCGCCCTGCTGGTGTCGCTGGGCCGCTGGCAGCTTCACCGCGCGGCGGAGAAGCAGGTGCTGTTCGACGCCTTCGCAGCCCGCAGCGATGCCATGCTCAAGGTCGATCTTAAGACTGCCAAAGTACCGCGTTACAGCCAAGTTGAAGCCGACGGGCACTACGACGATTCGCGCCAGATCTTGATCGACAACATGGTCAACGCCGAACGCGCGGGCTATTTCGTGATCACGCCGTTCGCGCTGCAGGCCGGCGGGTGGGTCCTGGTCAATCGCGGTTGGGTGCCTTTGGGGCCGAGCCGCGCGCAGCGGCCTTCGATTCCCGTTGCCGCCGATGCGCGCCGCATCCGCGGCCGCGCCGATAACCTGCCCAGTCCCGGCCTTCGTATGGGAACTCCCGCGGCATTGGCCCCACCCTTTCCGGTGGTCGCCGATTTCCCCACGCATTCGGCCGTGGCGCAGCTGCTCAAGGAGGCTCGCTGGACGCCGGCGGCCGATCTGATCCTGCTCGACCCTGCGGAGCCTGACGGCTATGTGCGCCATTGGGCCGCGCCGGGATTTCCGCCGATGCGCAACATAGGCTACGCGGTGCAATGGTTCGGGTTGGCGCTGGCGTTGTTGGTCATCTACATCGTCACCAATTTTCGCCGTACGAGCCAGGACAGGCCCGCGTGACCGAACGTAGCGCCCAAGATCGCCGTCAGCGGCGCATATTGATCGGCGTGGCGCTGATGTTCTTTGCGCCCTTGGGCCTCTCGTTCTATTTGTACTATGGGAAGGATTGGCACCCAGGCGGCCGCGTCAATGCGGGCGAACTGATCCAACCTGCTCGGCCGCTGCCCTCGCTTGCCTTGCCGCTCCTAGGTCCGGGAGAAACCCATCCGCAGTTCCTCAAAGGCAAGTGGACCTTTTTGTACCTGCAGCACGGCCGCTGCGATGATGAATGCCGCAGGCATCTCTATGACACGCGCCAGGTTCGCCTGGCGCTCGATCGCGAAATGAATCGCGTGCAACGGGTTTTTATCGGCGACGCCGATTGCTGCGACTTGCCGGAACTCAAGGCGGCGCACCCGGACTTGATTACCGTTCGTGCAAGCCCCGCGGATGAGCCCCTGCTGGCGCTGCTGCCCATGCGCATGGGCGAGGGCGGGGGCGCGGTGAACTCCCATCGTGTCTATTTGATAGACCCCTTGGGGAACCTCATGATGTTCTATGCACCCGAGGCCAAATCGAAGGGCATGCTCGACGACATGAAGCGCCTGCTGCGCCTTTCTTCCATAGGCTGATCCATGGATCCGCAACGCCGTCTCATGTGGTTTCGCCGGCTGGCCCTGGCCGGAGCCCTATTGGCCGCGACGGTGGTCGTGCTCGGGGCCTGGGTTCGCCTCACGGATGCAGGCTTGGGCTGTCCGGATTGGCCGGGGTGCTACGGGCATATCTATCCGCAAGCAGATCATAATTTCAGCAAAGCCTTGCACGAGATGATCCATCGCTATTTTGCCAGCACCTTAGGGGTAGTCATCATCTGCCTGCTGGCTTGGGCGGTGTGGCACCGCAAGGATCCAGGGCAGCCGCTGGCCGCGGTGATTTTCTTGTTCGTTCTGATATGCCTGCAGGGTGCCTTGGGCGCCTTGACAGTGACCTTGTTGCTCAAGCCGCTGATCGTCACGGGGCACTTGCTGGGCGGCCTGACCACGCTGGGAATCTTGTGGTGGCTGTCGCTCAACCCTGAGCGGCGAGACGTGTCGGCGCGCGAAACGGCTTTGCGAAAATTCGCCTTGGGCGGGCTTGCGGCGCTGCTCATCCAAATTTTCCTCGGCGGATGGACCAGCAGCAACTATGCGGCGGTGGCCTGTCCGGATTTGCCCACCTGCCAGCAGTCCTGGTGGCCGCGCATGGACTTCCGGGACGCTTTCGTGCTGTGGCGCGGACTGGACATCGATTACACCGGTGGCGTGCTGCCGAATCCGGCGCGCATTGCGATTCACGTGACGCATCGAATGGGCGCGCTGCTCGCAGGGTCGGTGTTGATTCTGGTGGGGGTATTGAGCTTCGCTCGTGCTCAAACCCGCCGGTTGAGGGCCATCGGCGGCCTCTTGATCGCTGCGGTGTTGCTGCAGATAGGCATCGGTGTGGCGATGGTGCATTTTGCCCTACCGCTGCCGCTGGCGACTTTGCACAATGCAGGTGCCGCGCTGCTCGTTATTTGTACAGTGACTCTGTTGCGGACCCTCTGGCCGACGCCCCCGATCGGCATGGTACCCTTGAGCCATGGCCACCGTACCCGATAATCCGCCCATTGCCGACGTCGGGCACGCCGGCTGGCGCGATTATTTGGAGCTCACGAAGCCCAAGGTGAGCTTGCTGATTGTCTTTACCGCCATCGTCGGCATGGTGTTGGCATCCCCGGGTTGGATTCCGTTGCCGGCACTGATCTTTGGATCGATCGGCATCGCCATGGCATCAGGCTCCGCGGCCGCCTTCAATCACATCCTGGACCGGCGCATCGATGGACAGATGAATCGCACGCGCCGCAGACCTCTGCCCACCGGACATATGCGCGAGCGCCAGGCGATCGCCTTTGCCGTGGCGCTCGGCGCCGTATCCATGTTGATTCTTTGGTTTGGCGTCAACGCGCTGACGGCGGCACTGACATTTTGCTCTTTAATCGGTTATGCGATGGTCTATACGATGTGGCTGAAGCGCGCGACGCCGCAGAACATCGTGATCGGCGGCGCCGCCGGTGCCGCGCCGCCGGTGCTGGGCTGGGCGGCGGTGACCAATACCATCGATCCGAACGCCTTGGTGCTGTTCCTGATCGTATTCACATGGACGCCGCCGCATTTTTGGGCGCTGGCGATCGCGAGACGCGACGACTACGCCAAGGTGGGCATTCCGATGCTGCCCGTCACGCACGGCATTCCCTACACGCGATTGCAGATCGTCCTGTATACCATCCTGCTGATTTTGACGACGCTGCTGCCCTATCTTACGGGCATGAGCGGACTGATCTATCTGGCCGCCGCGCTCGCACTCAATGCACGCTTTCTTTATTTTGTGATGGCGCTCAATCGAGGTCTCGAGGCCGACTTGCCCATACGGACATTCAGGTTCTCGATCACCTACCTCATGCTGCTGTTCGCCGCGCTCATCGTCGATCACTATCTGTTTTTTCCCGGCTAGCGCGAATCAACCGCGGTGATGGACGCCATTCACCATCAAACCGTCCGCGCCCACGGCATCGACTTCAATGTGGCGATGGCAGGGTCCGGCCGGCGTTTGGTCTTGTGCCTGCACGGATTTCCGGAGTCTTCGTTTTCTTGGCGATACCAGATGCCCCTGCTGGCGCGCATGGGCTACCGAGTGTGGGCGCCGGACCTGCGCGGCTATGGCCGCAGCTCCCGCCCGCAGGGCGTTCAAGCGTATGCGCTTGAACTCTTGGAAGAGGACGTTGCCGCACTGATCGAGGCATCGGGCGCAAAAGAGGTGGTGCTCGTGGGCCATGATTGGGGCGCGCTCATCGCGTGGAATTACGCGATGTTCGGCCGGCTGCCGATTGCGCGACTCATCATCATGAACGTGCCGCATCCCAAGCTTGCGGAGCGGGGCTTGAGGACTGCCCGGCAGTTGGCAAAGTCTTGGTACATCTTTTTCTTCCAGCTGCCGTGGATTCCGGAGTGGGCGCTGGCACGCAACGGCTACGCAGCGATAGCACACGCCTTTCGCGGCATGGCCGTGGACAAGAGCCGCTTCCCCGATGAAGTCTTGCGCGTCTATCAAGAAGCCGCCGCGCAACCCGGCGCGCTCACCGCCATGATCAACTACTACCGGGCGTTGCTTCGCGGATTGCGCCGCAGCCGGCGGCGAGGCACGCCGCGCATTGAAATTCCCACGCTCATGATTTGGGGCGAGGCCGATGCCGCGCTCGGCAAGGAACTCACCTATGGCACGGATCGATACGTCGGCGATCTGACGCTGCGCTACCTGCCAAATGTCTCGCATTGGGTGCAGCAGGAAGCACCCGAGGTCGTCAACGACATGATCGAGGCATGGCTTCTCGGCAAGAACGTTCCGGATGCGCCCGGCGCCATGCCTTCACATCACGACGCCGGCACCAAGCCTTCTACCGTCAACGGCGGCAGTTGATCGGCCGGCTTGAAGCCGAACACCTGACCGAAGAACGACAATTCGGCTTTCAATGAGTGAATGATGGTTTCCGGCTTGCGAAAGCCATGGCTCTCTCCCGGATACAGCACGTAGGCCACGGGGACGTGCCGCGCCCGCAGCGCCTCGACGATGCGCTCTGATTGATTGGGCGGAACGATCGGATCATCGGCGCCTTGCAGTACGATCACCGGCACTTTGAATCCGTCCAGGTGATTCAAAGGCGAACGGCTGTCGTAGACCGCTTGCGCCTGCGGCAGCGGTCCAATCAGCGAATCCACGTACCGGCTTTCAAATTTGTGCGTGTCGCGCACCAGCGCCGTCATGTCGGATACACCGAAGCGGTCGGCGCCGGCGCGGAACACATCGCTGGTACTCAAGGCCACCAGCACCGTATAGCCGCCGGCGCTGCCGCCGCTGATCGCGGTGCGCTTTAGGTCAACGCGCTTGGTCGCGACAAGAAAGCGAGCGGCGGCAATCACATCCTCGGCATCGACCACGCCCCAATTGCCGTTCAATGCCCGGCGGTACGCACGTCCGTAGCCTGAACTGCCGCCATAATTGACGTCCACCACCGCGAACCCGCGGCTGGTCCAGAACTGCACGCTCTGGCGCAACGCCGGCGAGGACTGCCCGGTGGGACCGCCATGCACCAGCGCCAGCAACGGCGGCAGAGTACCGGCTGTTCCTCGATAGCGCGGATTGGCCGGCGGATAATAAAATGCATGCGCTTCTCGTCCCTGAGCGCTCGGAAAATCGATGGGCACGGCGACCGATATGGCCTTGGGTGGAAGAGGCGAACGCCCGGCGGTGCGCAAGGTAGTGGCCGTAGGCGTAGCGAGATCGATGCTGACGATGGACAGAGGAGACGTCGAGGCTGCGGCGACTGCCGCGATGTGCCGTCCATCGATCGCGGTCAGGTGCGAAAATTCCACATAGGGCAGATCGAGCACTCGCCCGGTGCCGGCCTTGAGGTCGACGATGGCCAGCCGGTCAACGCCCCGCTCGCCGAATCTTAAGACAGCGCGTCCATCCCCGAGGAGCACATAATTCGACTGGCCGAAGGTCCATAGCGGACTTGCAAATTCGGCCGCCCGAGGCCACACGGCACGCACGCCCTCATCGCGTTGCGCATACAGGTTCCAAAAGCCGCTGCGATCGGAAATAAAGTACAGCGTACCGTCGCGGTCCCACTGCGGCTCGAGCACGGATTCCGCCGCGCCGCCGGCGACGAGCTTCGGCGCTTTCAAACCCTGTGAGGTGAGATCGGCCACATGAAGTTCGGTTCCGTCCCAAGGCATGTTCGGATGATTCCAAGAAATGAAAGCGAGCCGGCGGCCGTCGGCACTCACGCGCGGATACGCCACAAAATCCGTGCCCTCGAACAGCACCTCACCGGCATCGGTCGCGGACGGCTTCAAGCGCACGAGCGTGTTACGGATATGCGCGGGATCGGTGTGATCCTCGCGCACGCAGACGAGTGCGGCGGCCGCATCGCCGGTGCCGGGCACCGCGATGCAATCGGCATAGCGGTAGTTGGGCGGAGTCAACGGCGCCGCACTGCCGCCTGCCTTCAGCGCATACAGGCGCTGATCGGAGAACTGACTGTAGTAAATGGTGTCGCCGACCACGATGAAGGGTGCTCCACCGTACTCGTGCACACGCGTTCGCACATTGGCGCCTTGCGGCGACACCTGCGCGGCCACGCCGTTTTTGAGGCTGAACAGCGCTATCGCTCCCGCGGCCGCCGGGACGTTTTCGGTCCAATACAGTTCCCCGTTGGCGCTGCGCAGATCGCCGAAGTAAATTCCCCCTGCCGCAAGGGCCTCGGCGCTGAGCGGCGAGGCCCAAGATCCGTACGGCGCCGTCACGGGCGGCGCTGCCGCCGAGTTCGCGGTCATCGCGGCGAACAAGCCGAATAGCATGGCGCCGACGCCTGTCGCGGTGAGTGTCGATCGAGCGATGTTGTTAATGTGTGGCTCCTTGAGTGCACACCGAATGTTAGGATGTTCCGATGCCGGCCACACCTGGTTTTTATTCTCGGGTATTTGCGCTTGCCGTTGCCGCGATTTTGGGTTATGCGCTGCTGCTGATTTTCAGGCCCTTTGCACTGCCGATGACATGGGCGGCGTTTCTCGCGTTCTTGCTGTTTCCCTTGAATGTCCGCTTGCGGCGACGCTTCAAGGGAAAATCCTTGAGCGCGGGTGTGCTGACGGTGGTGGCGCCCATTGTCATCCTGTTGCCGTTGAGCGCGCTATCGGTCGAGTTTGTCTCGCAGATTTCCGCACTGCTCCGCCAAGTGCAACAAGCGGCGACGGAAATGGACATCAAGTCGTTTTCGGATTTGCAGCAATTCCCGTGGATCGCCCGGATCAATACCTGGCTGCAGACGCACGCCGACATCTCCGCCGGACAATTGCAATCCTGGCTGGTGTCCGGCACGCGCGAAGTGATGCAGCGCGCGGCGAGTTGGGGCGGCTCGTTTTTTCTGGGGGCGCTCGGCTCGCTGCTGTCCTTTGCAATCATGTTGTTTCTGCTGTTCTTTTTTCTGCGCGATGGGGACCTCATGATCGTGCGCGCACGGCGCCTGATCCCGCTTGCCGAGGACCGCAAGGACAAGCTGTTCAGCCAATTGGGCGCCGTCACACGCGCCATCGTTTTCGGCACGACCGTGACGGCATTGCTGCAGGGTCTTTTGCTGGCCGTAGGCTTTGCCTTCGCCGGCCTGCCATCGCCCGTGGTGTTCGGCGTGCTGGCCGCGCTCTTGTCCTTGTTGCCGGTGGGCGGCGCGGCATTCGTGTGGATACCGGCCGTCATTTGGTTGTTGATCGACAAGCACTGGGGCGCCGGTATCTTCATGTTGATCTGGGGGTGCCTGCTGGGGGCGCTCGACAACGTGCTTCGGCCCGTTCTCATCTCGGGCCGGGCGCGAATTTCTGCCCTGGCCGTGTTTGTCGGCGTTTTAGGCGGTATTCCGGCGTTCGGCGCCATTGGCGTAATTGCAGGCCCCGTAGTGCTTTCCCTGGTGCTCGCGCTGATTGAATTTGCCGAAGAGAGCAGCCCTAAAATCTCTTGAAACGCAAGAAGCTCCCCGGGCGAAACGTGCAGTACAATCCGCGCCCTTATGGATGTATCTCACCTTCTTGACGGCCTCAATGACGATCAGCGCCAGGCGGTAGCCTCGCCACTGGGCGCCGCTTTGGTATTGGCGGGCGCGGGCAGCGGCAAAACGCGGGTACTCGTCCACCGGGTCGCGTGGCTGATCCAGGTCGAGGGCGCTTCGCCCAACAGCATCTTGGCCGTCACCTTTACCAACAAAGCCGCCGCCGAAATGCGCAGCCGCATCGAAAGCCTGTTGGGATTGCCGAGCGGGGCTATGTGGCTGGGAACTTTCCATGGATTGGCGCACCGGCTGCTGCGCATCCATTGGCGTGAAGCGGCCCTGCCGCAAAGCTTTCAGATTTTGGATTCCGAAGACCAGGCGCGGGTGCTGCGCAAGGTCTTGAAGGCCCTCGATCTGGACGAGACGCGCTGGATACCGCGCGAAATACTGTGGTTCATCAACGCCCAGAAGGACGAAGGCCACCGCCCCAAGCACATCAAGGACGACGGCGATCCGACGCGGCGCCAATTGATCAAAATCTACCAAGCCTACGAGGACGCCTGTCAGCGGGCGGGCGTCGTTGATTTCGCCGAGCTCTTGCTTCGCGCCTACGAACTGTGGCGCGACAACCCTGCGCTGCTGCAGCACTACCGCACTCGCTTCCAACACGTGCTGGTGGATGAATTTCAGGATACCAATGCCATTCAGTACAAATGGCTGATGTTGCTGGCCCGACCCGACGGCATGCCATTCGTGGTCGGCGACGACGATCAATCCATATATCGATGGCGAGGAGCGCGAGTCGAGAACTTAAATCAGTTCCGGCGCGATTTTTCGAAAGCCGTGCTGTACAAGCTGGAACAGAATTATCGATCCACGGGGACGATATTGAAGGCCGCCAATGCCTTGATTGCCAACAACGCCGGCCGTCTGGGCAAGACGCTGTGGACCAGCGGCGAAGAGGGCGAGCGGGTCAGGCTGTATGCCGCTTTCAACGAACGCGACGAAGCGGATTTCGTCGTCAATCGCATCCGCGAATGGGTTGCCCGCGGGGGCGCGCGGCGCGAGGTTGCGGTGCTGTACCGCTCGAACGCTCAATCGCGCGTTTTTGAAGAAGCCTTCTTGAATGCGCGCATGCCCTATCGGGTGTATGGCGGCTTGCGCTTCTTCGAGCGCGCCGAGATCAAGGATGCCTTGGCGTATTTGCGTCTCATCGCGAGTCGGGCGGATGACACATCCTTTGAGCGCGTCGTCAATTTGCCGGTGCGCGGCATCGGTGCCAGAACGATGGATCTGGTGCGCGACGGCTCACGCGCGAACGCAACCTCGCTGTGGAACGGCGCCGTCGCTTGCGCGCAAGGCGCGCTTCCGCAACGCGCGGCGCAGGCGTTGCAAGCCTTCTTAGGAATCATCGACAAGCTGGCACGCGAAGTTCAAGGGTTGGAACTGCATGAGCAGGTGGATCACGTCATTCAAATGAGCGGCCTGATCGAGCACTACAAGAAGGAAAAGGGCGAGCGCGGCGAGGGCAGGATCGAGAACCTGCTGGAACTCGTCAGCGCCGCACGAGGATTTTCGCCTGAAACCGAGGCTGAGACCGAGCTGTCGCCGTTGGAGTCGTTTCTCGCCCATGCCGTGCTGGAGTCCGGCGAAGGCCAGGCAGACGCCTACGACGATTGCGTGCAGATGATGACGCTGCATTCGGCCAAGGGGTTGGAGTTTCCGGTGGTGTTCCTCGCCGGCATGGAAGACGGCTTGTTTCCTCATCAACGCTCGGTCGCGGATCTGGCAGGATTGGAGGAGGAGCGCCGCCTGTGCTACGTCGGCGCCACTCGCGCCATGCGACATCTGTACATCACCTATGCCGAGCAGCGCCGGCTGTACGGCGTGGACACCTACGGCCAGCCGTCCCGCTTCATCGGCGAGTTTCCGCCGGAACTCATCGAGGAGATACGGCCGCGATTGCAGGTGTCCCGCCCGGTTTACATCAAACGCAGCAGCACTCTGGATGAGTCCCCGGCTGCAGGCATGCGCATGGGCAGCCGCGTCCGGCATTCCAAGTTCGGTGACGGCGTGGTGCTCAATTTCGAGGGCAACGGACCCCATGCCCGGATTCAGGTCAATTTTGAGCGGCAAGGCACGAAGTGGCTGATGCTGTCTTACGCCAATCTCGAGGTCGTGTAGAGTAACGCCGCTGTGAAAATCATCATTTTGGGTGCCGGACAAGTGGGCCGCACGGCGGCGTATCACCTCTCTCGCGAGGAAGCGAACGATGTGACCGTCATCGACCAGAACGAGGACATCCTGCGGGATCTGCAGGATCGGCTCGACATTCGCACGGTGAACGGCAACGCGTCCAGCCCACGCATTCTGGAAGCCGCTGGGATCGCCAGCACGGACATCCTGGTGGCCCTGACCAACAGCGACGAAGTGAACATGCTGGCGTGCCAGGTCGCCTGGACGCTGTATCGCACGCCGAAGAAGATTGCGCGCGTGCGCTCCGCCGACTACACCGAAAGAGACAAGCTGTTCGGCGAGAACGGCGTCGCCGTGGACGTCTGGATAAGCCCCGAACAACTGGTGACGGAATACGTGGCTCGCCTGATCCGTTATCCCGGGGCGCTGCAGGTGCTGGATTTCGCCGACGGCCGGGTGCGCTTGGTTGGCATCCGCGCCTTGCAGGGCGGTCCGCTGGTGGGACAGGCCCTGAGCACACTGCGCAAACATATCCCCTCCGCGGATGCGCGGGTCGCGGCCATCTACCGCGCGGGCAAGAGCATCAAGCCCGAAGGCACGACGGTCATCGAAGACGGCGACGAGGTGTTCTTTCTGGCGGCGCGCGACGATATCCGCGTCGTCATGAAGGAAATGCGCCGCGAAGAGGCGCCCGCGCGCCGCGTCGTCATCGCCGGCGGCGGCAATATTGGACTTAGGCTCGCCGGCGAATTGGAAGGCAAGAATCAGGTCAAACTCATCGAGCGGGATGGAAAGCGCGCCAGACGTGTTTCCGAGCAATTGAAAAGTACCACGGTGCTGCACGGCGATGCGGCCGATGAGGAATTGCTGCTCGAAGAGAACATCGACAGCGCGGATATTTTTGCCGCACTCACGAATTCGGAGGAAGCCAATATCCTTTCGGCCATGCTCGCCAAACGCCTGGGCGCCCACAAAGTCATGGCATTGATCAACAAACCCTCGTACGCGGAATTGATCGAAAGCGGCTCGATCGATGTCGCCATATCGCCGCAGACCGTCACCATCGGCTCGCTGCTCGCGCATGTACGGCGCGGCGATGTGGTACGCGTGCACTCACTGCGGCGCGGTGCGGCCGAAGCGCTCGAGGTCGTCGTGCACGGCGACGCCGACAGCTCGAAGGTCATCGGCCGGCGCATCGAAGATATTTCCCTGCCGGAAGGGACGACTCTCGGAGCCGTGGTCCGCGGCGAGGACGTGATCATTGCGCATCACGACACTACGGTGCAGCCGGACGACCACTTGATCCTGTTCTTGACCGACCGCCGCCACATAGAGGCCGTCGAGAAATTGTTCCAAGGCTCCGCTTCCTTCTTGTGAAAGACATCCTACTGCCGGTCGCCCACGTCTTCGCCCTCGTCATGATGGTGTTTGCCGTGACCATGCTTGCGCCCTTGGTTCTGGCCCTGTGGGGCCTCGATGGGGCATTGTGGTCGTTCGTCATTTCGGCGCTCGCGACCTTCGTGCTCGGCGCATTGCTGTGGCTCGCCACGCGGCGCTTCAAGCGAGAACTCAAAACCCGCGATGGCTTGATGCTGGTCGCACTGACCTGGGTG
>JALYIH010000004.1 GCA_030775865.1 Pseudomonadota bacterium | reverse complement strand
CCCCAGCGTTGCCGCCGTGGCATCGCTCGACGAAGTGGAAGTCGAAACTGACGACGTGGATGCTCCGGATACACCGCCGGCAGAAACACGGCCGGCCAGCGCTCCGCGGCGTCGGCCGGTAGGGCGACGCGCCCCAGCGCGCGGCGCATAACGTCACTTTAAGGATCGGCGCAGTGAAATGCGCCGATCCTTCGAGCCTGCTCAATTGAGGAACCGCCGCACCCGGCGGTTGTAGGATCCGATGAACATTACGGCAGATGCAGTTAAACAACTCCGCGAGCGCACGGGCGCCGGCATGATGGAGTGCAAGAAGGCGCTCGTCGAAACCAAGGGCGATTTGGACGCCGCGGCTGAGCTCATGCGCAAGAGTGGTCTTGCGAAAGCTGACAAGAAGGCAGCACGCGTGGCTGCCGAAGGCACGGTGCAGATTGAGCGGTCCGGCAGCGATGCCGCCCTCGTCGAGGTGAATTGCGAGACCGACTTCGTGGCGCGCAGCGATGAATTTCAGGCTTTCGCCCGCGATGTGGCGGCGGCGGCGCTGAAAGGCGCACCCTCGAGCTTGGAGGACCTGCTCAAACTGCCGCACGGCGGCTCGACCCTCGAGGAGCGCCGGCGTGCATTGATCGCCAAGATCGGCGAGAACATCGCGGTTCGGCGTTTCGTGCGCGTGAGTTCGCCCGGACCCTTGGGCACTTACATTCATGGCACCCGGATCGGCAGCGTGGTGGCGCTGCAGGGCGGCGATGATGCGCTGGCCCGCGACATCGCGATGCACGTGGCGGCGGTGAATCCTGCCTACATCGATGCAGGCGACGTGCCTGCCGAAATGCTCAGCAAGGAGCGCGAGATCCTGGCCGAGCAGACCAAGGGCGAGAAGAAGCCGCCTGATATCATCGCCAAGATGGTGGAAGGTCGGCTGCGCAAATATCTGGCGGAAATCACCCTGATGGGGCAGCCTTTCGTCAAGGACCAGGATACGACCGTCGAGAAGCTGGTGAAGAAAGCCGGCGCCAAGGTTTTGATGTTCGCGCGCTATGAAGTCGGCGCGGGCATCGAGAAGAAGCAGGATGATTTCGTCGGCGAAGTCATGGCTCAGGTGAAGGCGCAGGACAAGGACAAGGACAAGGACGGCGGTCCCAAGAAACACTAAACTGCCATATGACCACCAAACCCGGCACGGCTCGTTATCGAAGAATATTGGTCAAACTATCCGGCGAGGCGCTGCTGGGGAATGAGGACTACGGCATCGATCCGGTCATTCTCAAACGAATCGCCGGCGAAATTCGCGACCTGACCCAGATGGGGGTTCAGGTCGCGATCGTATTGGGGGGCGGGAATATCTTTCGCGGCGCCGGATTGGCGCGAGCCGGCATGGACCGCGTGACCGCCGATCACATGGGCATGCTGGCCACCGTGATCAACGCACTGGCCTTGCAAGATGCGCTGGAGAGCTTGGGCACCTACGCGCGAGTCATGTCGGCGTTGCGCATCAACGAGGTTTGCGAGGACTACATCCGGCGCAGAGCCGTGCGCCACCTTGAAAAAGGCCGCGTGGTCATTTTCGGCGCCGGTACCGGCAATCCCTTTTTCACGACCGATACCGCCGCCAGCTTGCGCGCAATCGAGATCAACGCCGAAATTTTATTGAAGGCGACCAAGGTCAACGGCATCTATGACTCCGATCCCGTTACCAATCCCAATGCCAAGCGCTATGCGCGCTTGACCTTCGATAAGGTGCTCAACGACCGCCTCAACGTCATGGATGCGACGGCGATCGTCATGTGCAGGGAAAACAATTTGCCGCTGCAAGTCTTCAATCTGTTCCACGCCGGCGATTTGATGCGTATCGTCCAGGGTGAAGACGTCGGCACCGTCGTCTCGGCCCAACCTTAAAATTCAGGGGGATACATGCTCGAGGATGTAAAAAAGGACGCGACCGCGCGCATGCAGAAATGCGTTGCGGTATTCAAGGAGCAGCTGAAAAAGCTGCGGACCGGGCGCGCGCACACCAGCCTGATAGAGCATATCAAGGTTGACTACTACGGCTCGGAGATGCCGCTCAATCAAGTGGCCAACATAGCCACCGAGGACGCGCGCACCTTGACGGTGAGTCCTTGGGAGAAGGCCATGGTGCCGATCATCGAAAAGGCGATTTACAAATCCGATTTGGGGCTTACGCCGAACACCGCCGGGCAACTGATCCGCATCCACATGCCGGCGCTGACCGAAGAGCGCCGCCGCGACATCATCAAGGTCGTCAAGGCGGAGGCTGAGAATGCGCGCGTCGCGGTGCGCGGTGTGCGCCGCGAAATCAACAATGAGTTGAAGGAAATGCTCAAAGAGAAACTCATCGCGCAGGACGATGATCGGCGTGCGCAGGACGACATTCAGAAATTGACGGACAAGCATGTCGCCGAAATCGATCACGCGATGGCGGACAAGGAAAAGGAGTTGATGCAGGTCTGACCGCACAGGACCCGCATTTCCTCAAACGCCTATGACCGACTTGCCGCAGCATGTAGCAATCATCATGGACGGCAATGGCCGATGGGCGCGCTCGCGCGGGATGCCGCGGGTCGCCGGGCATCGTGCCAGCGTCAAGGTCGTGCGCAAGATCGTCGAAGAATGCGCCGGGCGTGGTGTGCGCTACCTGACCTTGTTCGCCTTCAGCAGCGAGAACTGGCGCAGGCCCGCCGATGAAGTCGGTATGCTCATGGGATTGTTTCTCGACGCCTTGGTGCGCGAAGTGGCCGACCTGCACCGCAATCAAGTGCGGCTGCGCTTCATCGGTGATCGGGAATCATTGGGCCTCGAACTCAAGGAGAGGATGCGGGATGCGGAAGCCTTGACGGCTGCCAATGGCGGTTTGGGCCTCTTGGTGGCGGTGGCCTACGGCGGACGTTGGGATATCGTGCAGGCATGCCGCTCGCTGGCCGCCCAGGTAACGTCGGGTAGACTCGCGGCCACCGAAATTGCCGAAGAACACATCGCAGCGCATCTGGCGCTGGCGGGCATCCCGGATCCGGATCTGCTGATTCGCACCGGCGGCGAACAGCGCATCAGCAACTTCTTGCTGTGGAATCTCGCCTACACGGAATTGTATTTTTCCGAAGCGCTCTGGCCTGAGTTTTCGCCGGCGCACTTGCAGGCGGCACTCGATCACTTTGCCCGGCGCGAGCGGCGTTTCGGCAAGACTTCGGCGCAGGTGGGAACGAAGGCCGATGCTTAGGACCAGAGTGCTGACCGGCTGCATCTTGGGTGCCTTGCTGCTGCTGGGATTGTTCCTGCTGCCGCCCCTGTGGGCGGTGCTGACCTTCGGCCTGGTTTTTAGCATCGGCGCGTGGGAGTGGGCGGGATTCGGGGCATTGCGAGGCGCTGCGGCGCGCGCGAGCTACACCTTCAGCGTTGCCTTGGTGCTGCTGCTCAGTTGGCGGTGGACCGACAGCCCCGCGCACTTGATCATTCTTTTGGGCGCCGGCTGCCTCTGGTGGGTCATCGCGTTTTTGTGGCTCATGCTGGTGCCGACCCGGCATCGGCCGGCCGTAACGCTGATCTGCGGCCTGGCCGTATTGGCGCCGGCTTTCGTGGCTCTGGCAAGGCTGCAGATTTCCGCGCAGGGGTTCGCGCGCGGACCGCTGATGGTGCTGTGGTTGATATTGATGGTATGCGCCGCCGACATCGGCGCGTACTTTGCCGGCCGGGCATTCGGACGGCGAAAATTGGCGCCGCGCGTGAGCCCGGGCAAGACCGTGGAAGGCGCGATAGGGGGGCTTCTCATGGTCGCGCTGGTGGCCGGCAGCGGTGCTGTTTATTTTGGCTTGCCGCCCCTGGCTCTCGTCGGATTCGGATTCGCGGTGGGAATCTTTTCCATCATCGGCGATCTGACGGAGAGCATGTTCAAGCGCGCTGCTGCGCTCAAGGATAGCGGCACGTTGCTGCCGGGTCATGGCGGTCTCTTGGATCGCATCGACAGTGTGACGGCAGCCGCGCCCTTGTACGCGCTCGGGCTTTTCGGTTCGGGTGTGCTGGCATGAGCATGCAACGCGGTATCGCCATCTTGGGTTCAACCGGCAGCATCGGCCGCAGCACGCTGGCCGTCATCGCGCTTCATCCGGAAGCGTTCAAGGTGGCGCTTTTGGGTGCCTTCAAAAGCTGGCAAGTCATCGTCGAGCAGGCGAAGGTTTTTCATCCCGAAACGGTGGTGCTGGTCGATCCGGAAGCCGCCGCAAAGGCAAGCGCCGCGCTGCGCGAAGCTGGATCTGCCACCCGGGTCGAGAGCGGCGAGCAGGCGCTGGCTCAAGCCGTCAGCGCCGCCAACGTGCAGATGGTGATGGCAGCCATCGTGGGTGCCGCGGGGCTGCAATCGACCCTGGCGGCGGTGCGCGCCGGCAAGCGCGTATTTCTCGCCAACAAGGAAGCGCTGGTCATGACCGGCCGGCTCTTGATGGACGAGGTGCGCCGCGCGGGCGCGCAGCTCATTCCGATCGATAGCGAGCACAACGCGATTTTTCAATGCATGCCGGGAGGCTATCTGCCGGGTGATGCGGCAGCCGGTGTCACGCGAGTCATTCTGACCGCTTCCGGCGGCCCGTTTCGCAGCACCGCCGCGGCGAAAATGGCCCACGTCACGCCCGATGAAGCCTGTGCGCATCCGAAGTGGAAGATGGGCCGCAAGATTTCAGTTGATTCGGCCACACTGATGAACAAAGGGCTTGAGATTATCGAAGCCACCCTGCTGTTCGGTTTGCCTGAATCCCAGGTGGATGTCGTGGTGCATCCGCAAAGCGTCGTGCACTCTTTGGTCGAATACGCGGACGGCTCGATGTTGGCCCAGCTTGGCGCACCTGATATGCGCACGCCCATTGCTCAGGCTTTGGCCTGGCCTGGGAGGTTTGCCTCTGGTGTACAATCCCTCGATCTGCTCTCCATGGGACAGCTGGGATTCGAGCCGCCCGACCATGTGCGATTCCCGAGTTTGACGCTGGCCCGAGCCGCCGCGCGTGCCGGCGGCACCGCCCCGACGGTGCTGAATGCGGCCAATGAGGTCGCAGTTCAGGCGTTTCTTGATCGGCGCTTGAACTTTGTAGGCATTTCAACGGTCATTGACAATGTACTGCAGCGGCTTAATTCGTCTCCCGTCAAGACTCTGGACGATGTTTTGGAGGCTGACGCTGCGGCGCGACGCCTGGCGATTACCCTTATAGAGCTCAGCGCTGGAGCCTCTGCATGAAGATTGTGGTTTTCCTTGCCGCGTTCCTGGTTGCGATTAGCATCTTGGTGGCGGTACATGAATTCGGGCACTATTGGGTCGCGAAGAAACTCGGCTTCAAGGTACTGCGCTTCAGCATAGGCTTCGGAAAACCGCTGTTCACGCGCGTCGGCAAAGATGCTGACCGAACCGAATACTGTCTGGCTGCCATCCCCTTGGGCGGCTACGTCAAACTGCTGGATGAGCGCGAAGGCGAAGTGGCTGCCACCGAGTTGCACCGCTCCTTCACGCGCCGTCCAATCTCGCATCGCATTGCCGTACTCTTGGCGGGGCCGGCCATGAATCTGCTATTTGCATCGCTGCTGTACGCGATTCTGGCCATGGTCGGCACTGAAACCGTCAAGCCGGTGATCGGCCAAGTGCGTCTCGACAGCCCCGCAGCGGTGGCGGGACTGCAGCGCGGCGATCAGGTCGTGCGCGTCGGGCCGCGCAATGTCGCGGACACCGAAGAGCTGCAGATTGCCTTGATCCGTCAATTTACGGACGATGGTCTGATTCCGCTGCGTGTGCGCCGCGACGGTTCAGAGCGTTCCGTGACCTTGCGGGTTACCGAGGACCGGCGCGCGATGACCGAGCCGGGCAAGTTGCTGCCGGGACTCGGCTTTGATCTGGCGACGTGGAACGCCGCCACCATGATCAATTCCGCCTCCGCCGACAGCGCCGGCGGGCGCGCAGGTTTGATGGCCGGCGATCGGGTGCTCGCCGTCGACGGTCAGCCTGTCGCCAACGCAACCCAGTTCATTGCCATGGTGAGTGGGGCGGCGAATCGTGAGATTTCGATTGAAGTCGAGCGCCACGGCGAGCGATTGCGTATTGTGGCGGCGGTTCCGCGCGTGATGGATCAGGGCAGGGCGGTGGGCCGGCTGGGTATTTCGCTCAAAGAAGGGGCGCCGGTCTGGCCGCCGGGCCTGGTCGAAATCCATCGCTCCGGACCGGTCGATGCGCTGGTGAGCGGCGTGAAGAAGACGTGGGAGATGTCCGCGCTGACCGTGCAGATGCTATGGCGCATGCTCACGGGGCAGGTGTCGCCGAAGAACATCAGCGGCGTCGTCAGCATCGCCGAGTTCGCAGGTATTAGCGCGTATCTAGGCATTACCGCGTACATGGCGTTCTTGGCGATTATCAGCGTGAGCCTGGGCGTGCTCAATCTGATGCCGGTGCCGCTGCTCGATGGCGGCCAAGTGGTTTATCAGGCGGTGGAGGCCATCAAGGGCAGCCCGATTTCAGAGCGCATGCAGCTGTTCGGTCAGCAGGTCGGCATTGCATTGCTGGTGGTTTTGATGAGTCTGGCTTTCTATAACGATATATCAAGACATTTGAATTAAACGGGAAATCATGATCAAACCCAAATTCCAGCCGTACGAGCGGCGTTGCGCGCGCAGCGTCGCCCACCAAAATTGCACCCGGTCTTTGCCGCGTGCGGCTTGAATTTCGCCTAGCCTTGTTGGCGGCCCTTGCCAGCCAACCGCTCTGTACGGCTGTGCAGGCGCAAGCCGCCCAAGATACGTTTACCGTCGGCGATATTCGCATCGAAGGCTTGCAGCGAATCTCCGAAGGCACCGTATTCAACTATTTGCCCGTCAACATCGGCGATCATCTGGATGGCGCGCGCATCGGTGAAGCGATGCGCGCACTGTATGCGACGGGATTCTTTCGTGACGTCGAGCTGCGCCGCGACGGCAATATTCTCCTGGTCGTGGTGGTCGAGCGGCCGTCGATCGCCAAGTTCGAGATCAAGGGCAACAAGGACATCAAGACCGAGGATTTGCAGAAGAGCCTGCGCAACGTGGGCCTCGCGACCGGCAAGACCTTCGATCGCTCGGTGCTCGATGAGGTGAAGCAATACCTCACGGACCAGTATTTCAGCCGCGGCAAGTATGCCGTGCGCGTCGATACAAAGATCACCGATCTACCCGGCAACAAAGTGGATGTCATCGTCGACATCAAGGAGGGCAAGCGCGCCAAGATCGAACAGATCAACATCGTCGGCAACACGAAATTCAAAGAAAAGGACATTCTGGACAGCTTCGAGCTGAAGACGCCGAATTGGCTGTCCTGGTACAAGCAGGATGATCGCTACTCGCGCGAGTCATTGACCGGCGACTTGGAAAAATTGCGTTCGTACTACATGGACAGGGGGTACGCGAATTTCCAGATCGATTCGACGCAAGTCGCGATTGCGCCGGAAAAAGACGACATGTACATCACCGTGAACGTCAACGAGGGTGAGGTCTTCAAGGTCAGCGACATCAAGCTTGCGGGCACCATGGTGGTCCCGGAGGAGCAGCTGCGCCGCCTGCTGCTCATCAAGCCGGGTGACACGTATTCGCGCAAGGCCGTTACCTCGACTCAGCAATTGATGAGTTATCGCTTGGGCGCCGACGGCTATGCGTTCGCCAAGATCGATCCGGTTCCGACTCCGGACAACGACAAGAAGACCGTGGCGCTGACATTTTTCGTCGAGCCCGGGAACCGCGTCTACGTTCGCCATATCAATTTCAACAACACGACGGCCATCAACGATGAAACGCTGCGCCGTGAAATGCGCCAGCTGGAAGGCGGCTGGTTGTCGAATTCGGCGGTCGAACGTTCCAAAGAGCGGCTGCAGCGGCTGCCGTACGTCGAGAAGGTGGAATTCGAGAACAAGCCCGTGGCCGGAAGCGCGGATCTGGTGGATGTCGACTTCAACATCAAAGAGGGGCTGCCGGGCCAATTCGGCGGCGGCATCGGCTACTCCGAATCCCAGAAATTCAGCTTGAACGGCAATTTCGTTCACAGCAACTTCATGGGTACCGGCGATCGCATCGCCCTGGAAGTCAACGCGGGCAAGTTCAGCAAGTCCTACACATTTGCGCACACGAATCCTTACACCACCGTCGACGGGGTATCCCGCACCGCCTCGCTGACGCTGCGCGACATCACGCAGTTCGTCGCAGCGTCCTCGGCGTTCTCGACCAAGCAGATCACCGGTGCGATTCAATGGGCCTACCCCATCAGCGAGTACCAGTTCTTGAGCCTCGGCACCTCCGCAAACAAGAACAGCCTGGTGGTCTCCCAAGGCTACAGCGCGCAGCAGTCGGTCGACTGGGTCAGGAACAACGGCAATGCCTTCCAGCGCGTTCTGGGGGATACCAACGGCGATGGGGTGGTCAATTCCTTGGACAATCCCTACACCGTGTACGGTTCGAATTTCTACACCTACGAGCTGACGGGCGGCTGGTCCTACGAAGGCCGCAACCGCGCCTTGTTCCCGGACCGTGGCATGAAGGTGACGCTGTCGGCCCGCTATGCATTGCCCTTGAGCGATGTTAAGTACTACCAGACGAATTTCGATTTCATCTCGTACATTCCGCTGTGGCGCAAGTTCCTGATCTCGGTGCAGGCATCCGTCGACTATGCCTCGTCGCTGGGCCGCACCACGTCCTTGCCGCCATACCTCAACTACTTCGCCGGCGGTCCCGACAGCGTCAGAGGCTTTCGAGAAAGCCGGCTGGGGCCGCGGGATAACATCGGCATCGGTAACCCGTATGGCGGAAATTTCCGGTTGGTCAACCGCTACGAGTTGATTTTCCCGGTGCCGGACAAGTGGAAGAGCGCGGCCCGCATCAGCATGTTCTACGACATCGGCAACGTGTTCCAGACCGGCAATAAGGTGAAATTCCTGGGTGTCGATGACATAACGCCGGTCGATTACCACTTCAATTATGCTAATCTAAAACAATCAACTGGCATTGCAGTGCAGTGGCTCGCGCCCCTGGGCTTATTCCGTTTCTCGTACGGCATTCCATTGAATGCTTTTCAAGGCGACACAGTGCGATTCGGCGACGAGACGGAGCGTTTTCAATTTTCCATCGGTCAAGCGTTTTGACCGCTTATTTGAGGTCTTAGAAAGCAACATGTCGACTTATCTTCGCAGCATTCCGTTCCTGGCATTGAGCCTGTGCGGATTCATGGTGTCGCAGCAAGCAAGTGCCGAAATAAAGATCGGCTACGTGGATTTTCAGAAGCTCATGACCGAGGCGCCGCAAGTCAAAAGCGCCATGCAGGCTTTGCAGAATGAGTTTGGGCCTCGTCAGCGTGAGTTGTTGGCCATGCAGAACGATCTGAAAGCGCGCGATGAGAAATTGGCGAAGGAAGGGGCGATCATGGCGGAAGCCGATCGCTCCAAGGCGGAGAAGTCATTGCGCGATCAGCAGCGCGAGTTTTCACGCAAGGGCGGGGAATTCCAGGACGATTTGTCAACGCGGAAAAATGAGGAGATCGGCAAGGTACAGCGCTACTTGCTCGAAGAGATTCGAACCTACTCGAGCGCACAAGGTTTCGATCTGGTCTTGGGCGAGGGCGTGTTCTACAACAAGCCGCAGCTGGATATCACCGCGCAGGTCCTGGAAGTGTTGAAGACCAAGCCCGCAACCTTGCCGATCGCGCCGGGCAAGCCCGCGCAAGCGCCGGCGAAGCCTCCAGGCGCTAAGTAAGCGCTCACCGGAAACCTACCGCACTCGAGGAGTGCCTGGGGAGCTAGGTGCAGGGAGAATTCAGTTTAGGCGAGCTGGCGGTCCGATTCGGGCTCACGCTGCGCGGGGACCCCAGCCTTAGGGTCCGCAGCGTAGCGACCCTATCGCGCGCGAACGCCGGTGCCTTGAGCTTTCTGGCGAACTCGCGCTACCGCAAGCAACTGGAGTCCACGCAGGCGACCGCCGTTCTCTTGAGCGCCGAGGATGAACCCCATTGCCCGGTCTCCGCACTTGTCGACCCCAACCCGTATCTGGCGTATGCGCGCATCGCGGCCCTCATGCACCCGCAGGTGGGCCAAACGCCGGGAATCCACCCGAGCGCCGTGGTGGCCGGCGGGGCGCGGATAGCCGCTTCGGCGAGCATCGGACCGCTCGCCGTCATCGAGGATGACGCACAGATCGGCGAGCGGGTGTTGATCGGCCCGGGCTGTGTCGTACAGAACGGAGCTTGCGTCGGGGCCGACTCGGCGCTGCTGTCGCGGGTCAATTTATACCCGGGTGTGACCGTTGGGCAGCGCTGCATTCTGCATGCCGGTGCCGTGGTTGGCGCGGATGGTTTCGGTTTCGCGCCCAACGCCGGGACTTGGGTGAAAGTGCCGCAAGTGGGCGGCGTGCGGATCGGCGACGATGTGGAAATCGGCGCGAACACCACCATCGATCGGGGTGCCATTGACGACACGGTTGTCGAGAATGGGGTCAAACTGGACAATCAGATCCAAGTAGGCCACAACGTGATCATCGGCGCTCACACGGCCATCGCAGCCTGCACCGGCATCTCGGGCAGCACTGTGATCGGGCAACGCTGCATGATTGGCGGAATGGTGGGATTTGCCGGTCATTTGACCATTGCCGACGATGTGGTGGTGACCGGATGCAGCCTGGTGAGTGCATCGATTAGGAAGGCCGGCAGCTATTCGAGCGGCATGCCCACTGTGGAAACCCGATTGTGGCGGCGGATGGTCGCCCACTTAAGGCGACTGGACACGTAGGAGAGATAATGTCGGAGTCCGATAGATTGGATATCGAAGCGATCATGCGGCAATTGCCGCATCGGTATCCCTTCTTGTTGGTCGATCGGGTTTTGGAATGCGTCGCGGGGAAGCACTGCGTGGCACTGAAGAACGTGACGTTCAACGAGCCGTTTTTCCCGGGGCATTTCCCGCACCGCCCGGTGATGCCGGGTGTGCTCATCATTGAGGCCCTGGCCCAGGCCGCCGGGATCCTGGCGTTCAAGACCGCGAAAGTCGTGCCCGACATCAATACACGCTTTTATTTTGTCGCCATCGATAACGCGCGTTTTCGCAAGCCCGTGGAACCGGGTGATCAGTTGATGTTGAAAGTCGCCTTGAAGCGGGCTTTCAAGGGCATATGGAAGTTCCACTGCCTGGCCGAAGTCGACGGCAAAGAAGTGGCGTCCGCGGAGATCATGGTTGCGCCCGAGACGAAGACGCCCCCATCCAAGGGAGTCGCCGGATGATCGATTCGCGGGCGGTGATTTCGCCGCAAGCTGACATCGCTGCGGACGTTGAAATCGGACCCTTCACCGTGATTGGCGCCGATGTCGTCATCGGACCCGGTACGTGGATCGGTCCGCACGCCGTCATCAACGGCCCCACGCGCATCGGTTCCAACAACAAGATTTTCCAGTTCGCCTCGCTGGGCGACGCACCGCAGGACAAGAAATACAACGGCGAGCCGACGCTTCTTACGATCGGCGACCGCAATGTATTTCGTGAATCGGTCACGGTGAACCGCGGCACGACCCATGACAAAGGCGTGACGCGCATCGGCAATGACAATCTCCTGATGGCGTATTCGCATGTCGCCCATGACTGCCATTTGGGCGACCAGATCGTGATGGCGAATTGCGCCACCTTGGGCGGTCATGTGGAGATCGGCGACTGGGTCACCATGGGCGGCCTGTCGGCCGTGCATCAGCACACCAAAGTGGGCGCGCACTGTTTCATCGCGCACAATGCCGCCGTGACCCGCGATGTTCCGCCCTACGTGATGGCGGTCGGAAGGCCCGCCGTACCGCACAGCGTCAACTCCGTGGGCTTGCAGCGCCGCGGATTTACCCCTGCGCAAATCCTGAACATTCGCCGCGCCTATCGGCTGCTGTACCGCTCGGGGCTCAAATTGAAGGTGGCCTTGGAGGAACTTGATAAAGCGGCGGCAACGCAGCCGGAAATTGGGCTCTTCGTCGACTTCATCAAGCGCAGCTCACGCAGCATCGTTCGTTAACGATGGCGGCAAGCGTGACCGCGCCACCCAATCCCACGCCGTTGCGGATAGGTCTGGTGGCGGGCGAGGCGTCAGGCGATACCTTGGGCGCCGATCTCATCCATGCGTTGCGCCGGCGCGCGCCGGACACGCAGTTCTTCGGCGTCGCCGGGCCTAAGATGCAGGCGGCGGGGTGCGTGAGCTGGGAGCCGGCCGAGTCGCTGGCGGTGATGGGGCTGTTCGACGTCTTGCGCGATTTACCCAGGCTGGTGAGGCTGCTGGCGCGCATCAAGCGCATGTTCCTGACGGCGCGTCCGGATGTTTTCATCGGCATCGATGCGCCGGACACCAACTTGAGGGTGGCCCGCACCCTGCATGCCGCCGGCATTCCGACCGTGCAGTACGTCAGTCCGCAGGTCTGGGCGTGGCGGCAAGGACGCGCGCGCAATATTCGAGAATCGGTGGACCTGGTGCTGTGCTTGTTGCCGTTCGAAAAACGCTTTTACGACGAGCATGGCATAGCCGCGGAATTCGTCGGCCATCCGTTGGCGGATGCCATTCCGGAAAATGTCGATCGCGACGCGGCGCGCCGCGCTCTCGGCCTGGACTTAAAGTCCAGTGTCGTCGCCCTGCTGCCGGGAAGCCGGCGCGGTGAGGTCGCCCGATTGGCGGCGGATTTCGCAGCCACCGCGCGCTGGCTGGCTGGACAGCGGCCGGATCTTAAATTCATCGCACCGATGGCGAGCGCCGCGACGCGGCAGATTTTCTCCCGCGTGCTCAATCGCGATGCGCCGGCGCTCGATGTGCGATTGATCGATGGTCAGGCGACCACCGCCTTGAGCGCCGCCAACGTCGTGCTGGTGGCGTCGGGCACGGCCAGCCTGGAGGCCGCACTCTGCAAGCGCCCCATGGTCGTCGTCTACCGCTTGGGCGCCCTGACGGGCTGGATGATCACAAGACTGAATCTGGTCAAATCAAAGTTTTTTGCGCAACCGAATCTACTTGCGGATCAGCGCGTCGTCGGCGAATATTTTCAGGACCAAATTGTCCCAGAGTCGATCGGAGCAGAGCTCTTGATGTGGCTTGACGATACCGAAAGGCGCGGCGCCTTGGAACGGGAGTTCTCGCGAATTCACGCGGATCTGCGCCGTGGCGCAGGGACGCGGGCGGCGCAAGCGATTCTGGAACTCCTGAGTGCGAGGAGCCAGGCTCCCAGCCGTGCGCCGGCAGGATCTTCCGAATGAGGCGGGTTGCGGGCATCGACGAGGCGGGCCGCGGTCCATTGGCCGGGCCTGTGGTGGCTGCCGCGGTGATCTTGAGGCCGCGCCGGCCCATCGAAGGCGTCGCCGATTCCAAATCATTGAGCCCGGAGGAGCGCTCGCGCCTCAGCGTCGCGATCAGGCGAGATGCGCTGTGCTTCGGCATCGGCTGGGCTGACCACGTTGAAATCGACGCGCTGAACATTCTGCAGGCCACTTTCCTCGCGATGCGACGCGCCTTGCTGGCCATGACTCTCACACCCGACCATGTGCTGGTGGACGGCAATCGGCTTCCCCATTTACATGGATTGGGCAAGGTGTTGACGGCTCGTGCCATCATTGACGGAGACGTCTCGGAGCCGGCGATCAGCGCCGCTTCGATTCTGGCGAAAACCGCTAGAGATAGTTATATGAATCATATGGATACAATATATCCTGCATATGCTTTCGCAGCACATAAGGGCTACGCGACGCCTGACCATCAGCGCCTCCTGACCTTGCACGGGCCGTGTCCCTTGCACCGACGTTCCTTCGAGCCTGTGCGCCTCGCCTTGCGGTGTGAACCTTGACGAGGTTTGTTCACCTGCGGTTGCACACCGAGTACTCGTTGGTCGACGGCATCGTGCGCGTACCGGAATTGATGGCCGCCGTCGCAGCCGCGGGCATGCCTGCAGTTGCCTTGACCGATCAAAGCAATCTGTTCGCCATGGTGAAGTTCTACAAGGAAGCGCAAGCCGCGGGGATCAAGCCGCTGATTGGAGTCGATGCCTGGATCAGGGAACCCGGGGAACGTGCACCGCCGTCGCGCATCGTCTTCCTGTGTCAGAACCTGAAGGGGTATCGGCATCTGACACAACTGGTGACCCGCTCCTATCTCGAGGGGCAGCAGCGCGGCGCGCCCATGTTGGAGCGCAGCTGGATTACCCGCGAAGTGCTGCAAGGTCTGATCGTGCTCTCGGGCGGAGCGGAGGGGGATATCGGCAGGTGCCTCGCGCGCGGCCGCGACGACGAGGCGCAGCGTTGCCTCGAACGTTGGCAGGCGTTTTGCGGCGATCGGTTCTACCTCGAGGTACAGCGCACCGGCCGGGCAGGCGAACAAGTTTGCGCCGAAGGGACCATGGAACTTGCACAGTCTCTGGGCGTTGCGGCGGTCGCCACGAATGACGTGCGTTTCTTGACGCGCGCCGAGTTCGAAGCGCATGAGGCGCGCGTTTGCATTCATGATGGCGCGCAGCTGGGGGATGCGAGCCGGGCGCGTCGCTACTCCGAAGAGCAGTATCTGAAGTCGCCGCCGGAAATGGCCGAGCTCTTCAAGGACGCGCCGGAACTGCTGGTCAATACGATCGAGATTGCCAAGCGATGTTCCCTGGAGATTCGCTTGGGCGCCTCGATGCTGCCCGCCTATCCGGTGCCGACCGGATCGAACACGGAGGAGTTCCTGCGCGGGGAGTCGAAGCGCGGCTTGCAAGCGCGCATCGCCGCGTCGCCGGCGCTTTCCGCCGCCGCCGCACCAGGCGCCGGCTACCAGTCGCGCCTGGATCTTGAACTCGGCGTCATTTGCGCCATGGGATTCGCCGGATATTTCTTGATCGTCGCGGATTTCATTCGTTGGGCACGCGAGAACGGCGTGCCGGTCGGTCCCGGCCGCGGTTCCGGGGCGGGTTCTCTGGTGGCCTACGCGTTGGGCATCACCGATTTGGATCCCATCGAACACGATCTCCTGTTCGAGAGATTCTTGAATCCTGAGCGTGTGTCGATGCCGGATTTCGACGTTGATTTCTGCATGGAAGGGCGCGATCGGGTCATTGAATATGTGGCCAACAAATACGGACGGGAGCGCGTATCGCAAATCATCACCTACGGCACCTTGGCGGCCAAAGCCGTGGTGCGCGATGTGGGCCGCGTTCTGGGACACCCGTACGGTTACGTCGACAAGATCGCCAAGCTGATTCCATTGGAAATCGGCATGACGCTCGACAAGGCGCTGGAGCAGGAAGAGGAGCTCAAGCGCCTCTACGACAACGAGTCTGAGGTTCACGATCTCATCGATCTCGCGCGCTCGCTCGAGGGTCTGGCGCGCAATGCCGGTACACATGCCGGCGGCGTGGTCATCGCGCCCTCGGTCCTCACCGATTTCACGCCGCTGTACTGCGAAGAGGGCAGCAGCACGCCGGTGACGCAGTTCGACAAGGACGATGTCGAAGCCGCGGGCCTGGTCAAATTTGATTTTCTGGGGCTGCGGACCCTCACCATCATCGACTGGGTGGTGCGCGACATCAACGAGCAGCGCGCCGCAAGTGGTGAAGCGCCGCTGATCATGAGCGCCTTGGCGATGGACGACGCATTGACCTACGCGCTGCTCAAGAGCACCAAGACCACGGCGGTGTTCCAGCTCGAATCGCGCGGCATGAAGGATTTGATTCGGCGCCTGCAGCCGGACCGCTTCGGCGATATCGTCGCGCTCGTTGCGCTATTTCGGCCCGGCCCGCTGCAATCCGGCATGGTCGAGGACTTCATCGCCCGCAAGCACGATACCACCGGCGCAACGATCGACTACCTGCATCCGGAATTGAAGCCCGTCCTGGCGGCGACTTACGGCGTGATCCTGTACCAGGAACAGGTCATGCAAATCGCCCAGATATTGGCCGGCTACACCTTGGGCGGCGCCGATCTCCTGCGCCGCGCCATGGGCAAGAAAAAGCCTGAGGAAATGGCCAAGCAGCGCTCGGTATTCGTCAGCGGTGCGGTCGCAAGGGGCGTCGCCGAGGCGCAGGCCACGCACATTTTCGACCTGATGGAAAAATTTGCCGGCTACGGATTCAACAAATCGCATTCGGCGGCATATGCCTTGTTGTCTTATCAGACCGCGTGGCTCAAGGCGCACTATCCGGCGGCCTACATGGCGGCAGTGCTGTCCTCGGACATGGACAAAACCGAAAAGGTAGTGACGCTCATCGATGAGTGCAACGGGATGGGGCTCAAAGTCCTGCCCCCCGATGTGAACGCGTCGGTCTATGCGTTCCGCGTGGCGGGTCCTACCAGCATCCGCTACGGGATGGGCGCGATCAAAGGCGTGGGTGCGTCCGCGGTCGAGGCCATCATCGAGGAACGCAAGAAAAACGGCCCATTCGAGACGCTCCCGGATTTGTGCCGGCGCATCGATTTGCAGCGGGTGAATCGGCGCGTGTTCGAGGCATTGATCCGCTCCGGCAGCTTGGATCTGATCGGGCCCAACCGCGCATCGCTGACCGCGGAGCTCGAGCGTGCGATGCATCTCGGAGAACAGAATTCTCGCGCCATCAGCGTAGGCCAGGTCGACCTGTTCGGTTTGAGCGCCGCCGAGAATACGGCGGTGGCAGATTGGTCCGAGGCCGAGCGCCTCGCCGGGGAACGCGAAACCCTGGGCCTGTTCTTGAGCGGCCATCCCATCACGCCCTACGAGCCGGACTTGAAGTTCTTGGTGAGCGCGCGCCTGGCCGATGTCGGCGGCCCAAAACCGCCCGCGCCTCTGGAAGGTGCGCGCAACTGGTCGGCAGGCAAGCCCGCCACCGTGGCAGGTCTGGTGTTGGAAATCCGTCGCCGCCCGAATCGAGTGACGTTGATTTTGGACGACCGCAGTGCGCGCCTCGAGGTCAGCTTGTATGAAGAGGTGTTTCAGCAGCATCGCGATATCATCGTCAAGGATGCCATCTTGATCATCGACGGCACGCTGCGCTTCGATGACTTCATCGAGGCGTGGCGCCTGCAGGCAAAGTCCTTGATGGATATCGACCGGGCGCGCGAGCGCTTCGCGCGCCGCCTGTGGCTGCGCTGGCCTGCCGAATTCGACGGCCCGCAGGGCATGAATCGCTTCGAGCAGATGCTGAAACCCTACTTGCGGGGGCCCTGCGGAGTCAGTGTGGCGGTCGCTCGGGAGGACTTCACCGGCAAGGTCAATCTTTCCGACGCCTGGTCGGTGCGCCCGACGCGCGAACTTTTGGACCGGCTCTCTGCGCTTGTTGGGCGCGAGGGATGGTATTTAGTGTATGGTCCGCGAAATGATGTGCGCGGCGAGGAAACGAGCTCATGGCGATGAATTTTCTAGAATTTGAGCAACCGATTGCGGAGCTCGAGGCGAAGATCGAGGAACTGAAATTCATCGGCACGGATGCCAGCGTCAACATTTCAGAAGAGATCAAGCGTCTGCAGTCGAAGAGCAGGGCGCTCACCACGAGCATCTTCGCCAACCTCACTCCCTGGCAGATCACCGAGCTGGCGCGACATCCGCAGCGTCCCTATACGCTGGATTACGTGTCGATGATTTTCAGCGACTGGCAGGAGTTGCACGGCGATCGCATGTACAGCGATGACTTGGCGATCGTCGGCGGCCTGGCGCGCCTCGAAGGGACACCGGTGATGTTGATCGGCCATCAAAAGGGCCGTGATACCAAGGAGCGCGTACGGCGCAACTACGGCATGCCCAAGCCCGAGGGTTATCGCAAGGCGCTGCGCCTGATGAAAATGGCGGAGCGCTTTCGCATCCCGGTCGTGACTTTGATCGACACACCCGGAGCCTATCCCGGCATCGGCTCCGAGGAGCGGGGCCAGAGTGAAGCGATCGCGCGCAACCTGTTCGAAATGTCCAACCTGGCGGCCCCGATCTTGAGCATCGTCATCGGCGAGGGCGGCTCGGGCGGCGCGCTGGCCATCGGCGTTTGCGACCGGCTGATCATGCTGCAGTTCAGCGTGTATTCGGTCATTACGCCGGAAGCCTGCGCGTCGATTCTGTGGAAGAGCACCGAGAAGAAAGAAATCGCCGCCGAAGCAATGGGCGGCACCGCGGAGCGGCTTTACAAGCTCGGGCTGGTCGATGAAGTGTTGAAAGAGCCGCACGGCGGCGCACACCGCGATCCGCAGCTGATGGCGGAAGGCATCAAACAGAGCATGCTCAAGCACTTGACGGAACTTCGTAATCAGCCCATCACCCAGTTGCTCGACGCGCGGCAGGCCCGTGTGCGCGGCTTCGGTGCGTTCCGCGACGGTTAATGACGCATGAGTTTTTCCGCGGCATCCCTGTGCGCGGTGCTCGAGTCCTGCGTCCCTGCGGGCGCCACCGGTCTCGCGGTGGCTTTGAGCGGCGGCGCGGATTCGGCCGCTTTGCTTGGCGCCGTGGCAGCCATCGGGGATGGATTTCGCAGCTTGCCGCTGCGCGCCGTGCACATCGATCACGGCCTGCAAGCCGCGGCTTCGGAATTTCGCCAAGCGTGCACCGATCTGTGCCGGCGCTTGAGTGTTCCGCTGCAGATCATCCGCGTCGATGTCCCAAACGAAACAGGGCAGTCGATCGAGGCATCGGCGCGCGATGCGCGGTATGCGGCACTCGCCGCGCAGCTTCAGCCGCATGAATGTCTGCTGACGGCGCATCATCGCAAAGATCAGGCCGAGACCCTATTGCTGCAGGCGTTGAGGGGAGCGGGCGTCAAAGGCATGTCGGCCATGCCGATCTGCCGTGTCTTAGGGCTAGGATGGCATGTTCGGCCCGTACTCGACGTGCCGCAGCGGCAGCTGCTTGAATTCGGCGAGCACCTCGAGAATGGCAATTTGATCGATCCCATGAACGAGGATTTGCGCTTCGATCGCAGTTACTTGCGAAAAGCGATTTGGCCGCCGATCGAGGCGCGCTGGCCGGGCGCCGAGACCGCGCTATCGCGCGCCGCTCACCATATGTCCGAAGCGCAGGAATTGCTCGACATCGCGGCCGCCCGGGATGTGGCGCGCCTGCGCGACGGAGACGCACTGTCCGTGCCGGGCTTGAGAGTGTTGCCGCAACCGCAGCGGGTGAATGCCGTTCGCTTCTGGCTCGGCGAAGCGGGCGTGGAAGCGCCATCGACGGCCCGCCTTGCCGAGGCCTTGCGGCAAGTGTTCGAGGCGGACGCCGATCACCAGCCTGCCATCGTGTGGGGCAATAAGGCCTTGCGCCGCTATCGGCAGCGGCTGTTTCTCACGGCGGCGGATTGCCCGCGCCTCGAAGAGGCGAGACCTTGGGACACCGTACTGGGATCCACGATCACGCTGGGCGCGAATCTCGGCAGCCTCACGTGGAGCACGCAGAGCGGCGGAATTGCGGCGCACGCGTTGCCGCCGGCCGTGATCGTGCGACGGCGCGATGGCGGCGAAACACTCAAACCCGCGTCATCAGCCAGAACCCAGACCGTTCAGCACCTGTGCCAGTCACAAGGCGTGTTGCCGTGGATGCGGGATGCACTGCCTCTGGTGTTTGCCGGCGAGGAATTGATCGCCGTCGCCGACTTGTGGGTGGACGCACGCTGGTGCGCCGCGCCGGACGCGCCTGGGCTCAAGGTCGCGTGGAACAATGCACCCCTCTTGACCTAGGAGCGGCGCATTCGCCGCGTTCCACGCGGATGTTTCACGCGAATAACGCGCATATGCTCAAGTAGCGTTTGTTAGGATTGTCGAGATGGACGTGTTCTGGTAATCTGAACTCCCGTCGAATTCCCGTTGTTCCCTTTTGGCTTCGTTTGACCATCCGCTCCAACGCTCGAGCGGAACGACAAACGTTTAATCGGCGGTGGCTCATCATGAATCGATTCGTTTTCGTCACCGGCGGCGTGGTTTCCTCGCTGGGCAAAGGGATTGCATCCGCTTCCCTTGGCGCCATCCTGGAGGCTCGCGGTCTCAAGATCAGCATGGTCAAGCTGGATCCCTACATCAACGTGGATCCCGGCACCATGAGTCCGTTTCAGCATGGCGAGGTTTTCGTTACCGCCGACGGCACCGAGACTGATTTGGACTTGGGCCACTACGAGCGTTTCGTGCGCACGACCACGGGTCGCAACAGCAATTTCACGACCGGGAGAATTTACGAGCGCGTCATCGCAAAGGAACGGCGCGGCGATTACCTGGGTGCGACGGTTCAAGTCATTCCGCATATCACAGACGAGATCAAGCATCGAATTCGCATGGGCGCCGGCGATTCCGACGTCTGCATGGTCGAAATCGGCGGTACCGTCGGCGATATAGAATCGCTGCCGTTTCTCGAAGCCATTCGCCAGATGGGCGTGGAATTCGGGCGCGATAAGGTGCTGTACATGCACTTGACGCTGGTCCCGATCCTCGGTGGTGCCGGTGAAATCAAAACCAAGCCCACGCAGCACTCGGTCAAGGAGCTGCGCGGCATCGGAATTCAGCCCGACATATTGTTATGCCGTTGCTCGCAAAGCCTGCCCGATGAACAGCGCCGCAAAATCGCTCTGTTCACCAATGTCGAAGAACGGGCGGTGATTTCGGCGGTGGACTCCGACGACATTTACAAAATCCCGATGCTGCTGCACGAACAGGACCTGGACGACATCGTCGTCGATAAGCTGCGCTTGAATGCGCCGCCGACCGATCTTTCCGAATGGCGGGCGGTGGTTGCCGCCAAACAGAATCCCGAGGCCGTCGTCGACATCGGCATGGTCGGCAAGTACGTGCAGATTCGCGACTCTTATATTTCTTTGAATGAAGCCCTGATGCACGGCGGCATCAAGACCCGCACCAGGGTCAATATTCACTACTTCGAGTCGCAGGACATCGAACGCTCCGGCGCGGCTTCCTTGCAGAAAATGGACGCCATTTTGGTGCCGGGCGGATTCGGCGACCGCGGCATCGAAGGAAAGATTCAGGCGATCCGCTTTGCGCGCGAAAACGGCATACCCTATCTTGGCATTTGCCTCGGGATGCAGCTCGCCATCATCGAATATGCGCGCAATGTATTGGCCCTCAAAGGCGCCAACAGCACCGAGTTCGACCGCGCCACGAATCACCCGGTGATCGCCTTGATTACCGAATGGCAGGACCTGGGGCGCGGGCAACAGGTGCGCGATGAGAAATCGGAGTTGGGCGGCAGCATGCGCTTGGGCGCTCAGGAAGCCAAACTGAAACCCGGTTCTCTGGCGCGGTCGCTATACGGCAAGGAATCGATTTTCGAGCGCCACCGTCATCGCTATGAATTCAACAACCACTATCTCGATGAGTTGACTGCCGCCGGCTTGGGCTTCTCCGGCTTCTCGGCGGATGGATTGGTGGAGTTCATTGAACTGCCGAGTCATCCCTGGTTCGTGGCCAGTCAGTTCCATCCGGAATTCACCTCGACGCCGCGCGATGGGCACCCGCTGTTCACGGGCTTCGTCAGGGCGGCGCGCGAGTACCGAGCTTCTCTGCAGCCCGGCCGCGCCACTGCATGAACCATTAAGCGCATGAAGCTGACTTCCTTCGAGGTCGGGGCGGATCGCCCGTTCTTTTTGATTGCCGGACCCTGCGTCATCGAAAGCGAGAGCCTCGTGATCGACGTGGCCGGCCGTCTGAAGGAAATGACCGCGGCGCTCAAAATCCCTTTCATTTTCAAGGCATCGTTCGACAAGGCCAATCGTTCGTCGCGATCGAGTTTTCGCGGTCCGGGTCTACAACAAGGCCTGAAGGCCTTGGGTAAAGTGCGCGAGCAGATCGGCGTGCCCGTCCTGACCGACGTGCATGAGGACACGCCGCTTGCCGACGTCGCGGCGGTTGTGGATGTTCTGCAGACACCGGCATTTCTTTGCCGTCAAACCAATTTCATCGTCGCCGCGTGCTCTCAGGCTAAGCCGGTGAACATCAAGAAGGGGCAGTTCTTGTCGCCTTGGGAAATGCAGAACGTCGTCGACAAGGCCCGCTCCACCGGCAATGCGCAGATCATGGTTTGCGAGCGCGGCTTCTCTTTCGGCTACAACAATCTGGTGTCCGACATGCGCTCCCTGGCGATCATGCGCGCCACGGGTTGTCCGGTGGTGTTCGATGCCACGCACTCGGTACAACTGCCCGGCGGCAAAGGCGACTCCTCGGGCGGGCAGCGAGAGTTCGTACCGGTGCTGGCGCGTGCCGCGGTGGCGGCCGGCGTGGCGGGCATTTTCATGGAGACGCACCCGGATCCGGCCAAAGCGCTCTCGGACGGCCCGAATGCGTGGCCCTTGGATCGCATGCGGTCGCTGCTCACCACGCTTGCGGAATTGGACAGGGCGGTTAAGAGACAACCCTTTGAGGAATCATTGTTATGAGTCGAATCGTCGATGTTCGCGGCCGCCAAATCATGGATTCACGCGGAAATCCCACGGTCGAAGCCGATGTCGTGCTCGACTCCGGCACCATCGGGCGCGCCGCGGTGCCTTCCGGCGCCTCGACCGGATCGCGCGAAGCGGTTGAGCTGCGCGACGGCGACATGAAGCGATTCGGCGGCAAAGGCGTGCTCAAGGCGGTTGGCGCCGTCAACGGTCCGCTGCGCGATTCCATCATGGGCGCCAACGCTCAGGATCAAGCGGCGCTGGACGCCACGATGATCAAATTGGATGGCACGGAAAGCAAATCAAAATTGGGCGCGAATGCGATTTTGGCGGTGTCGCTGGCCGCGGCGAAGGCTGCCGCGACCGATCAAGGATTGCCGTTGTATCGGCACCTGGCGCGCAGCGGGGATTTGACGCTGCCCGTGCCGATGATGAACATCATCAACGGCGGAGCGCACGCGGACAACAGCGTCGACATCCAAGAGTTCATGATTCTGCCGATCGGTGCGCCGTCGTTCTCCGAGGCGGTGCGCTACGGCGCCGAAGTGTTTCATACCCTGAAGAAAGTGCTGCACGCCAAGGGACTCAATACCGCCGTGGGCGATGAGGGCGGCTTCGCCCCTGACTTGCCGTCGAACGAAGCGGCGATCACCGTCATTTTGGAGGCCATCGACAAGGCCGGCTATCGCGCGGGCCGGGACATCTACTTGGGGCTGGATGTAGCGAGCACGGAATTCTTCAAGGACGGCGTGTACGATCTGGAGTCCGAGGGGCGCAAGTTCAGCTCATCGGAATTCACCGATTATCTGGCTGGCTTGGTCGCGAAGTATCCCATCGTGAGCATCGAGGATGGCATGAGCGAAGGCGATTGGGACGGCTGGGCGATCCTCACGCGTAAGTTGGGAACGAAGGTGCAGTTGGTGGGCGACGATTTGTTCGTGACGAACACCAAGATATTCTCCGAGGGGATTGCCAAGAAAATTGCCAACGCCATTCTCATCAAGCCAAATCAAATCGGCACATTGACCGAAACGATGGCCGCCATCGATATGGCATTCAAGGCGAAGTATGCCGCGGTCGTATCGCATCGCTCCGGCGAGACGGAGGACGCCACGATCGCGGATATCGCAGCGGCGACCACGGCGACGCAAATCAAAACCGGTTCAATGTCGCGCTCCGACCGAATGGCAAAATACAATCAGCTGCTGAGGATAGAGGGCGAACTCAAGGGCCATGCCTCGTTCGCAGGAGCGCGTGCCTTGTCGGTTCCAATTTCTTAAGAGTTCGTGCTAAGCTCCTGACCACATGAGGATTTTCGCCGCCTTGTTGGCCATCACACTGATCTTGCTCCAGGGTCGCCTATGGCTCTCCGACCGCGGCTTGCGTGAAGTGTCCGGGCTCCAGGCTGCGGTAGCCGCCCAAAGAACGGCCAATCAGAGCCAAGTCGCGCGCAATCGACAGTTGGGCGCCGAAGTCGCCAATCTCAAAGGCGGCCTGACGGCGCTGGAAGAGCGAGCCCGCAGCGAACTGGGGATGGTTGCCGCCAGTGAAACCTTCTACCAAGTCGTGCGCGCGAACACGCCGGTCCCCGCCGCGCCGGCGACTCCCGTCACCGCTCGCGCGGAATGAATGTGCCGGTGGAGCGCCGCCTCTGGGCGATAGTTCCTGCGGCCGGCCGCGGCGAGCGCTTCGCCTCAGGGAAGCCCAACAGCCTCCCCAAACAATACACCCCGCTGTTGGGCAGCACCGTGCTCGAATGGTCGCTGCGCGCGCTGCTGGCCGAACCCCGCATACACGCGATCGTGGTCGTGCTCGCGGCCGGCGACAGTCATTGGCCGCAGGTCGCGGCGAAGTTGAAATCGCCCAAGCTCGTGACCGCCATCGGCGGTGCCCAAAGGCAAGACTCGGTGATGAGCGGTTTGGATTTTCTGACCTCTCGAGCCGCTGCCGATGACTGGGTTCTGGTGCACGATGCAGCGCGTCCGTGTCTGAGCTCCAGTGACATCAGGGCGCTGGCCGATGCGCTGGAGATTAAATCGAATGGCAGCGCCTCGAACCATGGTGCGGCGGACGTCCAGGGCGCAGTGCTCGCGGCGCCGATTGTCGACACCGTCAGGCGCGTGCTGCCGAGCGGCGTTGAAACCGTCGATCGCGCCGGCCTATGGCGCGCCTTGACGCCGCAGGTTTTTGCATACGCGCCGCTGCGCCAGGCATTGCAGGACGCGGCTCGTGCGGGCGTCGCGGTCACCGATGAAGCGCAGGCCATGGAGCGCATCGGCGTTCGCGCCGTCTTGGTCAGCGGTTCGCCGTTCAACATCAAGCTCACTCGCGCCGAGGATTTTAAAGTCGCGGCGGGCATTCTCAAGATGGGGGAGAACAGTCACATGAGAGTGGGGCAAGGAATGGACGTACATGCTTTTGGGGAAGGCGATCACGTTGTGCTGGGGGGCGTGCGCATCACGCACAACCAAGGTGTCGTGGCGCACTCGGACGGCGACGTGGTCATTCATGCCTTGTGCGATGCGCTCCTCGGCGCCATGGGCGACGGCGACATCGGCCAGCACTTTCCGGATACCGACGCGCGCTATCGCGGCGCGGACAGTCGCGTGTTTCTGCGGGTGGTCGCAGAGCGCATGAAGGCGGCGGGATTGCACCTGGTCAATGCCGACATCACCGTGCTCGCCGAGGCACCGCGCGTCGCCGCGCATCGCAGTGCAATGGCGGCAAATCTGGCTCATGACTTGGGTGCGTCGGCGCAGATCATCAACATCAAGGCGACCACCACCGAGCGCTTGGGATTCATTGGCCGCAAAGAAGGCTTGGCCGCGATGGCCTCGGTGCTGCTCGCCCGCTGAAGCGCGCTTACGCGCGAAGTAATACATAAACCGCGCCGGTACCCCCGTCGATCGCCCGGGCAGAGGTGAATGCCATGACGTCCAGGTGCCGGCGCAGCCACAGATTCACCGCGGTCTTGAGCACCGGGCCGCGCGCGCCGGAGCGCGAGCCTTTACCATGGATGATGCGGACGCAACGTCGCCCCGAGTCACGGCTGCGGGCGATAAAATCGGCGATAGAATCGCGTGCCGCGCTTTGGTTCAAGCCGTGAAGATCCAGTTCATCCTCGGTGGGATATAGACCGCGCCGCAAACGGCGCAACACCTGGATGCGCACGCCCGCACGATGAAACGACAGCGCCGCGTTGGCGGCAGCCGCTTCTTCAGCGGTCGCGGCCTCGCCGCCAGCCGGCGTCGCGATCAGCGGCATCACATCGTCGAGATTTTCCACCGCCTCAGGCGCCCTGCGTGCACGCGCTCGGGGCTTAGGTGTCGCGAGGCCTGCAGCCGACGGCGGTTGAATCAGCGGTTTGACGTCGCGCACCGCGGCGCGAAACGCGCTTGCGTCGGCCGACAATGTCTGCTCGCTGCCAAGGTCACTTAAACGCTTCTTACCCATGGTAACTTCAGTCGGCTATCGTGGTTTCCAGCGTTACAGTATAGTCCGCACGGCGACACCCGCCAGCGCGGCGCAGGCTGTTAAGTAGTGAAGATCCTTCTTTCCAATGACGACGGTTACCGCGCCGAGGGCTTGGCGGCGCTCGGGGAAGCGATCAAACCGCTGGGCGCCGTGACCATCGTGGCACCCGATCGCAATCGAAGCGGAGCGAGTAATTCATTGACTCTCGATGTGCCGGTGCGAGCTGTGCGCTATGAGGCGGATGCCTACTATGTCAATGGCACGCCGACCGATTGCGTGCATTTGGCGATATCAGGTTTGTTCGACTTTGATCATGACATCGTGGTCTCGGGTGTGAATGACGGGGCAAATCTCGGCGATGACACGCTGTACTCGGGCACGGTGGCTGCCGCCATCGAAGGTCGATTCTTGGGTTTGCCGGCAATCGCGGTATCGCTGTGCCTCACGCCGGACAGTCCGCGCAATTTTGCGAGCGCGGCGCAAGTGGCCGCGCAGCTCGTGCGGCGCATGGCGCAGCGGCCTCTGCAGGGCTTCGAGGAGGGCCCGGTGATCCTCAATGTGAATGTTCCGGACCTGCCGGATGGACAATTGCGCGGCATCAAAGTGACCCGGCTGGGAAACCGGCATCGCGCCAAGCCCATCGTCAAGGCGAAGGATCCCCGGGGCCGCGACGTCTATTGGGTGGGAAATGCAGGCGCCGGCCAGGACGCAGGACCCGGTACGGACTTTCATGCGGTGGCGGAAGGTTATGCGTCCATTACCCCGCTGCAGATCGACCTGACGCGACATCCGGCGGTGCCGGATCTCAAGAGATGGCTCGAGCTTGACTAATTTTATGGAAGGTCCACGCCTCAGCGGTATCGGCATGACCTCGGCGCGCACCCGGGAGCGGCTGGTGCAGCGCCTGCAGGAGCAGGGTATTGCCGATCAGCGGGTGCTTGACCGCATTCGCAACGTCCCGCGGCACCTCTTCATGGATGAGGCACTGGCCAGCCGCGCCTATGAGGACACGGCATTGCCCATCGGATTCGGGCAAACCATATCGCAGCCCTTTGTCGTGGCGCGAATGACCGAGGCGCTGCTCGCGGCGGGAGAAGCACCGAGGGTGCTGGAGATTGGAACGGGCTGCGGCTACCAGACCGCTGTGCTGTCGCCGCTGGTGAAGGAAATCTACACCATCGAGCGAATCGCTCCTCTGCTCGGGCGTGCGCGACGCACGTTGCGGGAACTGCGGATTCGCAACGTCAATTTTCGTCATGACGACGGAAACATCGGCTGGGCGGCGCGCGCACCGTTCGATGGGATTGTATTGACGGCTGCGCCGCATGCCGTGCCTCAGGCACTGTTCGATCAGCTAAAGCCCGGCGGGCGCCTGATCGCGCCCGTGGGACCCGAGGGGCGGCAAGAGCTGTTCCGCTACACAAAGGGCGAATCCCGGATTGATCGCCAGTCGCTCGGCGCGGTCAGCTTCGTGCCCTTGGTTTCGGGATTGCAGCGTTAGGCTTGCGCTGCCAGCGGTCGATTTGCGCGCTCTGCCTCTATGGCTTGATGCTGGGCGGCTGCGCGGATACGGGCGGCCGGCAGCGAGATGTCTACATCGTGCGGCCACAGGACACGGTGTACAGCATCGCATGGCGCTATGGCGTCGATTTTCGCGACCTGGCGCGCTGGAATCACATCGGTCCTGATTTCCGTATCGCGGTCGGTCAGACGCTCATCCTCGCGCCCGACGCCGACGCCGCGCCGCGAAGCGAACAACCCAAACCTTCACCCGGCCCGAATCATTCACCCAGCCCCAATCATTCACCATCGACCGCGCCGGTTCCGGCCGCGCCCATGGCATCGGGATTTCCCTGGGTGTGGCCCACGGATCAAACATCGGCGCCGCAGCCGGTGCCCGGCGGCGGAATTCTTTTGCCGGGACGCATAGGTCAGGACATTCGTGCTGCGGCATCGGGTCGAGTGGTTTACAGCGGCAGCGGTATTCGCGCCTACGGGAATTTGATCATCATCAAGCACGGCGAGAATTTGCTTTCAGCCTATGCGCATAGTCGCGAGTCCTTGGTACGCGAGGGCCAGGACGTGCTCCTTGGACAAGTGATTGCGCATATGGGAGAGGGCGCGCCGCAAAAGCCGGTGCTGTACTTCGAGATCCGCCGCAACGGCAGACCTGTCGATCCCTTGGGCTTTCTTCCTAAGACGAAGTGATTTCTATATTAACTATGTAACATATTGAAATATATCAATATGAACATTTAATCTAACTTTGTCGGGGACTTGCGACAGATAGGTCGGTATGTTCTACTGCGACCCGTCGGGAAGATCCATTGCGGGGCGCTAGGCTTACACAGTTAATCAAAAAACAACAACAAGATCAATTAGAAGAAGAATATATCTCGATAATGGTTTGGTTGTGTATTCCGCTTATCGCCCTGCTATTTTTTTGAATTTTTTACGCGAGCAGTAACGCCGCCACGCGTCTGTGTTCACCCACCAAGACGTTGAAAGTGCGGCAGGCCGCACCCGTATCCATCACCTCAAATCCAATGCCTGCGCGTAAGAATTGCGCGCCGAAAGACGCCGCGGGAAAGATCTGGCGCGCGCCCGTTCCCAGCAGCACCAGTTCCGGCTCGAGGGCGAGGATGCGCGATACATCGATGGCAATGAGGTCATCGAAATTCTGAATATTAGGCTCTGCAATCACCGTTGATGCGTTCAGAATCACTGCACCACGATAGACATTCTCGTTGACCCGCAGCTCGCCGCCGCCGTGGGCGCGGATGAGATTGATGCCGGAACTTGAGTCCTGAGTGAACCGCATGCGCTTAAGATACTCAAATTGATGCCGGAGCGTTTGTGTCTACTCAGTATTTTCGCATCCTCGCGCGCGCGGCGATCGAGCCTCGCCGCTCAGCGCTTCTCGAGCAGTTGTTGGCGCGTGCAGACGCCTCGGGGCCTGTGAGCGATTGGCGCGCCGATGCATACCGCATCATCGCCCCGCAAGCGGCGATGCCCGGCATCGCCCCCGCGGCGCTGTGCGCCGATGAAGGAACCGCGGATGCGGCTTGGGTTTGCCTCGCAACCCCGGTGCACTACGTCGCGGAAATGACCAGCGTGCGCCTGTCTGCAGACGGTATCCTATCGATGAAGCCGGCGGCCGCCGCCACGCTCGCCGCGGATTTCAATCGAGTATGGAATGGCTCGGGTGTGCGCATGATGGCAGGCGGATCGGCTCATCTTTATTGCATTTTTGACCAGACGCTCAGCGTCACGACACGAGACCCGCAGGATGTACTTGACCGTCACATTGAAGAGTATTTGCCGACGGGCGCCGATGCGCCGCGCCTGCGGCAACTGATGAGCGAACTCGAGATGTGGTTGTTCGAGCATGAGGAAAATAGCGCCCGCGCGGCGTCAAACCTGCCGCGCATCAACGGGCTGTGGCTTTGGGGCGGCGGAGCGCCGGTTTCTTCATTGCCGAGCGCGCAAGGTTGGGTGGCGGGCGGCGATGTGTTTTTCGGCGCCTTCAGCACCGCCAAAGGTGAGACCTCGGACAGCGGCGTTATCGTCACGCCCGAGACGCCCGGCGGCGATGAGTGGTATGACTTCGAGTCGCGCTGGCTGAAACCAGCGGCGGCAGGGTTGCGTGCAGGCCGTCTATCGCGCTTGGAAATCTCCGCCGGCGATCGATGCTTCAGTCTGACGGGGCGTGCCATCCGGCGTTTCTGGCGCAGAAGCAAACCGTGGTGGGAGTCCCTCGCGTGAGCGCCATGGAGATCAGGCGCCGGGCGCCGAATGCCGGCAGTTTCGCGGCTCCTTTGCATCCGGTCCTACGGCGCGTGTATGCCGCCCGCGGCATCGAAAATGAGTCGGACCTCGATTTGTCGTTGGATCGCCTGCTGCCCGTGGGGTCATTGGAGGGCTTGGATACGGCGACCCAACTCCTGGCCGCCCATCGCTCCGCAGGGCGTGTGCTGGTGATCGGCGATTTCGATGCCGATGGTGCCACCAGCACGGCCTTGGTCGTCAGGGCACTGCGCGCCATGAATTTTGCACACGTCGATTTTCTGGTGCCCAATCGATTTCGTTTCGGCTATGGCCTGACGCCGGAAATCGTGGCCCTGGCGGCCGGCCGCACGCCGTCATTGATCGTTACCGTGGATAACGGCGTTTCGAGCGTGGCGGGAGTGGAGGCCGCGCGCGAGATCGGGGTGCCGGTGCTGGTGACCGATCATCACCTGCCGGGCGCCGTGCTGCCGCGAGCGGCGGTCATCGTGAATCCCAATCTGCCGGGCAGCCGATTCGCGAGCCGCGCATTGGCCGGCGTCGGTGTTGCCTTCTACATGATTGCGGCGCTGGCGAAAGCGCTGGGCGAGCAAAGATTCAAAGTTGCCGACTTGCTGGATCTGGTGGCCCTCGGGACGGTTGCCGATATGGTTCCGCTGGATCACAACAACCGAATCTTGGTGTCGCAAGGCATCAAACGTATCCGCGCCGGCCGCTGCGTCGCCGGTATTCGCGCGTTGCTCGAGTCGGCCGGTCGCCGGCAAGGACTGCTGTCGGCCGCTGACTTGGGATTCGCGGTGGCGCCGCGATTGAATGCGGCCGGACGGTTGACCGATATGAGCGTCGGCATTGCCTGCCTGTTGGCCGATCAACCCGAGGAAGCGGGGCGTTTGGCGGGGATGCTCAGCACGCTCAACGACGAGCGGCGGGAGATCGAACAGCGCATGCAACTCGAGGCGGTGGAGCTCGCTGATGCCCTGCGCTTTGGCGATGCGGCCGAAGCGCTCGGCGTGTGTTTATTCGACGAAAGCTGGCATCAAGGTGTGGTGGGTTTGGTCGCGGGCAGAATAAAGGACCGGCTGCACCGGCCGGTGATCGCCTTCGCTCGCGCCGAGGATGGCACGCTGCGCGGCTCGGCGCGCTCGGTGTCCGGCGTGAATATTCGAGATGCCCTCGACAGCATCGCCACAGCGCGCCCCGGTCTGCTGGACAAATTCGGCGGTCACGCGATGGCAGCGGGTCTTACGCTGCGCGAGGCAAATCTTTCCGACTTCAAAATTGCATTTGCGGCTGAAATCGCGGCGCGCGCCGGGCGCGATACCCTCACGGGCGTGATTTATTCGGATGGCGCGCTGAGTGCGGAAGAGCTGTGCATCGAGACAGCACTGGCGCTGCGCGGCGCGGGTCCGTGGGGTCAAGGCTTCCCCGAGCCCGTATTTGACGGGCAGTTCAAGGTTGTGGATGCAAGAATCGTGGGCGGCAAGCATATGAAGCTCATGCTCAATGCGGATCATGGCCGTGGGGGGCCGATCGATGCGATTGCCTTCGGCCATTTGTCAGGCCCCTCCGCAGAGGTGAATTTGAAAAGCGGCGCAACGATTGAACTGGCCTATCGTCTCGAGGTCAACGAATTCCGTGGCGCCGAACGGGTGCAGCTGAATTGCCAGCACCTCAAGCCCGGCCAGCCAATGTGCTAGGATTCTCGGCCATGGAAATCAATCAGATCAAACGATCCATCAAAGATCTCGAGGAACGCACCGATTCCTTGAGGAGGTATCTTTGATTACGACAATAAGCACGAACGTCTTCAGGAAGTAGCGCGCGAATTGGAGCAGCCGGGTATTTGGGGCAACCCCGACCGCGCGCAAGAACTGGGTAAGGAACGCGCGAAACTCGAGCAAGTGGTCGGCAGCCTGGACCGCCTGAAGCGGAGCTTGAATGATGCCTCCGAACTGATCGACCTGGCCGCGCAGGAGTCGGATGGCTCGGCCGCCGCCGGCATCGAGGCCGATGTCAACGCTTCCGCTGCCGAGGTCGAAAAACTCGAGTTCCAGCGCATGTTTCCGGGCAAGATGGACTCGCACAACGCCTTTCTCGATATTCAGGCCGGGGCCGGCGGCACCGAAGCTCAGGACTGGGCGCAAATGCTGCTGCGCATGTACCTGAAATGGGCCGACTCGCATGGCATCAAGACCGAAATCATCGATCAGAGCGACGGCGAAGTCGCCGGCATCAAGGGCGCGACCATCAACATGATCGGTGACTATGCCTACGGCTGGCTGCGGACCGAAACAGGCGTGCATCGCCTGGTGCGCAAATCACCTTTTGATTCCGGCAACCGTCGGCACACCTCGTTTGCATCGGTGTTCGTCTCGCCGGAAGTCGACGATGACATCGATATCGACATCAATCCGGCTGACCTGCGCACGGATGTGTACCGATCGAGCGGCGCCGGCGGGCAGCACGTCAACAAAACCGAGTCCGCGGTGCGAATCACGCACATGCCGAGCGGCATCGTCGTGGCCTGCCAGGGGGAGCGCAGCCAGCACAAGAACCGCTCCACGGCGATGAAGATGCTCAAGGCCAAGCTCTACGAGCTTGAATTCAACAAGCGCAATGCCGCTGCCAAGGTGCTCGAGGACTCGAAGTCGGACGTCAGCTGGGGCAACCAAATTCGCAGCTATGTCTTGGATCAATCGCGCATCAAGGACTTGCGCACGGGTGTGGAAATCGGCAATACCACCGCGGTGCTGGATGGCGCGCTGGATGAATTCATGCAAGCCAGCTTGAAACAGGGCCTTTAAATTGGCGAATATGAGCGACAACGACGAAAATCATTTGATCGGCGAGCGCAGGGCAAAGCTGGCGAAATTGCGGGAGCGCGGCATTGCCTTCCCGAATGATTTTCGCCGCAACGCGTTGGCCGGCGATCTGTTGACGGCCTACGGTGAGAAGTCCGGCGAGGCGCTCGATGCGGCCCAGGTGCGCGTCAGCGTGGCGGGCCGCATGCGTGCCAAGCGCGTCATGGGCAAGGCGAGTTTCGCCAGGCTCGAGGATTCGAGCGGTGCGATTCAATTATTCCTGCAGCAAAGCGCTCTTGGCGAAGCATACGATGAATTCAAAGGCTGGGATGTGGGCGATGTCATCGGCGCCGAAGGAGTGTTGTTCCGCACCAAGACCAACGAATTGTCGGTGCGCGCGGACCGCATCGTGCTGCTGACCAAGTCCCTGCGTCCGTTGCCTGATAAGTGGCATGGCATTGCCGATACCGAAATGCGTTACCGGCGCCGTTACGTCGATCTGATCATGAATGAGGACAGCCGGCGTGTGTTCGAGACGCGTTCGGCGATCGTGCGCTACCTGCGCGCCTTCCTCGACTCGCGGGGCTTCCTCGAGGTGGAAACCCCCATGCTGCATCCGATTCCCGGGGGCGCTGCCGCGCGTCCTTTCAAGACCCACCACAATGCCTTGGATGTCGGCATGTATTTACGCATCGCACCGGAGCTGTACTTGAAGCGCCTCACCGTCGGCGGCTTCGAGCGCGTCTATGAAATCAACAGGAATTTCCGCAACGAGGGCGTATCGACGCAGCACAATCCGGAATTCACCATGCTCGAGTTGTATCAGGCCTATGCCGACTACACCGATCTGATGGAGTTGATCGAAAAGCTGTTCCAGGGCCTAGCCGACACTCTCTTGGGCTCGCGCAAACTGATTTACCAAGGCACGGAGTTCGATCTGTCGAAGGGCTTCGCACGCCTCAGCATCGAAGACATCATTCTGGCGAACAATCCCGATTTGGATCCGATGTCGCTGCGCGACACCGCTCATTTGCGGCGCGTTTGCGACCAGATGAAGATTGCCTATAAAGCCGGCGATGGTCCCGGCAAGCTGCAAATCGAGATATTCGAAAAGACCGGCGAACATACGCTCATCCAACCCACCTTTGCCTACGGGTACCCGGCGGAAGTGTCGCCGCTGTCGCGGCGCAACGATAAGGATCCTTTCATCACCGATCGGTGGGAATTCTTCATCGGCGGCCGCGAGCTGGCAAACGGATTTTCGGAGCTGAACGACGCTGAAGATCAGGCACAGCGGTTCAAGGACCAGGTCACGCGCAAGGATGCGGGCGATGAAGAAGCCATGTACTACGACGCCGACTACGTCCGTGCGCTGGAATACGGCATGCCGCCCACCGCGGGACTTGGTTTGGGTGTCGATCGGCTGGTCATGCTGTACACCAATTCGCCCTCGATCCGCGACGTGCTGCTGTTTCCGCATATGCGGCCAGAGTTTTGAACGTTGCGTTGAGCGTTCATTCTCGTCCCATCGGCGTATTCGATTCCGGCGTCGGCGGATTGACGGTGCTGCGGGCGCTGCGGCTCGCGATGCCATGGGAAGATTTCATTTATCTCGGCGACACCGCGCGGTTGCCCTACGGCACGAAAAGTGCGCAGAGTGTGGTTCGATATTCTCTGCAATGTGCGGCCGCACTGGTCAGCCGCAACATTCGCTGCCTGGTGGTGGCTTGCAACACCGCCTCGGCAACATCGCTCGATGCGTTGCGCCTTAAATATCCTTCCTTGCCGGTGATCGGCGTGATCGAGCCCGGCGCGGCGGCCGCGGTGGCGGCTTCCATTTCGCAGCACATCGCCGTCATTGCCACTGAGGGGACCATCAACGGCGGTGCTTACCAGACCGCCATACAACGCGTGAGTGCTGCCGCGCGCATCACCTCGAGGGCTTGTTCCTTGTTCGTGGCCATGGCGGAGGAGGGTTGGACCTCAGGGCCCATCGTGCAAGCGGTCGCGCACCGCTATCTCGAGCCCATTTTCTCAAGGGGCGATGCGCCCGATACGCTGGTGTTGGGATGCACGCATTTTCCAGTACTGGCTGAAGCGATTGCTGCGGTGCTGCCCGACTCGGTGCGGGTGGTGGATTCCGCGCTGACCACGGCTGCCGCCGTCGCGGCGCAAATGCCAGGTCGCAGCGCCGGTGCGTCCGGCGGCCACACCGGCGCCGTGAGCTGGCTCGCAACCGACAGTGCGGCACGCTTCGCGCGCGTCGGCAGCGCCTTTCTCGGTGAAGCGCTGTCCGCCGATGACGTTCAGATCATCGATCTTTAGGCGAGATCATCGATTCAAGCGAGCGCGTAGGGCAGAGGCAGTTCCGTGGCGTGCACGGCGATCTGCGCGGCGTCGCTGTCGGCGGCGGGACCGGGCTCTACGGTGAGAACCGCAAGCGCCTCGATGCGGCCGCCGCTGTCGATGACTTCCGTCAGTCGTCCTTGACGGCCATCGCTCAAGCGCAGCGCCTGACCGATGCTCCAGGCTCCCGCCGGCAGCAACAAGCGATGCAGGCGGCGCTTGATGCGCCCTAGGTGCTGGGTGCGCGCGATGATTTCCTGGCCGGTGTAGCAACCCTTGGTGAAGCTGATCCCATCCAGCAGATCGAGATTCAACATTTGTGCGACGAAAGCCTCGCTGGTGGCCGCATAAATTTGCGGCAATCCCGCGCGGACGTCCGCGAGCCGCCATTCGCTCTCGATGCGTCGGGCCTCAGCCGTGTCGACGGACGCAAACTTTTCCGGAGCGGCGATGAGCCAATGACGGTCTTTGTCGCGAGCCACCGGGGCAACGCCGACACCGTCGGCTTCGACGTAACCGCCGTTCGACTGGCGTATCGCGCCGAAATGACCCGCCACCGCGAGAGAATCGCCGGCGTCTTCGATTTGCACCTTGGCGCGCAGAACGAACTTGCGCATGCGCTCCATCGTCGGCTGCAGGATGTCGCGCGGCAGAATCGCAATCACGCCGCTCGAATGGGGCAGCAGATATATGAGTGCAACGACGCGGCCTTGCGCACTGGAATAGGCCGCCAACAGGGAAGTGTTGTCGGTCAGCCGCTGCGTGTCGTTCGACACCTGACCTTGCAGGAAGCTCAGTGCGTCGGGCCCCGTAAATCGCAAAGCTCCCAGATGGGTCAACCGGGCGGTCGAGGCTGCAGCGATAGTCATCGTGTATAAGATGGGTGCAGCCCCTGCGATGTCAAGCCCTCGCGAAAGCACCGTTGGTCTCTATTTTCTGGCAAACTTTCGTCTGTGACGCCGACTTCCGAAGATTCAGTGCCTTCGACGCCGCCCGCAGAGGCTGAGCAGCCTGCTTGCGCAAATGCACCGCGCGAAATCGGCGGACGCGAAGGCCCTGAGCCCACGCGCTTTGGTGATTGGGAACTCCGTGGCCGCTGCATCGATTTTTGACTGCGATGCGCTCGTTCTCTGATCGCAAGGAACTTTGATGCCCGCACGCGTCCGCCCGACTTCGCCCCACGCTCAAATCTATCGCTGGCAGATTGGCAACACACTGTCGATTTTGCACCGGATCACCGGGGCGGCGCTGGCGTTGGGTCTCCTGGCCTTGAGCTATTGGCTGGTGTGCTTGGCGGACGGCCCGGATTCTTATGCGTCGGCCGCGCGATTTTTCGCAAGTCCCCTGGGTCTGGCCGTCATGCTCGGTTGGACATTTGCGTTTTTGTACCACCTGCTGAACGGCGTGCGCCATCTGTTTTGGGATGCGGGGCGAGGTTTCGAGCGCACACAGCGACATGTGAGCGGCTGGGCCGCGGTGCTGGGCGCGGTGGCATTGACCTTGAGCGTCGCGGCTTGGGTGTGGCCCCGCCTATGAGTGTGCGAAGTCCTTTGAGCCGGGTATTGGGTTTGGGATCTGCCAAAGACGGCACCGCGCATTGGTGGGCACAAAGAGTCACCGCCGTCGCATTGATCCCCTTGACGCTATGGTTTTTCTTTTCGCTGCTGACGCTGCCGGGGCTGGACTATGAAACCGTGCGCACCTGGCTGTCGGTGCCCATCAGTGGATTCTTAGGAGTGCTGTTGGTGGCCGTGCTGACCTATCATTCTTACTTGGGCACCATGGTGATCGTCGAGGACTACGTCACCTCGCGCGGCATGAAAGTCTTGAGTCTCATGGTGCTGCTGTTTCTGTACGTGCTGGCCGGCGGCGGCGGAATATTTTCCATCTTGCGCGTCGTCTTCGGATACTCCAGGCCATGAGCGAATACAAATTGACCGATCACACCTACGACGTGGTCGTCGTCGGCGCCGGTGGCGCGGGATTGCGCGCCACCTTTGGATTGGCGGAAGCCGGTCTGTCGACGGCGTGCCTGACCAAAGTGTTTCCCACGCGCAGTCATACGGTGGCGGCGCAGGGAGGAATCTCGGCTGCGCTCGGCAACATGGGTGCCGATGACTGGCGCTGGCATATGTACGACACGGTGAAGGGATCGGATTGGCTGGGCGACCAAGACGCCATCGAATTCATGTGCAAGGAGGCGCCCGCCGCCGTCATCGAACTCGAACATTACGGCGTGCCCTTCTCGCGCACTGAGGATGGGCGCATCTATCAGCGGCCGTTCGGCGGCATGACCACTCACTACGGCAAGGGAATCGCGCAGCGGACCTGCGCCGCGGCGGATCGTACCGGTCACGCCATGCTGCACACGCTGTATCAACAGTCCTTGAAACACGAGGCGAGTTTCTTCATCGAATACTTCGCGCTCGACCTCATTATGGAAAATGGCGAATGCCGCGGCGTGGTGGCGCTCGACATGGCCGACGGCACGCTGCATCGGTTCAGAGCGCACCAGGTGATACTGGCCACGGGCGGCTACGGCCGAGCCTGGTTTTCGTGTACTTCAGCGCACACCTGCACAGGGGATGGCGGTGGCATGGCGCTGCGTGCCGGACTGCCCCTGCAGGACATGGAATTCGTTCAGTTCCATCCCACGGGCATCTACGGCGCCGGCTGCCTGATTACCGAAGGGTCTCGCGGCGAGGGCGGATATCTGACCAATTCCGCCGGCGACCGATTCATGGAGCGCTACGCGCCGAACGCCAAAGACTTGGCTTCCCGTGATGTCGTCAGCCGCGCGATGACCGTTGAAATTCGCGAGGGGCGAGGCGTCGGCAAGCTCAAGGATCATATTGATCTGCATTTGGAACACTTGGGTCCCGCGGTGATCAAGGAGCGATTGCCGGGCATCGCGGAAACCGCCCGGATATTCGCCGGCGTGGACGTGACCAAGGAACCGATTCCCGTACTGCCGACCGTCCACTACAACATGGGCGGCATCCCTTGCAATGTGCAAGGAGAAGCGGTGACGCGGACGGCGGCCGGCGAGAGTCTGGTGCGCGGTCTCATGGCGGTCGGCGAGGCCGCGTGCGTCTCGGTGCATGGCGCGAACCGCTTGGGATCCAACTCGCTGCTCGATCTCGTGGTTTTCGGCCGCGAAGCGGCACAGCATTGTGCGCGGGTGTTGAAGCCGGGCATGCCGCATCGCGCGCTCAAAGCGGATGCTGCGGCGCCGGCCGTCGAGCGCTTGGACAAACTCCGCAATGCGAAGGGCTCGCAGCGCACCGCCGATATTCGCTTGAGCATGCAGCGCGTGATGCAGAGCGATGCCGCCGTGTTTCGCACCGCCGAGAGCTTGGAGGAGGGCAGGCGCAAACTGGCGGAGGTTTTCGCGTCGTTCGCCGACGTCAAGATCGTTGATCGTTCCTTGGTGTGGAACAGCGATCTCATCGAGACCCTGGAGCTGGATAACCTGTTGGGGCAGGCGATAGCCACGCTGCATTCGGCCGAGAATCGCAAGGAAAGCCGCGGTGCGCAGGCGCGCGAGGATTTTCCGACTAGGGATGATCAAAAATGGTTGAAACACACCCTTTGCTGGGTCGATGCCTCGGGTGCAAGCCGCTTCGACTATCGGCCCGTGCACTTGAACACCTTGACCGACGAGGTCGAATCGATTCCGCCCAAAGCGCGCACTTATTGAGGAACATCGATGGCTGAGTTTTTCCTTCCGGCCCATTCCAAAGTACGCAAAGATGGACGCGTCTACAAAGCCCCATCAAGCGCGAAGAATGTCCGCGTTTTCAAGATCTACCGTTTCGATCCTGATGCGAAGGAAAATCCGCGGCTCGATACTTACGAAATCGACATGGATCACTGCGGCCCGATGGTGCTGGACGCCCTGATCAAGATCAAGAACGAGATCGATACGACGCTCACCTTTCGCCGCTCGTGCCGCGAAGGCATCTGCGGTTCCTGCGCGATGAATATCGACGGCAGGAATGCTCTGGCCTGCATCAGCGCCTGCGCCGACGTCAAACGCGACATCAGGATTTATCCGCTGCCGCACCTGCCGGTCATCAAGGATCTGGTGCCCGACCTCACCAACTTCTATGCCCAGTATGCCTCCATCAAGCCCTGGCTGCAGACGCGCACGCCGCCGCCGCCGGACGCTGAGCGGCTGCAGTCCAAAGAGGACCAGGAAAAGGTGGACCGTCCCTCGGCGTGCATTCTTTGCGCCTGCTGTTCCACGGGCTGCCCGAGCTATTGGTGGAACAGTGACCGCTACTTGGGACCTGCGGCCTTGTTGGCCGCTTACCGCTGGATCGTCGACAGCCGCGACGAGGCGGCAGGGGAGCGGCTGGACAATCTCGAGGATCCGTTCCGCCTTTATCGCTGCCACACCATCATGAACTGCACCGAGGCCTGCCCGAAGGATCTGAACCCGGCCAAGGCGATCGCCGAGATCAAGCAAATGATGGTCGATCGGCGCCATTGATGACGGCCGAGGTAGGCAGATTGCGTTGGCGTTGCCGCCGGGGAATGAAGGAGCTCGACATTCTGCTGACGCGCTACCTGGATGAGTGCTATTGCACAGCGCCAACCGAGGAGCAGAAAGCTTTTGGGAACTTATTGGAGACTCAGGATCCGGTGATTTATGCCTATTGCCTCGGCCAGGAACGCCCGCCTGAGCACCTTGCGGTTCTGATCGCACGGATAACGGCAAACCCGTCCGCCGGGCGCTAATACGCCCCGGTACCGCTGCTAGAATCCCCTCCGTGTGCGCAACCTCACGTTTAATCGTCCCGGTGCGGGAAATGTCGAACTTTTCCCTGAAGGGTGGGTCTATCGCGACAGGCGTAGGCTTAAGCTCGCCGGTTTGTGATCACCCATGAGCGTCGAAGAGAGTGACCTCAAACTGGTTGAAAGAGTCCAGCGCGGCGAGCGCGCGGCGTTCGATTTATTGGTCCTGCGATACCAGCACAAGGTGCTGAAGCTGATCATGCGTTACGTGCACGATGCAACTGAGGCTGAAGACATCGCACAGGAGGCTTTCGTCAAAGCATTCCGTGCCTTGCACTCGTTTCGCGGCGATAGCGCGTTCTACACCTGGCTTTACAGAATCGCGATCAACACCGCGAAGAATGCCCTGGTCGCGACCAAAAGGCGCCCCATGGATTACGACCTCGATTTGCAGGATCCGGAGCAATACGATTTGCACGCCCGCCTGGCCGAATCCGAAACGCCGGAAGGCCTGCTACTCACCGATGAGATTCGGGACACGGTGAATCGGGCGATCGAAAACCTGCCGGAAGATCTGCGCACGGCAATCGTGCTGCGCGAATTGGAAGGATTGAGTTACGAGGATATCGCCGAGACCATGGACTGTCCGGTGGGCACGGTGCGCTCACGAATCTTCAGAGCGCGCGAAGCGATTGACAAAAAGCTACGACCGATTTTTGATGGCGGCCTGGGCCGCCCCGAGGACACATGAGCGAACAAATTCTTGAACAAGTCTCGGCATTTCTCGACGGAGAACTGCCGAATGCTGAAACCGAGCTGCTGTTGAAGCGTTTGACACGCGACGTACCGCTGCGCGAGAGCTTCGGCCGATATGCATTGATCGGCGAGGCCATGCGCGGGACGGGGCCCCATATCTTGACCGGCGGCTTTGTCTCGCGAGTGAACCTGGCGATTGACGGCGAACCGGCGCACGTGGCAGCGCATGCGTCGCAACAAGCTCGCGCCTACCGCTGGTGGCGGCCCCTCGCCGGGGTCACGGTGGCCGCGGGCGTTGCAACGGTCGCCATCGTTGCCCTCCAACAGCGCGCGATTTCCCCGGGTCTACCCCGCGCTTCTGCGGTGACGGCCCAGAGCAACCCGGTTTCGCCGAACCGGGTTGCGGCGCAGAACGTCTCCCTCCAGGGCGGCGGTGGTGCCCGCGAAGCGCTCTCTTACACGGTACCGGGAAGCCCGGCCGATGCGCCGCTGGCGGTCGCGCCCGCCCGATTGACCAACTATGTATTCGCACACAGCAAGTACTCCTCCGGCCTGGGCCAGCGCAGTGTGCTGGCCGATTTGCTCATCGAAGACGATGGCTCGCAGCTGCCGCCCATTCAACGGGTGGCGCAGCCTGCGCTGACACCGGACGTACGCGTCGTTCCATGACCCGACCCCAGCAAAGCCGCGCTCATTGGTTGATGCCGTGCGCACTGACCTGCGCATTGCTGACGAGCCTGCCGCAGGGCGCGCAAGGCGCCGACGACCCGCGCGAATGGTTGGAGAAAATGAACAAGGCGCTGGCCACCCGCAACTACGAGGGCACGTTCTTTCATTTGAGCGAGGGTCGAGTCGAGACCATGCGCATTGTCCATCGGGTGCGGGCGGGTCGGGTGACAGAGCGGCTGCAGTCGTTGGATGGCTCGGGGCGCGAGTTCCTGCGGGCAAACGATGAATTGACCTGCTATCTACCCGATCAGCATACGGTGCTGGTGGAGCCTCGGCAGGATAGGGGACCTTTTTTAGGCTCGCTGCCGCAATTTGACGCCTCGGTGAGCGATTCTTATCGCATCGAAGCGCTGCCGGCAACCCACATTCTCGGCCGCCCGGCGCGAGTGATCGCTGTCACCCCCAAGGATCAATTCCGATTTGGCTACCGCCTGTGGCTCGATGAAAAGACGGCGATGCCTCTGAAGACCCAGCTGTGCGATTCACGCGGTCAGGTCATCGAGCAGATTTTCTTTGCGCGCCTGGACATGCCGGAAAGCATTCCCGACAGCGAACTGGCGCCCACCGTGCGTACCGAGGGCATGCGCTGGGTGCGCCAGGGACCGTCCTCTGAGAGTGCATCGCCCGCGCTGGCGGCGTTCCGTGCCAGCCAATTGCCGCCGGGATTTCGCTTGACGGTTCAGGGTGCTCAGACCTTGGGAGGCGCCTCCGCGCCGGCCAGTCATTTGGTGTATTCAGACGGCCTGGCCACCGTGTCCGTCTTCATCGAAGAGCAACGCCCGACGGCGCCCGGCGTTGTCACGGCGCCCGGC
>JALYIH010000003.1 GCA_030775865.1 Pseudomonadota bacterium | reverse complement strand
GCTCCGATCGGCCCCATGAATGGCATGCCCGAAATCGCCAGCGCCGCAGAAGCGCCGATCAAGGATGCTATGTCGGGATCGACTTCAGAATTCACCGAAATTACGGATGCAACGACCTGAACGTCGTTGATAAAACCCTCGGGAAACAAGGGGCGTATCGGGCGATCGATAAGTCTCGACGTCAACGTTTCCTTTTCAGTCGGACGTCCTTCACGCTTGAAGAATCCGCCGGGGATGCGGCCCGCAGCATAGGTTTTTTCTTGATAATTCACAGTGAGCGGGAAGAAGTCGCGGCCCGGTGTCGCCTTCTTCAGGCCCACCGCGGTCACCAGGACCACCGTTTCATTCATGGTCACGAGCACGGCACCGTCGGCCTGCCGGGCGAGCTCGCCCGTCTCCAGGGTTACCGTGTGATCCCCATATTTAAAGCTTTTTTTGATAGCGCTCACGTAGAGCCCCTTTGCGTAAATCCGAAGTGAAAGACGCAGGCGCTAAAGTGCGCGCCTGCAGCGGCGCCTGTTAGCGGCGTAACCCTAAGCGTTCGACCAATTGCGTGTATTTGTCGGGAGTTCTGCTCTTCAGGTAATCGAGCAGCTTGCGGCGCTGATTGACCATCTTGAGCAGTCCGCGACGCGATGCATGGTCGGCTTTGTGCGTGGTGAAATGCTGGCTCAAGCCGTTAATGCGCTCGGACAACAAGGCAATTTGAACTTCGGGGGAACCGGTGTCTTGCGCGCTGCGCTGAAATTTACCGACGACGCCCGTCTTTTCTTCACGAGTAAGTGGCATTGAAATCAAACCTCAATCAATAACTTAGGACCTTTTAAGAAGCCGCGCATTGTACGCGTCGCGGCACCTGCTCTCAAGCACGATTAACGGCGGATGAAATAAGTCGCAGCGGCTTGAGGAAACCCGCCGCTTCCAGCTCCCCCAAACCCAAAAACCCCAGGCCGGCTGCATAGATACGCACGGTTCCGGGCGCGTTTCCGGGCAATTCTGCTGCAACGCTGACGGTCTGGCCCTGGCGAAAGGCGCTGACCCCGCTTACCGGCAGGTCAAAGCGCCGGCAGGCGCAAAGCGCGGCATCCACGGGCAGCAAGGCCTCGTGGCGCTGCGGCATTGACAGCAATTCCAGTGCCTCGAACGACCATTGGCGCTCGGCGACAAAGGGTGCCACGCCAATACGGCGTAAAAACGCCAAATGGCCGATGGTCCCCAATTGCGCCGCCAGATCTTCCGCGAGCACGCGGATGTAGGCACCCTTCGTGCAGCGCACATCAAAGCTCAGATCCGGCACCTGCCAATCGAGCAACTGCAGCTCGTGAATGACGATGGCCCGCGCCGCCCGCTCGCGGGTAATGCCGGCGCGCGCGTATTCATACAAGGGCTTGCCGTCCTGCTTCAGGGCGGAATGCATGGGCGGCACTTGCCGGTAGTCCCGCGGAAACTGCGCCAGCGCCTGCTGCAGCTGCTCTCGCGAGAAAGCAGGCAGTGCGCGGGTCTCTATCACTTCCGATTCGCGATCCGCACTGGGTGTGCGTTCACCGAGACGCACCGTCACGCGATAAGTCTTGTCGGCCTCCAACAGCTGTGCACCGAACTTGGTGGCTTCGCCAAAGCAAATCGGCAGCAAGCCGGAGGCCAGCGGATCGAGCGACCCGGTGTGCCCCGCCTTGCGCGCATTGAACAGGCGTTTTACGCGCGCGACCGCACCGGCGGAACTCAAACCCAGCGGCTTATCGAGCAATAAAATCCCGTGGATATCGACGGCCACACTGCTCAGCCTTCGTCAATGATGTGGTCGTGATCCGTACTGCTGCCGGATTCTGCGGCATCGTTGGGCCGTGCAGCATCGCCGGGCTGCGCAGCATCGCCCGAAGCTGGCTTCTTCAGCGAGTCGATCAGCTGGGTCAGCCTTACGCCGTGCTCGATGGAGGTATCGAGTTCGAAGGTCAACGTAGGCGTGTAGCGAATCATCAGCGACTTGGACAATGCATTGCGCAGGAAGCCCGCGGCACTGGTCAGTCCCTGCTGGACCTTCGGGTCCGGGCCTTCCTTGCCAAATACCAGGTAGTAGACACGCGCCGTGCGCAAGTCACCCGTGACATTGACGGCCGTGATCGTCACATTGCCGATGCGCTCGTCCTTGACGTCGCGGCGCAGCAGATCGGTCAGCTCGCGCTGAATCTGTTCACCGAGCCTTTTTGCCCGAGGGTTATCTTTTGCCATGCGTTGTACTGGTGCGCCCTGGTTTTAGATCCACTCTCATGCTCGCGCAGCGAGCACTATAGGACGGGGTCGCTTCGACCCCGTTAATAGTTGCGCGAAGCGCATGGCAATACCCCGTCAAAGGTGGCGTCCCGCGCCTTTAAAGAGTTCTGGCAACTTCTACTCGTGAGTAGCACTCGATCTGATCCTTTTCCTGGACATCGTTGTAATTCTTCACGCCGATGCCGCACTCGGTTCCTGCGCGTACCTCGTTCACATCGTCCTTGAAGCGCTTGAGGGATTCCAAAGCGCCCTCGAAGATGACCACGTTGTTGCGCAGCACGCGAATGGGGAAATTGCGGCGTACATAGCCATCGATGACCATGCACCCTGCAACCGTGCCGAATTTACTCGAGCGGAAGACGCTGCGTACTTCAGCAAGCCCCACGATCTGTTCCTTGACCTCCGGCGAAAGCATGCCCGTGAGCACGGCTTTGATGTCGTCGATGGCCTCGTAAATGATGCTGTAGTAGCGAACATCGACCCCATGTTCCTTGATCGCAGCACGCGCAGCCGCATCACCGCGCACATTGAAGGCGATGATGCGCGCCTTCGAGGCTGCCGCCAACGTGACGTCGGACTCGGTGAGACCGCCTACGCCGGAGGCCACGATATTGACTGCCACCTCACCCGTCGATAAGCCATTCAGCGAATCGCGGAGTGCTTCGGCACTGCCCTGTACATCGGCTTTCACCAGCAGCTGTACCAGGTCAGCCTTGTTCTCGCCCATGGTCGAAAACACGTCCTGCATGTTGGTCGCTTTCGCCGCCAATTTGACGTCGCGCGATTTCGATTGCCGATGCATGGCCACTTCGCGGGCCTTGCGCTCGCTCTCCACCACCAGCAATTCATCGCCGGCATTCGGCGCGCCGGACAAGCCCAGCACTACCACCGGAATGGAGGGTCCGGCTGAGTCGACCGGATGGCCGGCCTCATCGAACAAGGCACGCACCCGGCCGAACTCCTGACCGATGAGCAGCGGATCACCCAATTTCAACGTACCGCGTAAAACCAGCACGGTGGCCACCGCTCCGCGGCCTTTCTCGAGGCTCGATTCAATGACGTAGCCGGCCGCAAGACCCGCGGTGGGTGCCTTCAATTCGAGCACCTCGGCCTGCAACAAAATGCTGTCGAGCAACTGATCGACGCCTTGACCGGTGCGCGCCGAAACCGGCACGAAAATATTCTCGCCGCCCCACTCCTCGGGGATGACGCCGTACTTGGTCAGTTCCTGCTTGACCTTTTCCGCATCGGCTTCAGGCTTGTCCATCTTGTTGAGCGCCACGACGATGGGTACTTTCGCCGCCTGCGCATGCTGAATCGCTTCGACCGTCTGCGGCATGACCCCGTCATCGGCGCCCACCACCAAAATCACGATATCCGTGACCTGTGCGCCGCGCGCGCGCATCGAGGTGAATGCCGCGTGGCCGGGCGTATCGAGAAAGGTGACCATACCCTTGGCGGTTTCGACATGGTACGCGCCGATATGTTGGGTGATGCCGCCCGCCTCGCCCGCAGCCACTTTGCTGCGCCGAATGTAGTCGAGCAAGGAGGTCTTGCCGTGATCGACGTGCCCCATGACAGTGACAACCGGCGGTCGCGGTAAAACTTCGAGGGAAGAATCGGTCTCCCCCTGCAAATCGTCCTCGATGATATTTTCCTTGCGCAGCACGGCCGTGTGGCCCATCTCCTCGACCACCAGCACCGCGGTGTCCTGCTCGATCATTTGATTGATCGTCGCCATCACGCCCATGTTCATCATGACTTTGATGACTTCGGTGGCCTTGACCGCCATCTTTTGGGCCAGCTCGCCGACCGTCATCGCCTCGCCGATCGCCACTTCGCGCACCACGCGCGCCGTCGGCATCTCGAAACCATGCTTGGTATCCGTATCTCCGCCCACCGAGCGGCGGCGCCCGTCCCGGGATTTTTTCTTCTTATGCCGTGAGCTCACATCGCCGACGATGTGCAGCTCTTGCCGGCCGTAGCGGGTCGCCTTGTCGTCCACCACCTCGCGCACGGCCTTGCCGGGCTTTGCCGCGGCGGCCTTACGCTCGCGCTCTGCCACTTCACGCGCCTGAACCTCGGCGGCGCGGCGTGCTTCTTCCTCGGCGGTGCGCTTGCGATTCTCTTCGTCGCTGCGCCGCCGGCTCTCTTCCTCTTGACGCTCGCGGTCCAGCCGCTCCTTCTCGAGCCGTTCAGCCTCCGCACGCTCCAGCGCCGCCTTGGCCTGCTCCTCGGTCTCGCGTTGCTTGTCGATTTCTTCTTGCTGATGCCGCGCCTGATCTTCAAGCACTTCGCGCTTCACGTAGGTGCGTTTGCTGCGCACCTCGACATTCACGGTACGCGCGCGGCCCTGCGGGCTGGCGAGTTTCAGCTCCGACTGCGATTTGCGGCGCAGGGTAATCTTGCGCGGAGCGGCATCGCCCTGGGACTCGTCATGGCCGTGACTACGGCGCAGATGCGTCAGCAGCTCGTGCTTGGCGTCTTCGCTGATCATGTCTTCGGCGCCGTCGACTTTGATGCCGGCTTGATCCAGCTGCTGCAGCAGCCGATCGACCGGAACCTTCAGCGCCTCAGCGAATTGCGCGACGGTTACATCTGCCATACTTGCTCCTAAACCTTAGCTTCTTCCGCGAACCAGTGCTTGCGGGCATTCATGATCAGTTCGCCGGCTTTCTTCTCATCGACGCTGCCCATCTCTACCAATTCATCGACGGCCAAGTCCGCCAGATCGTCCCGCGTACGAACCCCTTTGCGGGCCAATACCTTGCCCAGGGTCTCGCCGGTGATCTCGATCAAATCCGGACCGGGCTCCGCGCCATCCATCGATTCCTCGCTGGCGATCGCCTGCGTCAACAGCACATCGCGTGCCCGCGTGCGCAGCTCCTTGACGATCTCCTCGTCGAACTCCTCGATGCCGTTCAATTCGCTGGCCGGCACATAGGCGATCTCTTCAATGGTCGAAAAGCCCTCCTGCACCAAGATACTGGCGACGTCGGCATCGACATCGAGCTGCTTCATGAAGGTCTCGCGCAGCGCCAAGGACTCGGTCTCGCTCTTCGCCTCGGCTTGCGATTCGCTCATGACGTTCAATTCCCAACCCGTCAATTCGCTGGCCAAACGGATATTTTGGCCGCCCCGGCCGATGGCCTGCGAGAGCTTGTCTTCGGATACGGCGATGTCCATCGAGTGCGAATCCTCATCGACGACGATGGAGGTGACCTCGGCGGGCGCCATGGCATTGATGACGAACTGTGCGTTGTTGTCGTCGAACGGAATGATGTCGACGCGCTCGCCGGCGATTTCATTCGATACGGCCTGCACGCGCGAGCCGCGCATGCCGACGCACGCGCCCACCGGATCGACGCGCGGGTCATTGCTGCGCACGGCGATTTTCGCGCGCACGCCCGCATCGCGGGCCGCCGCAAGAATGTTGATCAGGCCTTGGCCGACTTCCGGCACTTCCAGCTTGAACAATTCGATCAGGAACTCAGGCGCCGTGCGGGACAAGAACAGCTGCGGTCCGCGCGGCTCCGTGCGCACTTCTTTCAAGTAGGCCTTGATGCGGTCCTGGGAACGCACGGGTTCGCGCGGAATCATTTCCTCGCGCGCGATGAAGCCTTCGGCATTGGCTCCGAGGTCGACATACACGCCGTTGCGATCCACTCGCTTGACGATGCCGCTGACCAAGGTTCCGGCGCGATCCTTGTACGCATCGACCACCTGTGCGCGTTCGGCCTCCCGAACCTTTTGCACGATGACCTGCTTGGCGGTCTGCGCGAGAATTCGCCCGAAAGGCACCGATTCCATCGGCTCCTCGACATACCCGCCCGGCTCGACGTCTTTGTCGATTTCGCGCGCATCGTCCAACCGCAGTTCGCGCTCCGGCACTTCCAGTTCGGTCGAGTCGTCGGCGAACACTTTCCAACGCCGAAAAGTATCGTACCCGCCGGTCTTGCGGTTGATCGCGACGCGTACATCCAGCTCCTCGCCATGTTTCTTGCGGGTCGCGGACGCGAGCGCGGCTTCGAGCGCGTCGAATATAATTTCCTTGTCGACGCCTTTCTCGTTGGAGACCGCATCGACGGCCATCAAAATTTCTTTGTTCATAAAACTAGAGACTCCTGCTCACTCCGGCCGCAATCTCGCCTTCTGAATTCGATCGAGCGGCAGGCTATGCGCCTCGCCGTCGACTTCCACTACAATCGTGTCGCCAACCAGCGACCTCAATACCCCGGCAAAACGCCGCCGCCCGTTCATCGGCAACTTCAGCTCGGCAAAGATCCGTTCGCCCAAGAACCGCTCGAAATGCGCACGCGTGCGCAAAATCCGATCAAAACCCGGTGAGGAAACCTCCAGCGTGTAATGCCCCTTGATCGGATCCTGGGTCTCGAGCACCTGGCTTACCGCACCGCTTACGCGCGCACAATCATCCACCGTGACCGCATCGCCCGAGGTTGGCCGATCGATGAAGATCCGCAAGACCCCACCGCGCCCTTCGCGCACAAACTCGATGTCCACCAACTCAAACTGAAGCGCCTCGATCGGCGGCTCTAACAAGCGCATCAAGGCATCACGCATTTTGAAAGCCCCAACACAAAAACAAAAAAGGGGACCATCGGCCCCCTTATCCAGCAACGAAAAAGCCCCTAGAAGGGGCCAGACAAACAGCCGCAGAACCCTTGGGGGCCCGTGCCACCCAACGGTTTCCAGCCACAAAGCCAAACCCAGCCCTCCGCCGAGGGCCGCGATTATAGGCAATGCGACATCGGGCGTAAACCCTGATCGCGCACGCCCATCTTAAAAAACTTAAGGCCGCGTTGCGGCGGCCTTAAGTCATCGCTCAAATCTTAAACACTGTTACCAGCGCTTCGGACCACGCGATCCGCCGCCGCCGCCACCACCGCCGCCACCACCACCACCGCCACCGGTGCGTTCCTGAGCCTCATTCACTTTCAGCGCTCGCCCGTCGACGTCGTGGCCGTTCAAAGCCTGCATAGCGCGCGCAGCATCTGCGCTCGCCATTTCAACGAAGCCGAAGCCGCGGGGCCGACCGGTGTCGCGATCATTGATCAACGCCACCGACTGTACGGCGCCATGCTTTTCGAACAGCGCGCGCACTGCGGATTCGTCCATCGAGAACGGGAGATTGCCAACATACATTTTCGTCATGTGAAGAATACCTACTGCAAAAGAAACTATCGGCCGGTCACGCGTGCCTACGTTTGAGAATCTTTAAGCGGAATGCCAGCCACCTGGATCGAAGAAACCTGCTTTGTGGGTTGTGGCCAAGGTGACGCCGGAGCGGCGCGGTGACCAGAAACGAACCAAGTAGAAATCACGAACCGGCGCGGATATTACAGCAATTTACTGATTAGTACGAATATTCTTCCGCCAACCACGCGATGCTGCCATGCAACAATCCTGGCAACCTCGCCCCGAGGCAGCTATTCTCTGCGCCTGCCGCAGAACGCCACAATCCCCTATTTATGACCGCACTCGGATGCCCCTAGCCTTCTTCCTGCCCAAGTATTGGATCACCTGGGTCGGATTGGCGGTCATGCGTGCGGTGGAACTGCTGCCCTTCCCGGCGCAACGCCGCGTGGGCAACGCGATTGGCGTGCTGCTGCGGCATCTCCCCTTGAGTTACATGCGCATCGCGCGCCGAAACATCGCGCTATGTCTACCCGAGTTGTCGGAAAGCGAACGCTCCGACTTGCTCGATCGGCACTGCCGAAGCTTAGGGATGGCCCTATGCGAGACGGCCGACACCTGGTGGAGCAGCGATACCCGCCTCAACAAGATCGCCGATGTGCAGGGGCTGCATCATCTGCAAGCGGCCCTGGCCAAGGGCCGCGGCGCCATCCTGGTCGGCGGTCATTTTACCACCATCGAAATCTCGACCCGGATTTTGGGTACCGTGGTGCCCCTGAACGTCGTGTATCGCCCCATGAAGAACGCACTGCTGTCGCATATCATGTACACCAGCTTCTGCCGCCACGGAAATCCCATCCCCAAAGACGATATACGGACCATGGTTCGTGCCCTCAAGAAGAACGAAGCCGTGTGGTTCGCACCAGACCAGAGTTACCGCAACAAAGGGGCAGCCATGGTCAAGTTCTTCGGCATCCCTGCCGCCAGCAACCCGGCGACCTCACGCTTGGCGCGCATTTCCGGCGCCGCCGTCATGACCTATTTTGGGGAGCGGCTTCCGGGCAATGCCGGCTACCGGGTGGTCATCGGACCTGCCTTCGAGAATTTCCCCAGCGCCGATCCGGTAGAGGATGTCGGGCGTTACAACCGATTGCTCGAGGCGCAGGTCCGCTTGGTGCCGGATCAGTATCTGTGGGTACACCGGCGGTTCAAGGGCTTGAGCAGCGACTATCCCGACTACTATGGGCGAGATTCTCGCAATCCGCCGCAACGTGCGCCGGACTAGCGCGGCCGCGTTAGGCTGCAATTCACAATGACGGATGATCGGTTAACCGTACACAGCGTCACCGGCGTCGACCTGACGTTGAGCATCGCGGGTCCGGGGACCCGGAGCTACGCCTTCGTGATCGACTGGCATATCCGGCTGCTACTCGCCTCTGCCTGGCTGCTCCTCGCATATTATGTATTCCACATGACTTTGAACCTCAAAACGCCGGGAGCGCTGTTGAGTGTATTGCCGGCGGCGATCATTTATTTTTTGTACCACCCAATTCTAGAAGTCGCGATGCAAGGGCGGACACCGGGTAAGCGCATGCAGTGACGGGGATATGTTCTGCATCCAGCCAGCGCCAGGCCGCCTGATAGCCCGTCGGACCCTGTTCCGTGCTCAATGGTCGCGGCGGTGCCGAGGGCTCGACTGCGGGTTTTGGCAGGAATAATGCGTAGCACAGGAGCAATGCGGCTATCGCCAAACCAAGTGTAACGAGTCGCTCTTTCAAGGCGCGCCGGTGGAACTGGACAGTTGCATCAGAAGCGCCTGACCCTGGCGCATCACCTGGTCCAAAGTTTCCGGCGCTGCATTTTGCGACCCATACAGAAGCGACTCTGCGGTGCGCGCCACCCCGGCGAAGACGAGCCGCTGCGATTCGCTGTCGAAAGCACTGCGTACAATGAGTTCGCTATGGGTCGAGCTTCGCCCGATCCTGAGGCGGCCTGTTTCATGACTTCGCGACGCGCTACACTTTGAACTTAATGTCCCTCTCGCTACGCAAAGCCACGCTTGCCGACATCCCTGCGCTCAATGCGCTGATCGCTCGCTCCGCCCGCGGGTTGAGCACGGCGGACTACCGTCCGGCGCAAATTGAAGGCGCATTGCGCGGGGCGTTCGGCGTCGACAGCCAATTGCTGGCCGACGCGACCTACTACGTGGTCGAAGATGGCGGCCAGATCGTCGGCTGCGGCGGATGGAGCTTCCGATCGACGCTGTTCGGCGGCGATGCCCGCGCCGGGCGTGATTCATCGACCCTCGACCCCGCGACTGAAGCGGCGAAGATCCGCGCCTTTTTCGTCGATCCCGGCAATGCCCGCCGCGGCATCGGGTCTTTGCTGCTCGATCATTGCGAGCGGCAAGCACGCGCACACGGCTATACTCTCGTTGAACTCATGGCGACGCTTCCCGGCGTGAAGCTCTATGCCGCTCGCGGCTATGTCGGCAGTCTCATGGTGCACTTCGACGTGGGATCCGGCGAGGTCATTGAATTCATCCCCATGCGCAAATCACTCATCACCCCATAGACGCTGCCAGCCCGCATACCCCAGGGTTCGCAGCGTGCGAATATTCCTGAGGTATATCTCATCGGTATCGCCGACGGCGGCGACGGCGCGCTCCACGCTTGCCTCGCGCAGCAAGTGCAATATCGGGTAGGGAGAGCGGTTGGTATAATTTTCGATATCCTCCGGCTGAGTTCCTGCGAACTGGTACTGCGGGTGAAAGCTGGCCACCTGCAATTCACCCTCCAGATCCAGCTCGGCGACCGCGGCGTCGCATACCTCGAGGAAATTGTTGTACTCGATGAAGTCCGTCAAGACCCCGGGGTGAATCAGCAGTGTGGTTTCGCATTGCGCTGGATCTGCCTTGGCGAGGCGAGTCAACTCTGTCTTGAGATCTTCCAGCAAGCCAGCGGCGCTTCGTTGCTCGCTGACATAAAAACGCACCCGGCCGCCTCGGTGAGGATTTTCGGCGAACGGGCAAAGGTTAAGACCGATGACCGACTTCTCCACCCAGCGCACTGTCGCAGAAATCACTTCGTCAATGTTCATGGGCGGAGTCCTCAAAGCTGCAGGCAGTTTAGATGAGCGAGTTCGCGTATCCTAGCCGCTGCCCTATTAGCGTGAGAACCCTCGATGCCTCAACGGATTCCTGCCACGCTGATCCCCGGAGACGGGATCGGCCCTGAAATTATGGATGCGACCCTCGCTGCGCTGCACGCTCTCGGCGCGCCGTTCGAATGGGATCGGCAGATTGCCGGCTTGGAAGGCGTGAAAACCGCGGGCGACCCTCTTCCGCCCAAAACCATCGAGAGCATCAAACGCAACAGGCTCGCACTCAAAGGGCCGCTCGAGACGCCGTCGGGCGGCGGCTACCGATCATCCAATGTTCGGCTGAGGGAAGAATTCAAGCTATATGCCAATCTGCGGCCGGCTCGAACGTTGATTCCCGGCGGCCGCTTCGACAATATCGATCTCGTGGTGGTGAGAGAAAATCTCGAGGGCTTGTATATCGGCCACGAGCACTATATCCAAATCGATGACGACCCGCATGCGCTGGCCATGGCCACGGGCGTGAATACCCGTCAGGGAAGCCGACGCCTGCTGGAGTTTGCCTTTCAACATGCCATCGCGACGGGGAGAAAGAAAGTCGCGATCGTGCACAAGGCCAACATCATGAAAGCCTTGACAGGAATTTTCTTGGAGACCGGTCAGGAGTTGTACGAACGCAAGTACAAGGGAAAATTCATCCTGGAAACCGTCATCATCGACGCCTGCGCCATGAAGCTGGTATTAAACCCTTGGCAATTCGACGTCTTGGTGACCACCAATCTGTTCGGCGACATCCTGTCCGATTTGGTTGCGGGCTTGGTAGGCGGCTTGGGAATGACGCCCGGGGGAAATATCGGCGCTGACGCCGCCATTTTTGAAGCGGTTCACGGCTCCGCACCGGACATCGCCGGCAAAGGTATCGCCAACCCGATCGCCCTGTTGCTCGCCGCCGCGATGATGCTGGACCACTGCCACTTACCGCACATGGCAACGCGCTTGCGAACCGCCATCGACCAGACCCTGAATCTTGACCAGGTTCGAACCGGCGATTTGGGCGGCCATGCGAGCACGGCGGATTTTACGCGCGCCTTGGTCCAGCGCATCGGCCGGTGAGGCCCATGCATCCCATCGTTTCGATCAACGGTGTAACCAAATCGTACGCTTCAGGCTTTCAAGCCTTGAAGCTCGTCAATCTCGATATCGCCAAGGGCGAGATCTTTGCGTTGCTGGGACCGAATGGCGCCGGCAAGACGACGCTGATCAACATCATCTGCGGCATCGTGACGGCCAGTGCCGGCACGGTCACTGCGGATGGCCACGATATCGTGCGCGACTATCGTGCCGCCCGATCAATGATCGGCTTGGTGCCTCAGGAATTGAGCACCGATGCATTTGAAACGGTGTGGGCCACCGTCTCCTTCAGCCGCGGCCTATTCGGCCGGGCGCCGAATCCCCGATTCATCGAGGGGTTGCTGCGCGATTTATCGCTGCTGGACAAACGCAATAGCAAGATCATGACCTTGTCGGGCGGCATGAAGCGCCGCGTCATGATCGCGAAGGCGCTGTCTCACGAGCCGCAAATCCTCTTCCTGGATGAGCCGACCGCCGGCGTGGATGTCGAATTGCGGCGCGACATGTGGAATCTGGTACGGGGACTGAGAGAAAAAGGCGTGACCATTATTTTGACCACGCACTACATCGAAGAGGCGGAAGAGATGGCCGATAGAATCGGCGTCATCAACAAAGGCACCCTGATGCTGGTCGAGGACAAGAGGGAACTGATGAAGAAGCTCGGCAAGAAGCAGCTCACGCTGCATCTTCAGACGCCCCTGCAGCAAATCCCGGCCGAACTGCAGTCCTGGGCTCTGGAGCTCAAAGCCGACGGTAACGATCTGGTGTACACCGTCGACAGCGCGGACAGCGTCGATATCTCCGTGCTGCTCAAGCGCTTGAGCGAGCTGTCGATCGTGATCAAGGATCTGCAGACACACCAAAGTTCACTCGAAGATATCTTCGTCAATCTGGTGACCGAGCGCACATGAACAGTCCAGTCCTGATTCATTCGTTCAATCGCCATGGAGTTTGGGCGATCTATAAATTCGAGATCGCGCGGGCGCTGCGCACGCTGGTGCAAAGCCTGGTGACTCCGGTCATCACCACCTCTCTGTACTTCGTGGTTTTCGGTGCGGCGATCGGTTCGCGGCTGGTCACGACCAGCGGCGTCAGTTACGGTGCATTCATCGTACCGGGCCTGATCATGCTGGCACTTTTTACGGAGAGCCTGTCGAACGCGTCTTTCGGTATTTATTTCCCGAAGTTCACCGGCACGATTTACGAGCTGCTGTCGGCGCCGGTGTCGTATGCGGAGATCGTGATCGCCTACGTCGGGGCGGCGGCGAGCAAATCGGTGGTGCTGGGATTGATCATTCTGGCGACGGCATCGCTGTTCGTACCCATCAAGATCCTGCATCCATTTTGGATGGTGGCTTTCCTGCTGATGACGGCATGCACCTTCAGCTTGTTCGGATTCATCATCGGCATCTGGGCGAAAGGGTTCGAGCATCTGCAGTTCATCCCGATGCTGATCATCACGCCGCTGACGTTTTTGGGCGGCGCCTTTTATTCCATCGACATGCTGCCGCCCGCCTGGCGCACCTTCAGTCTCTTCAATCCCATCGTGTACTTGATCAGCGGTTTTCGCTGGAGCTTCTACGGCGCAGCCGACGTCAGCGTCGGTATCAGCTTAGCTATGACTGTAGGCTTCTTCGTCATTTGCCTCGGGTTGGTCGCGTGGATATTCAAGACCGGATACCGCCTCAAGAATTGAAGAACCGATCACCCGGCGCGCCATGGATTGCAGGGCGCAGACTTCAGCCGAATGATCGGCCTGTGGTGGGGGGAACAAATGAGTTCGCTGCGCCTGCTGTGCGCAGCCGCGCCGTTTACAGCCCCAGAATGACGATCTTGCCGTTGATTTTGGGCGTCGGCCAGATGGGCGAAGTCATGCCCGCTGCGACCGCTATCTTTTGTCCGGTGCCGGTGTCATAGGTGATGACTCCGCCGCCAATCGCGCCGCCAAGATCCTTCGACCACAGTTTCGTACCCCTCGTCGCGTCGAACGCGTATAGATTTCCGCCCATGTCGCCGAACAGGACCAATCGGCCGGCCGTGGGCGTCACTCCCCCCATCAGCGGGAAGGGCGCGTGGAATTGCCATTTGCGCTCGCCGGTGTCCGCATCGCTGGCGGTCATCCAGCCCGACCACATTTTCTGATCATCCTGTTTGCCAAAACCCTGGGTCGCGCCGCTCCATGGCTTACCGACGGGCACGCTCTCCAGAGAGTTCACGGCGACCGCTTGCACGGTCGTGCACCAATCCACTTCCCCGGTAAAGATGAGATTGTCCGCAGGGTCAAACGCGGGGCCGTTCCACTCCGCTCCGCCCTGTGCCCCGGGGCAAAATCGCGTCCCCTGCGAAGTCATCGGCGCTTCCACATTGGATACCGTCGTGACTGGCTTGCGGTAGACGGTTTTGCCGGTATTCAGATCAATCAAGTACAAGTGCCCGTCCTTCGGCGCCTCGGCCAGCATGCGATGACCGACTTTGCTCAGGAATAGCGCCGGCGGCGAGGACACGTCCCAATCATGGAAGTCGCGTTTGACCAGTTGGAAGTGTCTTTGGAACGCGCCTGTTTTGGCGTCGAGTATCACGACGGAGCTGGCGAACAGGTTCTCCCCTGGTCGGGGCTCCTTGAGAAAATCGGGCGCCGGATTACCGGAAGGCACATACAACAGGCCCGTTACCGGATCCAACGAATAGGAGGTCCAAGTGGCCCCGCCCGTGATGGGAAATCCTTTGGCCTCCTTCCACGTCGCTGCATCCAGCGACTTAGGTGTAGGCGCCGCCGGCCCCCGCGCCTGATCGCCCGGCCCCTTGGGCACCAGGTAGAATTCCCACACGATGTGGCCGTCCTTTGCGTCGAGCGCATACATGCGGCCCTTCACGCCCTTGTTGTCGCCGCCGGCATTGCCGATGAACACCATTCCGTTCCAGGCGATTGGCGCCGCCGTCACCGACTCGCCTTTGGACGCATCGGCTATCACGGTCGCCCAGAGGCGCTTACCGTTCTTGGCATCGTAAGCAATCACCTTGCCGTCCGCAGTTCCCCTGAACACACGGTGATCCAGCCATGCCAGCCCACGGTTCACCTTCAGATCGCCGGAGGGCGAATCCTCATGGCTGCGCCAATTCTGCTTGCAGTTATTCGGATCAATGGAAAAGGTATCGCGTTCCGTGGTCGCGAATAACGCGCCATCCACTTGGACAAGTCCGGTTTGAAAGGAGACTTGCTCGCCGGTATCAAAAGTGCACAGGACTTTGAGACCCGTCACGTTCTTGTTATCGATCGCTTCCAGCGTCGCATAGCGATCGGAGGTCAGGGTGCGATTGTAGGTGGGCCAGTCGGTGTTGCTGCCCTGGGCCGGCAACGACAGGATGGACAGCGCCACGGCCGCCGCCGCTGAGCCGATGATAGATCGCATGGGCAATTCCTTTTCGCTACCGGGGAGATCAATGTGCAGTAGGGCTGTTCGTGAGTCTAGGCGTGGAAAGCGCGGGGCTGATGTAAGAGGTTGCCTACAGTGAGAGTCGTGTTTGCTGCCCGGCGAACTCCGGTGCGCATGGGCGTATCGTTAGGTGTATGGCCAATGAACATCCCGCAACGGCAAGACTGCCTTCCTCCGCCAAGGAGAATCTGGAGCTGCTATCGCGCTTCCAAGACGGCGAAGAGGCGCAGATCTCCGGCATCCAGCTTGCCATCGAGCGCATCAGCGGATTCTTCGGCAGCCCGGCATACTTTGCTTTCGTTGTCGTCTTCATCGTGCTTTGGGTTGTCGTGAATACTTGGGGTCTGCGCCATGGTTGGCAGCATGTGGATGCACCGCCATTCCCCTGGCTGCAAGGACTGGTGAGTTCCAACGCCCTGCTGCTCACCGTCGCGGTGTTGATTCGCCAAAATCGCATGGCGCATATCGGGGAGCATCGCGCGCATCTTGACCTGCAAATCAACCTGTTGACCGAGCAGAAAGTCACCAAGCTCCTGCAAATCATCGATGAGCTGCGGCGCGATCGGACGGCGCAGAGCGGGCGCCCCGATGACGAAGTGACGGAAATGAGCAAGCCCGCGGATACCCACGCCCTGATGCATGCCATCAAGGAAAAACAGGTAGACCGCTAACCCGCCGGCTGTACCGCGCCCGCTGGCTGTACCGCCCCCGCTCGCTGTACCGCCCGCTAGCTGTACAGATGCCGTCGAGTCAACGGCAGGTCCGGGACGCCGGCTGTCCGTTTATTCGCCAACACCTGGTAGATGCCGATCTCTCCGGACTCGAATTGCAGCGCGCAAGCCGCCATATAGAGCCGCCATACACGATAGGTCGCCTCATTGACGTAACAAAGCGCCCGCGATCGATTGCGCTCCAGTCGCGCAACCCAGTGCCTCAAGGTCATCGCATAGTGCGGCCTCAGGGCCTCGACATCGGCGATCTCGAACTTCGAACGCTCCATGAAGCGCTGAATATTCCCGATGGTATCGAGCTGTCCGTCGGGAAACACATAGCGGTTGATGAATTCGGTGGATACCGACCGCTCCCACCCTTCCGAATCGTGGGTGATGCCGTGATTGAGGAACAAACCGCGAGGCTTGAGCAGACGGTGCACGGTCGAAAAATACACCGGAAGATTCTTCAGCCCGACATGCTCAAACATTCCCACGCTGGCGACCTTGTCGTAGATCGACTCTCCGCGCAAATCCCGGTAGTCCAGCAATTCGACGCTCACCCTATCGGTCAGGCCCGCCTGTTCGATGCGCTCACGCGCCACTTTCAATTGCCGGGGGCTCAAGGTGACGCCGTGCGCGCGCACCCCATAGTTCTTCGCCGCATAAATCACGAGCGCGCCCCACCCGCAACCGATGTCCAGAAAATTCTCTCCTGGCTTCAGCGACAGTTTGCGGCAAATATGCTCGAGCTTCGCCTGTTGGGCGGCATCCAGGCCGACCTCCGGAGCATCGAAGTACGCGCAGGAATACACCATCGCGCGATCCAACCACAGCGCATAGAACTCGTTCGAGACGTCGTAGTGAAAATGAATCGCCTCGCGATTCTCCGCCTTTGAGTGCGCCTTGATCCTGGGCGCGTGTGAAGGGGCGAACAGCGCCTCGCTGTGACGAGCTGCCGCATTCAGCATCCGTAAATGCAGCGCCTTGAAGGCAGCCAGAAGCTTCTCCCCGACGGGCATCTGCAGCACCTCGAGATGATCCTTCAGGCTCAAGGCCGCGAAAAAATCCCCCTCGATGTCCAGGTCGCCCCTGAAATAGGCATCGGCAAGCGCCAGAGGGTCGCGTCCGAGCACGGCCGACCAGACGGCCTCGGGATTGCGGAACACGAGGGTAAAGGGGGAATCCGCACCGGTTGCGGCATTCGCGCCTACGCGAAAGGTCGCGCCGTTCCACAGGCGCAGATTGAGACTGCCGGGGTAACGGCGAAACAGGCGCGCCAATAATTCGCGTGCCTGTTCACTGCCTCGGAATCGCGCCAAGGCGTTCTCGGGACCGGTTGCCGTGGGTACTTGCCCGGTCGTGGGCGATCCTTCGCCCAGTGCGGACTCAGCGTGCATTTGATTAGCCATACAGACACTCCCTCATGTGCGTATACGAGCCCAAGCAATATGCGTACCATCACGAAATTACCCCTAAAATCAAAGACTTTTGGGGATTGCGCAATGAATTTCTTACATAGTCATCCAGACTTATCCTAAAACTTTCAGAAGAGTCTCGGCGATTCGCTACTTTGCGCTTCCGCTCTTGGTGCGATCGATAAATGCCGCAACATTGGCATGCAGCGCCTTCAGATCCGGCTCATGGGCATACACCATATGCCCAGAAGTATAGAAATGCATCTCTATGTTGCCTTGGAGCGTGCTCTGGATCGGTAGCTGACGCAACTCATATTCAGCGGCGAAATAGGGTGTGGCTAAATCGTAGTATCCGCCGTTCAATTGCACCTTAAGATTGGGATTTTGCTTCATCGCAACCGCCAGATCCGGCATGACGTTCACGGGGCCGGGTATCTTGGTCGGCGATCCCGGCGGCTGGTGCAGAAAATCCCAGAATTTGCTTACATCATTCACGGCCTTGTAGGTCTTCTTATCGCCGAATTTGAGGGCAGTCCTGACATAATCATTGAACGCGGAAACGTAGGCCGAGGAAATGGCCGCTGATTGCGGATCGTAGTCAGCCTCCTTGCTCATCGGATCGATCGTAGGACCCGCAAATCGTGTGTCCAACCGGCCCGTGGTGATTTCGGCTCCCAGTAAGGTTTTTTCGAATTCTCCGCCGTTCACGCGCAGGTTGGCCCGCTCCACGTACTCGGCCGGCAGGCCGGTGTAATCGTGCAGCTTTGCGGCAATCTGTGACTTGTGCTCCGCGCTCAAAGTTGAGCCAGCGGCGAGTGCCTGCAGGTATTCGGTCATCGCAAAGATCTCCACTTCGCGCAACAGCGGTTCCAGCGCGGGGGGCGGAGTTTGCAGCTTGTGGTGATACCACGCCGTTGCCGTGTAAGTGGGCAACGCCAGTGCATAGGGCAAATCCATGCCGGGGTTGAACTGCGGACCGTCGACGCTGTTGTCAAAATTCAAGATCTGCGACAGGAGAATGACGCCGTTCAAGTCCATGGACTTCTCGTTCTCGAGAATGCTTGCCAGCGCCGCCGAACGCGTCGTTCCATAGCTTTCGCCGAACAGATACTTCGGTGAGTTCCACCGATTGTGCCGCGACAGGAACTCCACAATGAAATTGGCAAAGGCATGGGCATCTTGGTCCACGCCATAGAACGCCTTTTCCTTGTCCGCCCCACGCAAATGGCCAAATCCCGTACCCGGCGCATCGATGAACACCAAATCGCTGGCATCCAGCAAGGTGTACTCATTGTCGACAACACGATATGGCGCCGCCGGGCTGTGCGTGTCATCGGCCGTGACCACCCGCTTCGGACCGAAGGCACCCATGTGCAGCCAGACGGTCGATGACCCCGGACCGCCGTTATAAATGAAGGTGATGGCGCGGTGGCCATCCTCTTTATCTCCGCGGAAATAAGCGACATACGACATACCGACTTCCGGCGGCTGCGGCGGCGGCGGTCCGCTCTTGTCTTCGCGCGGCGGCGGAGGGTCATCGTCCAAAGGATCTTTGACATGCACCACCAAGATGCCCGCCTCGGCTTGATAGCCGATGGAATGACCGCCGATCACCACAGCGCCAGAGCTCTGCTGACGCTCATCCTTCAGGTAACGCGGCGATTCGGTGGGTTCAGGCACCAGCGCTATCTTGGTGGCCGGAGCGTCACTGAGGGCGCGCTCCGCCGCCGGCGACAATGATGCGCCGAGCGCGAGACTCACTATCGAAGTGCATATCAATCCGCGGATATTCAAATCCATTCTTTTCCAATCTCCCTAGGGGCTGAGGTCCTCATTGTAAGCGCGGAAAGCGCTCTTTAATATTCAAATTGATAGCGCAGGCCGACGCTGCTGCCAGGATCGTTGTCAGGCGTGGTTCCTTGAACCGACGCGGTTCCGTTTCCCAATCTGGTTTGCAGCTTCAGGTGCTTGGTCAAATCCACATCCGCTTCGAGCTGGCTGGTGCCGGTCGTACTCTGCTTGGCTTCGATGTAGACGCGCTTGGAGATATAGCGCCCTGCTGCGATGCTGGCGCCGGTGTCGGCCCCGGTCGGCGTAGTACTGGTACCGGCGCCGACGCTCAGGCGGTCCAAGCCCAAGCTTCTCTGGATCTTGACCAGCGGATTGAGGCTGCCGTTGCCCCCCACTCCACTGAACGATGCCAGCGCCGCGCCGACTTGCGCCAACTGCAGGGGCGTGAGCTGTTGAGTGGGCGCGCCGAACAGCAGCAGCGCCATGATTTCATCCTGGGGCCTTGCGGGGCTGCTCGTGAAATCGAACTGCGGTGCATCGGCAAGTCCTGTGATGTGCATGATGGCCGTCGTATCGCCGATGGTCGCCTGCGCCGTGAAATCCAGAGTCGGATCGATCTTGCTCTTGAGCCCGGCGCCATTGAAGCTCACGCGCCCTGAGGTAAAATTCAGTCTGCCGGTGGCGAGTGAGAAGCTGCCGCGCTGCAGATCGAACCCCCCGGTGACGAATGGCGAATCGGTGGTCCCGCTGATATGCAAGTCTCCGCCCATTTCTGCATCCAGCCCTCGCCCTTGCACCAGAAATTCTTGGGGCGCTTCCACGGATACATCCAGACCGATGACCAGCGGCTTGCCGGGAACCATCACGGTCTTTTTGCCCCGCCGGCGAACGTCGAGCACCGCGACGTTGAGCGGCAGTCCGTTCGGAATGCCTATCAACGTGCGGTTGAGGTGCACGCTGCCGATCAGATCAAGACGTTCGCGAGCCGTGCCCTTGATGGCAAGATCAGCATTCAGATTCGCGGTGACCAATTTGCTCATGATCGGCTGGGCGTTGCGCGCGGTAATTTTCAGATCAACCGGTATTGCTTTTTGCAGAATCCCGACCGAACCGCTCAGCGACACGGTGCCCGGTGCGGCTGAGGCAGTAAAACTCTTGATTTGCAGCGCTCCTTCGTTGCCGGCAATTTGCGCGGTGATGTCGGTGAGACTGACTCCGCGCCCGTAGTCGTTGACCTTGCCGTTTTTAAGATCCAGCGTGCCCGTGATCAGAGGCGCCGCAACGCTGCCGGTGAGGGTCGCATCGATATCGATCTGACCCGAGGCATGCTGACCGCGTGCTTCGAGAAATGCGTTCATCACACCGACATCGAGCTTCCCGTTGATTTTCATGTCGACTGCGCCGTCGATCGCGAGCGGGGCTTCGCCGACGGCGCTTAATTGCGATGCGGCACCCGCGTCCAATCGCGCGTCGATGTCGGCCGTGTGTCCGCGCAGGCCGGCGGTCAGGCGGATATTGGCGGGTGGCAATCCCAGTGCCGCGTCATCCGCGGACTGAATCCCCAGCGCGTGGACGGTGATCTCGCCGAACGGCCTGGCAAAGCTGCCATGCAGATCAGCATTTGCGTCGATGACGCCGGCCGCCAGGAGATTCGGCAGGAAGAGATTGATGAGCGCGGGTTGCACATTGCGCAGCGATGCTCGCAGCTCGAGCGTCGGCGCAATTTGTCCTTGCAGGTCGAATTCAGCCTTTTGCGACGCAAGTTTGAGCGCATCAACCGACAGCCCGCTCGCGAAGTGGATTCGCGCAGGCTCGAGCAAATGAAATTTCTGTCCCCGGTAGTTGCCCAGCACGCCGGCCAGCGAAACTTCGCTGGAATCGAGGTTCACATTGCCGCTCGCCTCGAGACTGGCGGCGGCACCGTTCAATTTCGGAATGTTGACGCCGGCATTGAATTCGAACGAATCCGTAAAACCATCACCCGATACATGGGCGCTTCCCGAAAGGCCAGACAGCAGCAGGTCTTGCGCATCGATCTGCAGGTGCGCGCGAGTGCGCTGCCCATCAGGACGCAAAGCAAGGTTTCCGGCAACGCCGCCGGCAATATCGATACCGAGAAGATGCTGCAAGTCCTGAAGCTGCGCGACCGCCAGTACCAACCGGCCATGCACCTGCGCCTTGTCAGTGGCCAGCGTGATGTCGCCATCCATGTGCGCGCTGCGCCAATTTGCCCGATGAATGATCGCGTGCAATGCCCTCTCGGCGCTGCGTTCCATCGCAACATCCAGGTTCAGCGGCGCTCCGTCCAGAGACCCTCTCGCGATCAGCGTGCCTGCGGGCGTGGACGGTAGGCCGCTCACCTTTACCTCGGCGGTCAGCGCACCGCTTTGCGAGCCTCTTACCGAGAGCATGGAACTGAGACTCGCTTCGGCCGCAAGGGCGGTGAGCGGACCCTGTACCGATCCGGACCCATTCAGCGTGCCCGCCAGCACCGGTGACACGGCACTGAGGTCCGACAATGCGAGATCCCAACGTGCCTTGATGGATCGGGCACTGACGTTGCCGTTCGCGGCCAGCACGAGCGTGCGACCGGAGAATTTCAGATTGTCGATGTTGAGCGCAGCGTCCTTGAATGAGCCTGAAAATTCCAATTTCGCCCGATCCCCGACCGCGCGTGCCCAAATTTGCGCGCCAGGAATGAGCGCGCCGCTGGCATCGAGTTTTATTTGCAGGGCGCCGGGGTAGCCACTCAATCGAGCGTTGATGAGGGCGCTGCCGCGCAGCTCCTGCGCCGCATAGGCGGCGAACGGCATCACATTTGGCAGCCGCAGTTCCACGGTCGCACTTTGTTCACCGGCAGTCACTGCTTGCCCGCGCAGGGAAAACAGCCGATGTGAGGCGGCGACCTCGAGGCGGCGCGCCGGATCATCGAGGCGCACTGAAGCGTCGATCTGCAACGGGTCATCTTCCAGTAGCCGGGGCTGCGCGCCCGGAATCCTCAAGCCGCGGGCGAGCGCATGCAGTTCGGCGTTGCCAAGATTTGCCGCAAGATCGGCTGTGAGCGCCGCCACCTGCGTATTGCCGGGCATGCGCAGTCGTGTGGCTGCAAGATGGCCTTCGGCTTTTGGCGACTTCACATTGCCATGCCAGCGGCCGTTCAACACGGCGTGCTCCCAGCCCAAGTCCGGCCGCGGGTTCATGGCGCCGGCTTCGAACGAAAACTCCAGGTCAGCGGACAATTCGCTTAAGTTCAGGCTGCCCTGCGCCTGCCCCTTTAAATTGCCAGCCTGAAGCGAAATTTCGACTTGTTCCGCCGAGCGTGGTCCACTCAAGCTCACCGCGGCCTGCAGCGCGCCCAAGCCGGGCAAGGTAAGAATGTTCTCCAGCGGTCCGCCGGCCGGCTCATGCAATTTGAGCGAACCGTCCATGCGCTTCGCGTCGAAGTGCAGATGCAGCTCATACTCACCGTCACCGTCAATGCGCCGCGCAGCGGCGTCAAAGAGCATGTCGTGAATGTCCCGCAAATGAGCACTGCCGGCGGCCGCCAGTGAAGTCGGCGCTCCGGTCAATGGAGCTCCCAAATGCAGCATGTCGAAGGATGCCTGAGCCACATCGATGCGGGGTATCGATGCCTCTGCGCTGCCGGGCGTGGAAGAGCTTTGCGGCAACCGCTCCATATCAACGGAGGCGACGTGCAATCGATCAATCTGTAGGCGGCCTTCAAGGTAGGCGAGCGGCGTCCAGTCCAATTCGATTCGCGTCGCTGTCAACCAAACCCCGGCGGCGTCCCGCAACTGCAGCTGCTCCAGCGTCAAATGGCCGGGAAAAGACCCCGCCAAGCCTGACAATTGCACATGCCCACCGGTCAGCCGAGCAGTCAGCCTTTCGATTTGAACGCGGCCTTTGCCTGAGTTTCCCACGATCAACAGGGTCCCAATCAAGAGCAAGAGCAGCAGCGCCGACGCGCCCAGCACCCAAGCAGCAACTTTCAGGGAGCGTCGCATCAAAATGCCTGTCCTAATCCAATGTAGACCTCGAAAGAGTCATCACCCTGACGACGGTTCACCGGTACGGCGATGTCGAACCGGATCGGCCCTATCGGTGTGTAGTAGCGCACACCCGCGCCGGTGCCGACACGGACATCGCTCGGCAGCGGCTTGAGGCTGGCACTGACCTGTCCGGCGTCCACAAATGCCACGGCACCCCAACTAGAATGGAACCGCTGGCGAAACTCCAACCCTCCGGCCGTGATCGCCGTACCGCCGACAGGAATATCGGTCCCCGGAAACATCGGCCCCACCAACTGGTAGCCGTATCCCCGGATGGTACTCGTGCCGCCGGCATAAAAGCGCTGATCTGGCGGCAGACTCAATTCCCCGGCGCCTTGCGCGATGCCGGCGAGTGCCCGGGCGGCAAGCACGCTGCGGCCCGGAGCAATCGCGAAGAGATTGTTCAGATCGAAATAGGTGGCGACTGTGATCTGGGAAATGAGAAACGTCGCGTTCGGATGCCCGATTGCAAACGTCGGCGTCAACTTCACCGATCCACGGTACCCATGGCGTGGATCATCCAGCGGCGTGGGCAGATCGGTCGAGTCGTAGACGACACTGAAGGGCAACGCGACCAACGTATAATTGAAGGTCTGCGGCATCAATTCACCATTCGACGCCTTCATGACGCTCGTGACTTGGATTATTTGCTCGTCCGTTGTGGACAGCCCCGCGCTCACCCGCCAGACGCTGGAGAGTTTGCGGCTCAAGGTAACGCTGGCCGTCTTCGCCGTCTGATCGTAGGCCAGCAGCTGCTGCTTGATGGCGCTCACCGCGAATTCCAGCGACTGATCGCGGTGAAGGAACTCGGGGATGAGGTACTTCACGCTGGTGTTATATCCGCTTCCCGTCGTATCGCTGCCGCCGAGGTTGATTACGCTCGCGGCGAAACTCAACTGCTCAGCGTTGCCAAATACATTTCTGTCGGTCCAGGTCGCCCCGCCGCTGCCGCCTAGATCGCTCGAATAGGCAGCATTCAAGGCTATCGCATGCCGCAGCCGTTCGAGCACCTTGAATGTGATCGGCACGCCGCCTGATTCGTCCAACTGCGTGCCGATCTGCACGCTGACTTGACCGAACACGTTCAAGGCCAGCAGATCGCGGCGCGCGGCTTCAATCGAGGAAGGCCTGTATGAATCGCCGGTGTGCATCAGCAACCTCCTTCGCAGCAGCGACTCGTGAATTCGCTTCAAGCCCTCGATGTGAATTTCTCCGATATTCACTTTGCGCCCGCCGACCACATGAAAGCTCAAATCGAGCACCGGCTCATCGGCCGCCTCGAAGGCAATTGGCGGATCTACCTGTGCGAAAGCGTAGCCCTGCTCCTGCAGTGCGGAGAGCAAGCGAGCGCCCCCGGCCAGCACCAGGGCTGCCACCGCGGGCTGGCCGCTCTTCAAGGCAAGCGTTTCGCGTGCGTCTATCGTTGCCGGCACCTCTCCGTCGATGTCGATTCGGCGCAGGTGGTACAGCGTTCCCAAGTTGAAGTTGACCGCCACCTGTGCCGTGCTGTCCTTCGGCAACGCGCTGAGCGTATCGGCCAGACTTGGATCCGTGAGCATCAAACCATTGATGTTGATGATCACCTGGGATTCGTAGTATCCAAAGCTCTCCAAGGCGGTCTTGAGTCGATCCGTATCGCTGCGCGCACGCGCGATCAAACCAAATGGGCTGACGGGCGCCGAGGTGCGCAGCGACGCTAAGTCAGAGGTGGCTTTAAGCGTCTGATCGATCTCGCTGTTGCCCACCGAGGTGAGAGTGACCTTGTACGCCTGCGGATCCGCGGCGCGCGCGGTGAAACACGGCAAGAGCCCGCACAGAAGGAAGCAAATGATATTGGTCGATTTCAAGCCGCTAGGCTAGCAGGTCCAAGCGATTTCCCCGACCGCAGCCTGTCTGTCGGCCGGCACCTACATGAATTACTGCGCCCTTGGAATACTGGGCCAGAGATAACAGGCTTAATCTGTTCTTGCTTAACCTGTTCAAAGGAGCAAGCGATGGGCGACACCAAAACTGAAGGCGGGGTAACGATCACCGGTGGCAAGAGCGATGCATCGAAGCTTCGGGGACGTGCCCTGGAGGGCTCCGAACAACGCCAGGCGGTGGATCACACGGCCTACGATAAAACGCGCAATACCGACTCGACCTTGCGGCTGGATGGCGAGGAAGACACGCTGTACGACGACGGCCTGGAGGTGGACGACAATTCACCGCCGTTGACGGGCAAAGACGGCAGGGACGATACGCAGGATACGGAATAGCTCTCAGCACGAATAGCTCCCGGCAAGCCCGTGCGGGCCACCGCAAAAGCGTCCTGTCATTAGCCGGCAGCGATCAGCACGATGGCACCCGCCGCAATGGCGAGCACGCCGCCGAGTCGCATCCTGGTCAGTCGCTCTTTGAGAAAAATCACCGCAATAGCCGTCCCAAACAGAATGGAAGTTTCGCGCAGCGCGGCGAGGCGCGGGGTTGCCCCCAGGCGGAAGGCCAGCAGCGCAAAGCCATAGGAGATGATCGACAGGGCACCCGCCATCAGGCCGGGCTTCCATTGGCCGGCGACGGACATGAAAAAAGCCCTGCCCCGCCACATCGCAAAAAAGGTGCCCAGTGCACCGCCCAGCATCAAGAAGGTCCAGACGATGTAGCTCAAAGCCGTTGGAGCTGCACGAACCCCTTGCGCATCAATAACGGTGTAGGAAGCGATGCACATACCCGTGAGCGCAGCCCACAGAAGCGCGCTGCGTTCCAATTTGTGGCTCACGCCGATGCACATGACCCCGCACGCGATGGAGACGATGCCGACCACCACATAAACCGAAATGGGCTCGTGGAAAATTGCGACCGCGCCGGCCGCAGCCAGCATCGGCGCAATTCCTCGCGCGATTGGGTAGGCCACGGTCATGTCCGACTGCTCGAAGGACTTGATCAGGGAGAACAAGTACAGCCCATGCACCGCGGCAGAGGCGATCAGCCAGCTCCATGCGTTCGTCGGCAGGGGCACGAGAAACGCCGCGGGTGCCAGTATCAAGGCGCTGAACCCATCGATCAGGGCCCGGCGCGACATTTTGTCGTTGCCCGCCTTCAAAATGGCATTGACAACCGCGTGAGCGAAGCCGGATATCAGAATCAGAATGGATGCGGTATTTTCCACTTTGAGCGGGGGCGCCCCCGCACCCTAGGGTAGCGATTTCAAGGTTTGGAAAGCGGCAGCCTCGGCAAGGGATCCGGCATCTCTGCCGTAAAGTAGGCCATCATCGCCAGGATCGCGACCTGCCGGCGAAGATTGTCCGGATCGATCTTGTCCAGCGTGTCCGCGGCGCTGTGATGGTAGTCGAAGTACGTTCTGGTATCGACGATGGGCGCCAAGGTTGGCACACCGCCGTCATCCAGAAACCTCACATCGGCGCCTCCAGCCTCATCGCGATGATCCAACAGCGTGGCACCCATCGGCGTCAGAGCTTTGATGAGCGGCTTGAGCAGCGCCATCGCCTCGGGGTTCACATGTGCGGAAACGCCCAGCGGCCGTCCGGCGCCATTGTCGCTTTCGATGGCCGCAATTTGCTTGGCCAGCGCGCCGCTGTTCACTTTGAAGTACGTCTCGCCCCCGGCGCTGCCATTCTCCTCGCTCATCCACCCCACGAAGCGAATGGTACGGCGCGCATGCAATCCCAATGATTGGAGCAGGTGGACGGCGCCCATGGCGGAGGCGACCCCGGCGCCATCGTCAATCGCGCCTTGTGCCAGATCCCAAGAATCCAAATGGCCCGACACGATCACGACCTCCTCGGGGCGTTCTCTCCCCGCCCAATCGGCCAGCACATTGTGGCTGTCGACGTCCGGCAAGGTCTGAGGCAACAACGTGAGACGCAAAGTAACCGGGCCTTCGGCCGCCAGGCGTGATATCCACATGGCGTCTTCGGCGCTGAGCGCGGCTGCTGGAATTTTCGCGACTTTCGGGTCGTAGTTCATGTGCCCCGTATGGGGCAGCCGGTAGTTGGCGCCGCCCACGGTGCGAATCAGCGCCGCCACCGCGCCCACGCGCGCGGCCGCGCTCGCGCCCTGCGCGCGATACGCCACGCCCTGGCCGTAAGCAGACCCGGCGCGCCCATTCACTGCCAGGTCTTCATTGAAGGGAACGTCGAACAGTACGATCTTGCCGTGTGCGCTGGTCTCGCGAGCGTGCAATTCATCAAAACTGTGGACCACCAATACCTGCGCCGAGATGCCCTGGGACGGGGTGGCGATTGAACCTCCCAACGTCGTCAAGTGCAGATGCTGGGTGACGCCGGCCGGCCGGCCCGGATAGTCGATGATCTCGGCCTGCTCTTCGCCGCGAATCCAGTGCGGCACTTTCACCGGCTGCAAGGTCACGCTCAAACCGCCGGCCCGTAATGACGCGGCGATTTGCTCCACTGCCGCTTCAGCCTGCCGCGAACCACTGATGCGGGGCCCGATTTTGTCGCACAGATCAGCCAGGCGCCGATACGCCCACTCATCGCTCATGCCGTCGGCGCGAATTCGATCCAAGGTCGCCGCCATGGAAGCGTCCGGCGCTGCATCATCGGCCAGCGCCACAGGACTCACCGTTACACTGCACATGATCAGGGCGCTGAGCAGCGCCGTTCGACAAGCGGTCATATTTTTTATCATGGAAGAAGTGTACCGAAGTTTCTCCAGGGGCTTGCAGATCAGTGCGAGCCGTCGGCGTGCCCTCCTGAAATTAGCGAAACGGATTAGCGAGATTAACTTATTTTAACAATTCGACCACGCGCGTTTAATTGCCGAAAGCACAGCGTGACCGGCATGAACCGATTATCCGCAAATGCGGCTTGCGCCTGTGTGCTCGCCGCACTGGCCGCATGCAGCGTTGGCCCTGCCTATAAGCGACCTGACATTCCCGCACCAACGCAGTGGCGAGACACGATCAATGACGAGGCGGCGGCCGTATGGCCCAATGCCGATTGGTGGCATGGTTTCGGCTCAGAAAAGCTCGATGAATTGATTGCGCAGGCCCAGCGCAGCAACGACGACCTGGCCGTTGCCATCGCCCGGATTCAGGAAGCCGACGCCCAGGCGCGCATCGCCGGCGCTGCCCTGCTGCCGTCGCTTGATTTTAGCGCCGGGGCGAGCCGCCAGCATGCGCCGGTCTCCGGCATTGCGTCCGGTTCCGGCTCGGCGACATTCAACACATTCATTCCCGAGTTCACTGCGAGCTACGAACTGGATTTTTGGGGCAAGAACCGCGCCTTGCGCGCCGCCGCGCGCGCCACCGCGATTGCCAGCCGATATGACAAAGAGATTGTGGCACTCACGGTCATCAGCAGCGTGGCCGCGACGTATTTTCAAGCGCTCGAATTTCGCGACCGGCTCGACGTCGCTCGCCAGAATCTCGCCAACGGTCAGAAAATTCTGCACGGCTTGCAGCTCGAGCGGACGGCCGGCATCGCAACGGGACTGGACGTCGCGCAGCAGGAAACGGCCGTGGCGCTGCTGGATGCGGCGATACCGCCATTACAGCAGCAGTTTCGACAGGCTGTGAATGCTCTGGCCGTGCTCATCGGCGAGACGCCGGAATCAATCGATGTCGATCGCGGCACGCTGACTGCCATGACCAGCCCGCAGGTCGTCGACGGTCTGCCCTCGCAGCTGCTGTCGCGCCGGCCGGACATCGCGGAATCCGAACAGCAGCTCATCGCTGCGAACGCCGACATCACCGTGGCGCGCGCCGCATTGTTTCCGGATATCCGACTGACCGCGAGCGGCGGCTATGAAAGCAAGGCTTTGACCTCGCTCATCAATCCCGCCAGCGGCCTTTGGGCCTTGTCCGCAGGCCTTACTCAGCCGATATTTCATGGCGGCGCGCTGCGCGGTCAAGTCGTGTTCAGCAATGCGCGCTATGCCGAATTGTTGAGCGCATATCACAAGGCAGTTATCTCGGCTTTCAGCAACGTCGAAAACGCGTTGGTTGCAGCTCGGCAGACCCAGGAGCAGCAGGCGCGGCAGCAAAAGGCCGTGGAGCTTGCGCGGCGGGCATTTCAGTATGCGCAAACCCAGATGTCGGCGGGGACCGTCAACATACTGACCGTCCTCAACACGGAAAATGCGCTCTTCAGCGCGCAGGATCAATTGGTCCAGGCCCGATACTTACACCTGCAATCGCTGGTGGATTTATTTACGGCGCTTGGCGGCGGATGGCAACAAGGGTGAGTAGATGAAGCAAATTTCGACGCTCCAAAAACGTGCGCTGCTCGGCGGCGTCGTGTTGGTAGCACTGCTGGCATTGGCGTGGCATTTCCTTCACAAGCCGGCCGATACCGCGCACACTGCGCCGCCGCCGATCGCGGTCGACATGGCCGCCGCCAATCACGCGGACGTGCCGATTTATTTTCAAGGCCTGGGCACGGTGCAAGCCTTCTATACCGTGACAGTGACCGCACGGGTCGACGGCGAGCTGCAAAAGATCGCCTTTACGGAGGGGCAACAGGTCCGCAAGGGAGACTTGCTCGCGCAAATCGATCCGCGCCCCAATCAGGCCGCATACGAGCAGGCGATGGCCACCAAGGCGAAAGATGCGGCGATGTTGGAGAATGCCAGGCGCGACCTGGATCGCTTCATTCTGCTGCAGCCTGAAGACTTGGCGAGCAAGCAGACGGTCGACACGGCACGCGCCACGGTCGATCAGCTCAAGGCCCAGGTGCAGGTCGATCAAGCGATCATCGACAACGCGCGCACGCAACTCGACTACACCCGCATCACCTCCCCGATCAATGGCCGCACCGGTATTCGCCTGGTTGATCCGGGCAATATCGTGCACGCGGCGAGCACCACCGGGATTGTGGTGGTCACGCAAGTGCAGCCGATATCGGTCATATTCACTCTGCCCGAGGAGCAGTTGGGTGACGTCGGGGCCGCGCTCGCCGCGGGACCTGTGCCGGTCACGACGCTGTCGCGCAATGGGAATACCGAACTGGACCAAGGCACGCTGACGCTGATCGACAATGAAATCGATCAAACCACCGGAACTGCCAAACTCAAGGCCACGTTCAGCAACACGCACAACACGCTGTGGCCCGGACAGTACGTCAACGCACGCGTGCTGGTGCGCACGGAGCACAACGCGTTGACGCTTCCGACCGCGGCGGTGCAGCTGGGACCGAACGGTCCCTTTACCTATGTCGTCAAGAGCGACTCCACGGTAGAAGTGCGCCCCTTGAAGCTGGGTGACGAGAGCAACGGCAAGACCGTGATCGAGAGCGGCATCACCCTGAACGAACGGGTGGTGACGAGTAATCAGTACCGCCTGCAGCCCGGAGCTCACGTGCGCGACAACGCGGCCACCGCGGTGGCCGATGCCGGCAGCAAGCCCCCGAAAGCGTCATGAGCATATCAGAACCGTTCGTCCGCCGGCCGATCGCAACCTCTCTGCTGATGGGCGGCATTTTTCTGGTGGGGCTCGTCGTATTTCCTTTGCTGCCGGTGGCGCCTCTGCCGCAGGTGGATTTTCCCACCATCTCGGTGTCCGCGTCGCTGCCGGGCGCAAGTCCGGAAACCATGGCCTCCTCGGTCGCGACACCGCTGGAGACGCAATTCGCGCAAATCTCCGGCCTTGCGCAGATGACCTCGACCAATGCGCTCGGCACGACCAATATCACCCTGCAATTCGACCTCAACCGCAATATTGACGCGGCGGCTCAAGATGTGCAGTCGGGAATCGACGCCGCCGGCGGCCAGTTGCCCAAGAATCTGCCCTCGCCTCCCAACTACAAAAAAGTCAATCCGGCCGATTCGCCTATCCTTCTTTTATCGGTGCATTCGGACGTACTGCCGGTCACCACCGTCGATGACTATGCCGAGAACATTCTGGCGCAACAGATATCGCAGATTCCCGGCATCGCCCAGGTCAGCATCGGCGGCCAGCAGAAGCCGGCGGTTCGCGTACAAATCGACCCGACGAAATTGGCGGCCGTGGGATTGCAAATGGAAGACGTCGCCAACGTCATCATCACAGCCACGGTTGACGCGCCGAAAGGCTCGATCAACGGCCCGACGCGCAGCATGACGATTTACGACAACGATCAACTGCTGAAAGCCGCCCCTTGGAATGATGTCGTCGTAGCCTACAAGAATGGCGGGGCGGTGCGCATTCGCGACATCGGCGTCGCGGTTGACGGCCCTGAAAACAGGCTGATCACCGCCTGGCAAAATGGCCGCAATGGGATATTGCTGCTGATCTTCAAACAACCCGGCGCCAACGTCATCGAGTCCGTGGATCGCGTCCAGGCGCTGCTGCCGCATGCGCTCGCCTCGGTGCCGCCCTCGATCAAGGTGGATACCGTGGCCAACCGCACCACCACCATCAAGGCCTCGGTGCAGGACGTCGAGATCACACTGGCCATTACCATCGTATTGGTGGTGGCGGTAATTTTTCTGTTCTTGCGCAATTCCTGGGCAACCATCATTCCGGGCATCACGGTCCCCCTCGCGCTGTTCGGCACGGTGGCGATGATGTACGTTCTCAACTTCAGCTTGGACAACCTGTCCTTGATGGCATTGACCATCGCCGTGGGATTCGTGGTCGATGATGCGATCGTCATGCTCGAGAACATTTACAGGCACATCGAAGAGGGCCTGACGCCGCTGCAGGCGACGCTCAAGGGCGCCGGTGAAATCGGCTTCACGATTCTGTCGATCAGTGTTTCGCTGATCGCGGTGTTCATTCCGTTGCTCCTGATGGGCGGCATCATCGGCCGATTGTTCCGGGAATTTGCCATCACCATGACGATGACCATCGTCGTTTCCGCGTTTGTCGCCCTGACGCTCTCGCCGACGATGTGCGCTTTGTTTTTGCGCGATGAAAAACATGCCAAGCACGGCAAGGCGTACATGGTGGTGGAGCGCGCCTTCGATAAGATTTTGGCCGGCTACACGCGCGGCCTGGATTTCGTGCTGGATCACAAGCGCGCGACGCTCGTGACATTTCTCATCACGGTCGCGGCCACTGTGCTGCTGTATATCTATATCCCCAAAGGTTTCTTCCCCCAGCAGGACACCGGCATCATTTCCGGCTTGACTGATGCGCCCCAGGACATCTCGTTCGATGAGATGGTGCGCCGTCAGCACGCCGTGCTCGACGTGGTCTCCCGGGATCCGGACATCGCCAGCTACGGAACCGGCATCGGCGGCGGTCGACCCATCAACAATGGATTCGTCATCATGGGGCTGAAGCCGCGCAATGAGCGCAGCGCGTCCGCGGACGAGATCATCAATCGCTTGCGTCCGCAACTCGCCAAAGTGCCGGGCATTCAATTGTTCGTGCAGGCGGCGCAGGACCTCAACGTCGGCGGGCGCACCTCACGCACACAGTATCAGTACACCGTGCAGGATTCGGACATCGGCGAACTCAATGAATGGGCGCCGAAGCTGCTCGCGGTTCTGAAGGATCTGCCGGCGCTGCGCGACGTCGCTTCCGACCAGCAGACCAGCAGCGGCATGTTGTCTTTGGAGATCGATCGCGATCAGGCATCGCGTTTCGGCATTCAACCGGCTGCCGTGGACCAGGCCCTTTACGATGCGTTCGGCCAGCGCCAAGCGGCTCAATTCTTTACGCAAGCCAACAGCTACCACGTGGTTTTGGAGATCACGCCGGCGCTGCAAGGCGATCCTGATACGCTGAAGAAGCTTTACGTGAAATCGCCGCTGACCGGTCAGATGGTGCCGTTATCCGCGATGACCAAATTCGACACCCAACATGTGACTTACTTGTCGATCAACCACCAGGGGCAGTTTCCGGCCGTGACGCTGTCCTTCAATCTTGCGCCCGGTGCTGCGCTTGGCGATGCGGTCGACGCGATCAACCGCGCATCTGTGCAGATGCACTTGCCGGCGACCATCACGGGGAACTTCCAAGGCACGGCGCAGGCCTTCCAAAGCTCGCTGAAGAGCCAGCCCTACTTGATTCTCGCGGCGCTCGTGGCCGTGTACATCATCCTCGGCATGCTCTATGAGAGCTATATCCACCCCCTCACGATTCTCTCCACACTGCCTTCAGCCGGCGTCGGTGCCCTGTTGGTGCTGCTCCTGTTTCATATCGACCTGTCGGTCATTGCATTGATCGGCATCATTTTGTTGATCGGCATCGTCAAAAAGAACGGCATTATGATGGTGGATTTTGCCCTGCAAGCGGAACGCGAACAGCATCTATCCCCGCATGACTCCATCCGACAAGCCTGTCTGATGCGATTTCGCCCCATCATGATGACGACGATGGCGGCATTGCTGGGGGCCCTGCCCTTGGCACTGGGACACGGCACCGGCTCGGAGCTGCGTCAGCCTCTGGGCTACACCATGGTCGGCGGCCTCATACTCAGTCAGGCATTGACGCTCTTTACGACGCCCGTCATATATCTGTATTTGGATGAATTCAGCATGAAGATGCGCGGACGCCGGCAAAAGAAACGCGCCGAAGCGGCCTGGGTCGCGGCTCCCAGCGCCACCGAGCCGCCGCTCGGAGATCACTCGTGAAGATCTTGTTGGTCGAAGACAATGAACGGGTCACACAGTTCGTCATCAAGGGCTTGCAAGAAGCCGGACACACGACGGATCATGCCGCCAATGGACGCGACGGGATGTTCCTGGCGGCGAGTGAGCACTATGATGTCATCATCATGGACCGAATGCTGCCCGGCGATATCGACGGCCTCGCCATTATTGAGGTGCTTCGCAAGGCCGGCAAGCGCACGCCGATTCTGATTTTAAGCGCTCTCTCCGAAGTCGACGATCGCATACGGGGACTTCGCAGCGGCGGGGATGATTATTTGACCAAGCCCTTCGCCTTCGGTGAATTGCTCGCGCGCGTCGATGCCTTGCATCGCCGGGCGGAGGGCGTCAATCATGAAACCCCGCTGGTTGTCGGCGACTTGCACATGGATCCGCTGACGCGCAAGGTAACGCGTGGAAATCGGCCGATTGCGCTGCAGCCCCGCGAATTCAAGCTGCTCGAGTATCTGATGCGGCATGCAGATCAGGTGGTGACACGGACGATGCTCTTGGAAAATGTCTGGGACTATCATTTTGACCCCCAAACCAATGTGGTCGATGTGCACATCAGCAAGCTGCGGCAGAAAATCGACGCTGAGTTCGAGCGGCCACTGCTGCGTACGGTTCGCAATGCCGGATATACGGTGACCGCGAGTGACTAGCATGATGCGCTCTTCAGCCTTGTCGCTGGCCATTGGCTACGTCGCTCTGGGATTGGCCGCGCTGGTGTTGTTCGCCGCGCCGCTGTGGTACGCGTGGCAAGTCACGATCCAAGAAGGCCGCGCCGAAATCCTGCAGGCCGATGCGCAGCGCCTGACCGATGTGTACCGTCGCGACGGTGCCGATGCCCTGAAGAGTTTCATCGACGCCCGCGTTCGGATGCAAATTGCGGGCGAGAGAATCCTGCTGCTCACCGACGGATCCATGCATCCGCTCGCCGGCAATCTGCAGGCTTGGCCTTCCGCGGTCCCGGCAACGCCGGGCAACTACAAGATTCACGTGGAGGTCCGCGACCGCGGCATGCAAGAGGCCCTCGTGCACGTGGCGACCCTGGGCAGCTACAACCTGTTGGTTGGCAGGGACAATCTGCTGTTCAAACCGCTGCAAACCCGCTTCTGGTACGGACTGGCCGCAGCCGTCGCGGTGCTGTGCATCGCCGGCTTATCGGCCGGCATCATCACGCGCCGCGCGCTGATGTCGCGCGTCCATAGCATCCGGCAAACCGTGTCGGCGATCATTCACGGCGACCTGAAGCACCGGTTGCCGACCCATGTGAACGACGATGAACTCAACACGCTGTCGCGCACGATCAACGGCATGCTCGATCAAATCGAATTGTTGGTGCACGGCGTACGCAATGTATCGAACTCGATTGCACATGACCTGCGCACGCCGCTGGCGGAACTGCGGTCGCGGCTGGAGGAGCTGGCGCTGATGCGGCCTTCGGCGGAACAGACCTATGCGGAGATCGACGGCGCCGTGGCGGATGTCGATCGCGTCATCCGCATTTTCGATGCGCTGCTGAGATTGGCGGAAATCGATGCCGGCATGCGCCGCTCGGGCTTCGTCTCGCTGGACGTGTCCGATCTGGCCGCCAATGCCGTCGAATTCTATGAGCCCGCCGCGGAGCTCAAGAACATCGATCTTAAGTTTCGATCGCAGGGACCGCTGCTGGTATCCGGCGATCCGGTGCTGCTCGCTCAGGCCTTGATCAATTTGATCGACAACGCCCTCAAGTATGCGCCGCAACACGGCTCGATCGAAGTGGCCGTACAGAAGCACGGGACCAGCGTGGAAATTTCCGTTGCCGACAATGGTCCAGGAATCGATGAGGTGGAGAAAACCAAGGTCGTGCAGCGCTTTTATCGCGGCGACGCCAGCCGAGGCACGCCCGGCGTGGGCCTCGGACTAAGCCTCGTGCAAGCCGTGGCAAAGCTGCATGGCAACCCGCTCGAGCTGCACGACAACGGTCCCGGGCTGCGCGCCGTGTTGACCCTCACGATCGGCGAATCAAGTCCTTCGCGCGAGGCGGCACCGCCAGAGTCGGCAACGGCCGGCGGCGGCGCGCGCCCGACCATGGCCTCTCTGCCGTAAGCGACTGTCGTTGTACCGACGCACCGCAGTCCTGTCAGCACCCCTGATCGATGTACTCGTGTTCTGCGCGATGATCGGCGCGGGCCTGTCGCTCAGGGCCAGCAATTCTTTTGCCCTCGCCGCGGACATCGTGGTCGCGTGGCTGCTGCGATGGCGGGCCATGAGCGCAGCGGAAAGGCAGTCGCAAGATGGGCGCCTGTACGTACGCATCTTGATCGTCGGATTCATGGGACTTTTCTTGCGCGGCGGCGCTCTGGCGCTGTTCCAGCGCTGGGGCTGGCCGCCGCAATTCGCGATCTTGCCCACCATTGCACTGGGGCTGGCGGTGACGATGCCGGGATTGTCCTATGCCGCTTCCGCGGCCGAGAGGCCTTGGCGCACGCTTAGCATTGGACTCATTGGCTATGCCATCGTGCTGCGATTGGTCTATGCGGGCTCGGTCGAACTGATGCCCGAGGAAGCCTATTACTGGAACTATTCCCGGCACTTGGATTTCGGATATCTGGATCACCCGCCGATGGTGGCGTGGCTGATCCGGCTCGGCACCGCACTGTTCGGACAAACAGAGTTCGGCGTGCGTGCCGGCGCGCTGTGCTGCGGGGCCGTGACCTCCATTTTCATCTATAAGCTGGCGCGAAATCTTTTCGGTGAGACCAGTGCGCTGGCGGCATTGCTCCTGGCGCAAGCCTTACCGTACTTTTTTCTTTCCGGCTTTCTCATGACGCCCGACGCCCCGCTGGCCTCGGCATGGGCGGCCTCGCTGTATTTTCTCGAACGTGCCCTGATCGCCAACCGCTCCCGGGCTTGGTGGCTTGCCGGGATCTGCCTAGGCCTCGGGATGATTTCAAAGTACACCATCGCGGTACTCGTTCCGGTCACGATGGCATTCATGCTGTTGGACTCGCCATCGCGTCACTGGTGGCGCCGCATCGATCCGTATGTGGCCGGCGTGCTGGCTCTGGCCATCTTTTCTCCGGTTCTCATCTGGAACGCGCAGCACGAATGGGCCTCTTTCGCCTTCCAGACGTCGCGCCGGCTGGCAGAAGCACACCAGTTCGCGCTGCATAAACTCATCGGTTCCATCATCGTGTTGATGACACCGACGGGGCTGTTGGCCGCCATTGGGGTGCTGCTGGTCTGGCCTGTCGGCAGCGAGAAGCTCGCAGATGCCTCTCGCGAGCGGCGCCTGTTCACTCTTGCCACGCTTTTACCCCTCTCGGTGTTCGCGGCGTTCAGTTTGCGCCATGAGGTGAAACTCGATTGGACCGGCGCGTTGTGGACGGCCACGCTGCCCGCGATCGGCTGCGCCATGATCGCCACGGACGCAAACACCGGCAGGCTGGGAAGTTGGGTTCGCGCCGCCTGGATGCCCACGATTGTTACCATGCTGCTGATCTATGGCGCGGGCTTGCACTATCTTGTGCTTGGACTGCCAGGCGTTGGGTACGGCAAGCACATCGAGGCGGTCCCGGTCGGTTGGCGCGATTTGACGGCGCACATCATCGAAGCCGCGAACGCCCAGCGCAATACCGGCGGCGGTGAAGTACTCATCGTGGGCATGGATCGATACGCCATTGCCAGCGAGTTAGCCTTTTACGGCGGCGCGCATGCGCCGGGGGGCCTCGCAACCGCGAATAGCCATCTGTTCGGCGGTATGGGACTCATGTATGGCCAGTGGATGCCCCCCAAGGCGCAAGAGCACCGGAATCTGTTGCTCGTCGCCTTTAGTCCCGGCGAACTCGAGGACAAGTCGATCCTGGCGCAAGTCGAACGACTGGGTCCGATCGAGGATGACGTGCTGACGCGGGACGGCATCATCATCCGGCACTACTACCATCGCTTGGCTTTCGACTACCGAAGTATTACGGCACCGGATAAATGACTTAAAATCCAGCCATGACGCATAAATTCCCGCGGCTGATCGCCTGTGCTCTGACCGCCGGCACCTGTCTTTTGTCCCCCGGCATCGGCACTGCGCAGACTCCTGAGCAACAGAAGATGTGGGACGCCCAGCGCGCCCAGTCCCTGGCACAAGAGAAGGCAAAAGCTGACCTTCTGGCCGCGCAGCGAGCTGCCAGACGGGCGGACCCCATGGGCTGGGTTCGCACGCTCAATCCCTTGGCGGCCGGCGGCTGGCAATTCAGGGGCGTCGCGCCGGATGGATCATGGGCGTCCTTCAGCACCGAACATCAGATGAAGCGCTCGGGCCACCTCATCACTGCGTGGCTGCGGCAGGAATATCCCGAACCTCAACGAAGCAACGCCGGCGACATTTACTTCAGCTATGTCGAAAAAATCCAATACGACTGTGCGAACGAGCGGGCTCGTGCCCTGCTGATCATCTATTACTCGGAAAACAACATTGCCGGCAGCGAGACCAGCCAAGCGACCGATGTCAAACAGGCCGTCTGGGTGCCCATCGTGCCGGGTACCCAAAGCGAAAATGTTTATCAATGGGCGTGCGAGGCCGCCGGCGGCAAAGCCCATCCCTGACGAACTGCAGCGTCATTGCTTTGATTCACGCGGACAGGGTGCGACCAATCGAATGCTCGCCGCCAGAAGCTGCGCCCGATCGGCGCAGGGTCCGACCAGAATCTCAACCTCGCCCGGCTCGAACACCGGCTCGAGTTCCATTCCGAGAAAGCGCAGCTCCGCAGCGTGCAGCGAGAGGGTTACCGTGCCGCTACTACCCGGCGGCAAGTCAATCTTGGCGAATCCCTTCAGTTCGAGCT
>JALYIH010000002.1 GCA_030775865.1 Pseudomonadota bacterium | reverse complement strand
GCTGCTTGCTGATCCACTCGATCACGGACGCTGCATCTTCGCCATCATGTTCTATTGGAATCGCCTTATCGGGGCTGCACGCTTTGCCTCGTGTGAAGCCTTCAACACCCGCGTAGCCATTGGCTGCCGTTCGCCTGGCATCGTCCATCTTTACGACTGGATCATGGTAAATCGTGAAGTTGAGCAGCGACGGTAGACGCCTCAGCCCTTTTCGCGGGCGCACAACGAGCACACAAACAGTCGCGCCGTCCGGCGTCTTCACGGCAATGTCGCGTTGGACGATGTACCGACGCGCATCGTCCTGGTGGTATACCATCGTGTACAGAGGTTGAATCTCTCTATAGGCCACGACCGCGAGATATTTGCGGAGCAGATCCAGTGCGTCCGGCATTCCAATCGTCGTTTTTCCACTCTGTTTGTCCAGAGCTTCTCGAAGAGGCGGCTCAAGCACCCTCAACGGTGTGCCTAGGGAATAAATCACTTGATAGGCGACCTTGTCGTTCAGGCCGCTTAGCACTGCGCGGGCTGACAGCTGGAATGCATCGTCAAAGGAAAGTTTGCGCGCGCGCTGAATGAGTCTGGCGTCCGCAAAGACTTTCCAGCGGACGTTGGCAACATCGATTTTCTCTGGATGCGCGGCGCGGCGCAGGTTCTGCAGCGCCGCCAAGGTATCGACCGCATCGGCGTTCCGTCCAGCAACCAATTGCAGCCGAAACAGATTGTCCAGATACCGATCATGATCGGGGTCGCGATAACCTCCGATCGCTTGTATTGCGATTTGCGACATAACCGCTGGGAGCGCCGAGTCATCTCCAGTCAATGGTTTTGCAAGTGGAATGTCCTGCGCCGACGCGACTGACCCAGCTAGCGCGCAAGCCAACGCAAAACCGCACAGTGCTACCCGATCCATGACGACCTCTCGCGTGCCGCAGCCTCGATCCACAGTCACGATATCCAGTTGTAAATAATATTGCAATCGTTTACATTCTAATCATGTCAAAGCCATTTCTCGTGACCTCTGCAAAGCAGCTCCAAGTGATAGCCTCCCCAGGGAGGGAGGAGATTGTGGATACGGTTGCACTAATAGGCCCGTGCAGCATCACGGAACTGGCCGGCGCTCTCGGCCGCTCCCGCAATTCGCTGTATTACCACGTGCGCGCGCTTCGCGATTCGGGACTTCTTGTAGAGACGCAGCGCTCGGGAGAGGGGAAGAAGACGACTGCGTACTATGATCCGCCCGGCCGCCCGTTAGCGGTGCATTTCGACCTCTCCACCCCAAAAAGGAAGCGGGCGGTCGTCGCGTTGGCGCGCGCGAGGATTCGCAGCGCGGCTCGCGGATTTGAACGCGCGTGCCGGCCGGGCGCGGTGGCGGTCGAGGGGTCGCACAGAAACCTCTGGGCCACGCACTTGAAGGGTTGGCTCTCGGATGATGATCTCAAAGAAGCCAACGAGCTGCTCGCTCGATTGATTCACCTCATTGGCCGAAGTGCTCGCGAATCGGTTCAAGCCAAAAGAAGCTATGAATTCACCTTTGTACTCGCTCCGATCTTTCCGAAGAAATGAGTTGACGCCTTCGCCTATGATTTTCAGGAGGGGCTAAATGTGAGGCCAATTGACCGCAAGTGCGGCGTCCGTCCGGTCCTGACCTGCACGCTGCTCATGAGTCAGCTGATTGCTGTCGCCGCGCACGCGGTTGATTTCCAGGCGCCGGTGATCGATGAGCCGGAAGCCCTCTCAGCGGCAATGCCGGCGCTGGCCCGCGCGGTAGAGACCGAATTTAGGAATGTTGATCGTCGCGCCTACCTCGACACGCTGTTTCGTCTTCAATTGGCGGCTGGCGATGACGAAGACGCGATCAAGAGTTTGACGGAGCTTCGCAATCTCAATCCCAGCAATCTTTCGCCGCGGCCCGGCGCGGCGCTGTTCATCTACGAGATTCTAGCCCGTGCGCGGCTCGCGGCTCACCGAGACGGATCGGCGCTGGATAAGGTGCTGGGGCCTCTACTTCGCCAAACGGTTGCGGCGCTGGACGACCCGACAGCTGATCTCGTGCTGAGTGGTCTGTCCGGCGGCCTGAGCGGCGTGAGCGTGGACCTCCACGAGAGGCTGGACCAACAGAAGGGCAAGAGCACGATCTCTTTGGCCGATGCGCTCAAGCTCGTTCGCGCCTATCAAGCAGAGGCCGCGGTTCGCAATCTTGCACCTTTTGTCCCGGCAATAGCGGCCGAGAACGATCAGCGCCGGTACATCATCGACAAAGATGTGGCCATTCGAACCCCGGACGGCGGGATTATCTGCGCTGTTGTCGTGCGACCTCGCGAAGCGGCCGGTCGTTTTCCGGCGCTGCTCCAATTCACCATCTATGCGAACGCCGACCAGAATTTGAGTGACGCCCGCCAGTCAGCCGCTCATGGCTACGCGGGTGTCGTCGGGCTTACTCGCGGCAAGGGATGCAGTCCCGGAATGCCTGTTCCCTATGTCGGCGACGGCGCCGACGCGGACGCCCTGATCGAATGGATCAGCACCCAACCGTGGAGCGACGGCAGAGTTGGCATTTACGGCGGTAGCTATAGCGGCTGGACGGCATGGGCGGCGGCTAAGCGCCCGCCGAAGGCTTTGAAGGCGATCATGGTCGGAGCACCCGCCGCGCCCGGCATCGATGCGCCCATGGAAGGCAATGTGGTTTGGAGTTTCGTCTACCCATGGCCGTTCTACACCACAGGTAACAAGTGGCTCGACGATACGACTTACAACGACAGCGCGCGCTGGAATCGCTTGACGCACGACTGGTACGTCAGTGGTCGACCGTATCGCGATCTGGAAAACATCGATGGTACGCCCAATCCCGTCTTTGATGCATGGATATCACATCCGACCTATGACGCTTACTGGCAAGCGGCAACCCCTTACAAAGAAGAATTCGCCCGGATAGACATCCCGGTTTTGCAAACGGCGGGTTACTTCGCCGGCGGCCCCGGAGCAGCCGTCTACTACATGAGCCAGCATTACAAATATAACCCGCACGCGCAGAACTACTTGGTCATTGGACCCTATGACCACTTCGGTGCTCAACGCGGGACGTTTTCAATCCTAAGAGCTCCGACGACGATCGTGGCCGGTTACGAACTCGACCCTGCCGCTCAGATCGATCTCTACGTGGACCTGCGCTTCAAGTGGTTTGACTATGTGCTCAGGGGCGGCCCCAAACCGGACATCCTTCAGGACAAGGTGAACTACCAAGTCACAGGCGCGAATACTTGGAAGCATGCCCCATCGCTGGCGGCCATGAGTGCGCGCACGCTTAAGTTCTACTTGAGTTCGACCCGGTCAAGTGGTGCCTACAAGTTGGATAAAGCGAGGCCCTCGCGGGGCGCTTCCACCGTTCTTAGCGTGAACTTCGCGGACCGTTCCGATGCGGACACGCCCGTGCCGGGGGGAGGCCTTTTTGATACGGCAATCGACACTTCAAATGGTCTGGTGTTCATCAGCGATCCCCTGGCCGCCACCGAACTCAGCGGCCTGTTTTCCGGTCGACTGGATGTTGTGACCAACAAGAAGGATTTCGATTTCCAGGCCACACTCTACGAGCAGACGGTCAAGGGCGAGTATTTCCTGCTCGCGCCCTACTGGTCACGCGCCAGCCACGTTGGAGACATCGTCAACCGCCGCCTGCTAACGCCCGGCAAGCGGCAGCGTTTGGATTTCCAGAGTGTGCGGCTAATGAGTCATCAGGTGAGGCCGGGAAGTCGGATCGTCGCGGTGCTGAATGTCATCAAGAACTCCGGCCAGCAAATCAACTACGGCACGGGTAAAGACGTCAGTGAGGAATCCATTGCCGACGCGAAGGAGCCGCTGACAATTAACTTGTTTGCCGACAGCTATATCGCAGTCCCAATCGGTCGGTAGCGAATCGCCGCGAACGAGGACTGCGCCCGCGATCCGCAGTGAACAGTACCGCTTTCGCCTTGCAACGAGTTACTTACAGCGCCGACACGCCCGCGAGTTCGGTCAGGCTCTGGGCGCGGGTCAAGGCGATGAACTCTCTTATATAAGCGGCTTCCGCGCCGCCGCGGGTGGTCGCGGCATAGAGTTCGCAGCGCAGTCCCGATGGCCCGATGGGGCGGGAGACCACATAACCGCGTTCGATATAGTTGCCCACCGTCCAAGAGGGCAGCGCGGCGATGCCGCGGCCGCTCGCGACCAGCTGCAGGATGGCCACGGTCAGTTCGGCGGTGCGCCGTTTGGGGTTGATGCCGGCCGGCGTGAGGCAGTGCTTCATGACATCCAACATTTCGTCGGGAACTGGATAGGTGATCAGGGTTTCCGCGGCGAAATCGGCCGCTTCCAGCCACGGCTTGGCGGCCAGCCGATGCCGGGGGCTCATCAGCGCCACGCTTTCGTAGCGAAACAGGGGGCTGAAGGTGATCGTGGGGTGGGCTTCTTGCCGGTCGTGAATGATGGCCAATTCGGCCTCGCCCTGATCCAGCAGCGGCAAGGGATCGACGACGAAGCCGGAAATGATGTCCAGTTCCACCTCGGGCCACAGTGTCCGATACGCATCCATCGCGGGCATCAGCCAATCGAAGCAGTTGTGGCATTGGACGGCAACGCGCAGTGGTCCTGCATGGCCCTGGGCGAGGCGGGCCACGTCGCGGCCTGCCTCGGCCATTTGGGGCAGTACCACCCGGGCGAGGGCCAGCAATCGATGGCCGATGGCGGTAAAGCGCAGGGGGCGGACATTCTTTTCCACTAACGCGGCCCCATAGTGGCTTTCCAAGGCCTTGAGTTGGTGCGAGAGGGCCGATTGGGTCAGAAAGAGCCGGGCCGCTGCTTTTGACAGGCTGCCGCACTCGGCCAGGGCCAATAAAGTCTCCAGGTGTCGGACTTCCAGGGCGGTCGAGGACATGAGCCTAATTCATTCCTGGTATTAGAATAATGAGATTGAATCAAATCCTAGGCTCAAGCATGCTGATTGTCGAGGTAGTCCCTTAATGTCCGATCCGATCGTATCCTTCGAATTTTTTCCGCCTGGCGATGAGGCGATGGCGCAGCAGCTGTGGCAAGCCGTACAGCGGCTGGCGCCCCTGCGCCCCAGTTTTGTGTCGGTGACCTACGGCGCCGATGGGTCTACCCGTGAACGGACCCATGAATTCGTGCAACGCGTGCTGCGCGAGACCGATCTTCGAGTCGCGCCGCATTTAACCTGCGTGGGTGCATCGTGCGCTGAGGTCTTGGAGATCGCTCGCGGTTACTGGCAACTGGGCGTGCGGCATTTAGTCGCGCTGCGCGGCGATGCGCCCGCGGCCAATCTCTCGGTCGACGGCCGCTATCAGCCGCATCCCGAAGGTTTTGCGTACGCATCCGATCTGGTGAGCGGCCTGCGTCAAGTCGGAGATTTTGAAATGTCGGTGGCGGCATATCCTGAAGGTCATCCTGAATCCGGCGGCGTCGATGCGGACTTGGAAAACTTGAAACGCAAAGTCGATGCCGGGGCCGGCCGCGCGATCACGCAGTTTTTCTTTGAAACGGATTTATTCCTGCGCTATCGAGACCGTTGCGCCGCGGCCGGCATCAAGGCCAGCATCGTTCCCGGGATTTTGCCGATCACGCGCTTTCCGCAGCTGCTGCGCTTCGCCGCACGCTGCGGCGCCTCCGTTCCCGACTGGCTTCGCACCCGGTTCGATGGACTGGAGGATGATCCGGATACCCGGCGCATGATTGCCGCGAACGTGGCCATCGAGCAGGTGCAGCGTTTGCGGCAGCACGGTGTCGAGGAGTTCCACTTCTACACCTTGAACCGCGCCGAACTGGCTTATGCGATTTGCCACGCCCTGGGGATACGGCCGCGTTTGAATGAGGCGCGGGTGGCTTGATGTCCGTACCGCCGCGAGCCTCTCTGAGCGATGCATTCGCGGCGCTGCTCAAGCAGCGCCTGGTGATATTCGACGGCGCCATGGGCACGATGATCCAGCGCCATCGTTTCGGTGAGGAGCAATTCCGCGGCGAGCGATTCAAAGAGTGGCGGAGCGACCTTCGCGGCAACAACGACTTGCTGGTGCTCACGCAGCCGCAAATCATTGCGGACATTCATCGCGCATACCTCGATGCCGGTGCGGATGTCATTTCCACCAATACCTTCAATTCCACCGCGGTGTCGCAAGCCGATTACGGCATGCAGTCCTTGGTCGGCGAACTCAACTTGGCAGCAGCGCGCCTGGCGCGCCAGGCGGCGGACGAAGTAACCGCGAAAACCGGCTCGCAGCGTTTCGTCGCCGGCGCGTTGGGGCCCACCAACCGCACGGCCTCGCTATCGCCGGATGTGAACGACCCCGGTTTTCGCAACATCAGCTTCGATGAACTGGTGGCGGCGTATTCGGATGTGACCCGCGCGTTGATCGAGGGCGGCGTCGACATGATCTTGATCGAGACGATATTCGACACGCTGAACGCCAAGGCGGCGCTGTTCGCGGTACGCCAAGTGTTCGATGAGGTGGGGGTGGATCTGCCGATCATCGTCTCGGGCACGATCACCGATGCCTCGGGCCGCACCTTGTCGGGCCAAACCACCGAAGCGTTCTGGAATTCCATTCGTCACGCGAAGCCGATGGTCGTGGGCTTGAATTGCGCGCTGGGCGGCATGCAGCTGCGGCCCTATATCGAAGAGCTATCGCGTATTGCCGATGTGTATGTGTGCGCATACCCCAATGCCGGACTGCCCAACGCCTTCGGCGAGTACGATGAAACAGCGAATGAAACAGCCGAGATTTTAAGGGACTTCGCGGCCAGCGGCTTCGTGAACATGGTGGGCGGCTGCTGCGGCACGACGCCGGAACACATTCGCGCCATCGTGCGTGCGGTCGAGGGGATCACACCGCGCGACGTGCCGAGCATCGAGTCGGCCTGCCGCTTGAGCGGCTTGGAGCCTCTGACCATCGATGCCAGAAGCTTGTTCGTCAACGTGGGCGAGCGCACCAACGTCACGGGGTCGGCCAAGTTTCGCAAGCTCATCGAGGCGAACGACTATGCGGCCGCGGTCGACGTGGCGCGCCAACAAGTGGCGAACGGCGCGCAGATGATCGATGTGAACATGGACGAGGGCATGCTCGACTCGCAAGCCGCCATGGTGAAGTTCTTGAGCTTGATCGCCGGTGAGCCGGACATCGCCCGCGTGCCCGTCATGATCGATTCGTCGAAGTGGTCTGTCATCGAGGCGGGACTGAAGTGCGTGCAAGGCAAGGGAATCGTCAACTCGATCAGCCTCAAGGAAGGCGAAGAGGCGTTTCTGGTGCACGCCAGACTGTGCCTGCGGTACGGCGCCGCCGTGGTGGTGATGGCCTTCGATGAGAAAGGACAGGCAGACACCATAGACCGCAAGGTGAGCATCTGCGAGCGCGCCTATCGCATCTTGACCGAGCGCATCCACTTTCCGCCCGAAGACATCATATTCGACCCGAACATCTTTGCCGTGGCCACCGGCATCGAGGAACACAATCGCTACAGCCTGGATTTCATCGAGGCCACTGCTGCCATCAAGCAGCGGATGCCGCTGGTGCATATCAGCGGCGGCGTCAGCAACGTGTCGTTTTCGTTTCGCGGCAATGAGCCGGTGCGCGAGGCGATGCACTCGGTGTTTTTGTACCATGCGATTCGCGCCGGTCTCACCATGGGCATCGTCAATGCCGGTCAACTGGCGATATACGAAGACATTCCAGCCGATCTGCGTGAACGCGTCGAGGATGTGATTCTGGCGCGCCGTGAGGATGCGACGGAACGGCTGCTGGAAATCGCCGAACAGTTCAAAGGCGGCGGCAGCGTCAAGCGCGGCGATGACCTTGAATGGCGCAAGCTGCCTGTTGAGCAAAGGTTGCAGCACGCCCTGATCAAGGGCTTGGACGAATTCGTGTTCGAGGATACGGAAGAGGCGCGCTTGCAGGCGAAGCGCCCGCTCGATGTCATCGAAGGGCCGCTGATGGACGGCATGAACGTGGTCGGCGATCTGTTCGGTGCCGGCAAGATGTTCCTGCCGCAGGTGGTCAAATCAGCACGCGTGATGAAAAAGGCCGTGTCGGTATTGATCCCGTATATCGAACAGGGGAAATCGGGTGCGAGCCGCTCGAATGGCAAAGTCGTCATCGCCACGGTCAAGGGCGATGTGCACGACATCGGCAAAAACATCGTCGGCGTGGTGCTGCAATGTAATAACTTCGAGGTCATCGACCTAGGGGTGATGGTGTCGTGCGAGAGAATCCTCGAGGCCGCCACGCGCGAAGGCGCCAACCTCATTGGCCTGTCCGGGTTGATCACCCCTTCGCTGGATGAAATGGTGCATGTCGCGAAAGAGATGCAGCGCCTGGGGTACAAGCAACCGCTGCTCATCGGCGGCGCAACCACCTCGCCGGCCCATACCGCGGTGAAGATCGATCCGCAGTACCAGGGCGGCGTCATTTACGTGAAGGATGCATCGCGTTCGGTCGGCGTCTGCCAGCAACTCGTGACCAAGAGCACCCGCGATGCCTACGTGGCTACCATCAAGGCGGAAAACGAGCACCGTCGCGAGCAGCACCGCAACAAGGGCGCCAAGGCGCCGCAGTTGTCGCTGCCGCAGGCGCGGGCCAAGAAGTTCAAGATCGACTGGGCTGCCTATACGCCGCCGGTGCCCACGTTCTTAGGGACAAAGACCTTCGATGATTACTCGCTCGAAGAACTGGTGCCCTATATCGATTGGATGCCCTTTTTCAACGCCTGGGAATTTGCCGGCAAGTTCCCCGACATTCTCAAGGACGCTGTGGTGGGCGAGGCGGCAAGCAGCCTGTATGCGGATGCGACGCGCATGCTGCACCAACTGATCGAGGAGAAATGGCTCAAGGCTCGCGCCGTGATCGGATTCTTTCCGGCCAATAGCGTGGGCGACGATGACATCAATGTATTTACCGACGATGCGCGCGCGGGCGTCGCGCTGCGCCTGCATAATTTGAGACAACAAAAATCCAAACCGCAGGACCAGGCGCAATTGTGCTTGAGCGATTTTGTTGCGCCGGCCTCGACCGGGCGCGCTGACTTCATCGGCGCCTTTGCGGTCACCGCGGGCATCGGCATCGAGAGCCAAGTGACCAAATTCGAGGCGCAGCACGACGATTACAGCAGCATCATGCTGAAAGCATTGGCGGACCGGCTGGCCGAAGCGCTGGCGGAACGTCTGCATGAGCGGGTACGCCGTGAATTCTGGGCCTATGCGCCGCAGGAACATCTCGATAACACGGATCTGATTCGTGAGGAGTATCAGGGTATCCGGCCTGCCCCAGGGTATCCTGCCTGTCCCGATCACACGGAAAAGGCGCTGTTGTGGCGCCTGCTCGATGCCGACCGAACGGCCGGGATCCATCTCACCGAGTCGTTTGCGATGTTCCCGACGGCCGCGGTGAGCGGATTTTATTTTTCGCACCCGAAGGCGCATTATTTCGGTGTCGGCAAGATCGACCGCGATCAAGTGGTAAGCTATGCCCAACGCAAGGGAATGACTGTGAGCGAAACGGAACGTTGGTTGGCGCCGATACTAGGCTATGACCCGGATGCCGGAGACGCGGCCGATGCCGCCTAGCTCATCGCGAGCTGCGTTCGTCACAGGCGCGACCGGATTTGTCGGCCTCAACCTGGTCAAAGAGTTGATGATTCGCGGCTGGGACGTGACCGCTCTGCATCGGCCTTCGTCCGATCTCAAATTACTCAGACGCTTTCGCCCCAAACTCGCCGTGGGCAAGCTTACCGATTCGGCGTCCTTGATGGCGGCGATCCCTGAGGGCACCGACACGATTTTCCACGTGGCCGGCAATACCAACATGTGGCGTGGGGGCAATGCGGAGCAGACCCGCGACAATGTCGATGGCACGCGCCATGTCGTGGGAGCGGCGCTGGCCAAGGGCGCGCGAAGACTGGTGGTGACGTCGTCGATTTCAGCCTATGGCATGGTGTCGGGGGAAATCGACGAGCAGACGCCGAGTCTCGCCGCGAATTCGAGCGTCAACTACCAGCACAGCAAATGGCAGGCGCAGGAGATCGCCCTTGCCGCGGTTCCCAAAGGTCTTGAAGTCGTTGTCATGCAGCCCGGCGCCATCATGGGTCCGTACGACATAGGCACCTGGTCCCGATTGTTCGTCATGGTTCGGGATGACAAATTGCCGGGCGTGCCGGCCTCGATGCTCACCTTCACGCACGTGCGAGAGGTGATCGCGGCACACATCGCCGCGGCCGATAAGGGCCAGAACGGCGGTTGCTACCTGCTGGGCGGCGAAAATAGATCCATGCTGGAGTTGGTGCGCGAGATCGCCGTGTTGGTGGGCAAACCCCCGCCCGCCAAGGTCATGCCGACGGGCATGCTGCGCATCGTCGCGGCGGTGGGCGGCATTACCAGCCGCTTTACCGGCAAACAACCGCCGATCACGCCGGAGATGGTGGCCACCATCTCGAAGAGTGTCAGCACGAGGTCCGCCAAGGCGCAGCGCGAGTTGGGTTATCGCATCGTGCCCTTGAAGGAGATGGTCAAGGACTGTTACGACTGGATGGTGGCGGAAGGCCGCATCTAGGGCTTCGCTGCGGCCAGGATTTGGTCGGCCAGAGCGCCATAGTTGCCGTCGAAATGATGGCCGCCTTTGACTTTCACGATTTTGAATTTCGTTGGGTCCAGCTTCGGACACAGCGATTCATGCTCGTCTTCTCCATAGATGCACAGCACCGGCATTCCGGTGATCCGATTGACCTCGGGTAGCGTCGCGGGCCCCGAAGTGTCATCCGAGATCCAGCTGCTGACATGAAATTCAAACAGCGCGTGATCGGACATGCCCAGTATCGCCGTCAGCACCACCGATGCCCTCGTGGCATCGGGCAGGCGATTGACGGCAAAGGGCAGCACGTCGGCTCCCTGTGAATAGCCGATGAGCAGCACGCGCTTCTTGTTGAAGTGGGACAGGTAGTACCGGATCATCCGGTCCGTGTCTGCGGCCACGCCTTCCGGTGTGCGTGCGGTCCAGTAGTAGCGCAGCGAATCGAGCCCGACGACGGGAATGCCCCGAGCGCTCAACGCGGCGGCGATGTCTTGATCCAATCCGGCCCAGCCGCCATCGCCTGACATGATGATGGCGAAGGCATCGGCAGGCGCAGCGGCGGCAGGCGCCGCGGCGGAAGGTGCAGCGGATACCTCGATGACCGGTAGATCGCCCAATGCCGCGGGCGGGGGTGCCACTCCTCGAGTCAAATTCGCCTCGGCAAGTTTGGCGAAGGCAGCGGCGAACGCGGCATCGACGGACGCGCCGCCAATTTCCGGCAGAATCGCCATGGCGGCTCCGTGCACCTTGGCGACAAAATCGCGGGTGGCGGCCACAGGACAGGCTGAATTCTTGGATGCCTGGAGGGTCACCCAGGGATTCCCTAAATGGCTGATGGGCAAAAATGTCACGCCGGAGCCGCGTGCGCTGCGTGTGAATTCAAGTCCCGACCCCTTGCACAGGGGCTTGGCCAAATCCAAATTCGGACAGAAACCCAAACTCAATACGCCCGCGAAGGTGTCTTTCGGTGCCTGTGCCAACACGGCATAGGCCATGGTGCCGCCGGCTGAAACGCCGACCAATAGGGGCGCGAGATACGTGGAATTGTGAAAATAAGCTTGAACGAAATGACTCAAATTCTCGAGATCGCCGTCGGGAAAAATGCATTGGCCGCCATCGGCCTCGAGCGCGACTTTGAATTTCGGCAGATCGATGCCGACCACCATCGCCCCCTGCCGGACGAGTTGCTGCGCCAGGGCGTCCGCGGCGCTGTTCCAGCCTTCCTCGCCGGACAGGAACAGCACGAAGCTGCTCGCCTTACCGGCGGGTGAATAGACTGCGAGATCCTTGAATCGGCCGTGGCTTAGATGTGCAGGCGATGCGTGGGCGGCGAATCCGCTCAACAATAGCACGGCAGCGAGGATCAGGCGGATATTCATTTGTTAGTCACACTTGGCACGCAAAATACCCACGAATGAAAACGATCGATCTCGTCTATGTCAACGCCGGCGGAGGGCATCGATCGGCAGCGACTGCCCTTGAGACGGCGATACGCGAGCAGGGCCGGGAATGGCGCGTGAGACTGGTCAATTTGTTCGAGGTCCTCGACCCTCAGGATGTGTTTCGCCGAACCACCGGTGTCAAACCGGAAGATTACTACAACGTGCGCCTCGCACGAGGCTGGACTTTGGGGCTGGCGCAGGAACTGCGAATCCTGCAGGTGCTCATACGGTTGAGCCACAGATCCTTGGTCGGCCAGTTGCGCCGCCACTGGCAGCTGAGCCAGCCCGATCTGGTGGTATCGCTGATTCCGAATTTCAACCGAGCGATGTATCAGGCGCTGCGTCTTGCGTGTCCGCAGGTGCCCTATGCGACCGTGCTCACCGATTTTGCAGATTTCCCGCCGCACTTTTGGATCGAGCCGCACCAAGCGCAGCATGTCATTTGCGGAACGGCGCGGGCGGTTGCCCAGGCGCATGCCACCGCGGGCAAAGTTGCACAGATTCACCGCACGTCGGGAATGATCATCAATCCCAATTTTTACCGCGATTTGAAGTTGGACCGGCAGGCCGAGATGCGAAAACTAGGGCTCGACCCCAACCGGCCGACCGGTATTGTGA
>JALYIH010000001.1 GCA_030775865.1 Pseudomonadota bacterium | reverse complement strand
TACTTGTTTCGGCCCACGCTGCCGTTATACCGAGCCAGGGCCAGCGACCAATTGCGGTGCTCCATGCGCAGGTAGTAGCGCAGGATCTCGCAGCCCATGCGTATATTCGGCGCGACTTTGACGAGCTGATTCTGGACGCCCAGCTCTCGCGGCCAAAACGGCATCACTTGCATCAAGCCCACGGCGCCGGCCGGCGAGACTGCCCAGCGATCGAAACGGCTCTCGACCTCCATCAGCGCCAACACCAAGTCCGGCGGGATTTGCAGGGTGGGATCGCGCTTGGCCTCGCAGTACACATGATCCAGAATCTCAACGCGGGCCTCGTGCGTCGGCACGAACTGCGCGAGGCGCGGTTCCATGGACTTGTACCAAACTTCCGATTCGTACTTATCGGTGAAGCAATCGGAACTGCCGATAATTTTTTGCAGCAGGTCCTTCAGTTCAGGTTCGCGTTGCTGGTCCGCACGCGCATCCGCCGGCAAGGCGAATGAGACAATCAGCGCGACCAGCACCGCAAGGGCATAGCGCATAAGGCGAACTCAGCCATTTAACTTATGTCGAATATAGCCTACCGGATCGGCGGCGGAAATTTCCTTCGATTCGGTCTCGCGCCGGTGACGATATTCGAGATTTCCGGCGGCGAGCGTGCGATCGCCGATCACGATGCGGTGAGGAATGCCCAAAAGCTCCGAATCGGCGAACTTGACGCCGGGCCTCGCGTCGCGATCATCGAGCAGTACGTCGATGCCGGCGGCGTTGAAATCCCGGTACAACGCGTCCGCGGTCTCCTGTACTCGCGCTGATTTTTGATAGTTGATCGGCACCAGGATCACCTGGAAGGGTGCGATCGCCTCGGGCCACACAATCCCGTTGGCATCGTGATTCTGTTCGATTGCGGCAGCGACCACGCGCGTCACCCCGATGCCATAGCAGCCCATGAACATCGTCAGTGCCTTGCCCTGTTCATCCAGCACGCTGGCGTTCATGGCCGCGCTGTAAAGCTGTCCGAGCTGAAATATGTGGCCCACCTCGATTCCGCGCGCAATCTTGAGGGTCCCGCGTCCGGTAGGGCTCGGATCGCCGGGTTGAGCATTGCGGATGTCGACCGAGGGGTGATCCGGGAGATCGCGGCCCCAGTTCACGCCGCGATAGTGCATGTCCTTCTCATTGGCGCCGCAGACGAAATCAGCCAGGTGAGCCGCGGCATGGTCGACGTAAATCTTGCCCTTGAATCCTACGGGGCCGATAAAACCCGGCTCGGCGCCGGCCGCCGCCCGGATGCGTTCGACGCCGGCCATGCGCAGAGGGCGCGCAACGCCCTCCAGCTTCTGGGATTTCACGGCATTGAGTTCGTGATCGCCGCGAATGACCAGTGCGACCACGTCGCCCTCGCTGCCCTCCACCAACAGTGTCTTGACGCACAGCGCGGGACTCACGCCGAGAAGCGCGCTGACTTCGGCAATGGTGCGCGCCTTCGGCGTCGGCACTTTGGTCAGCGCTTCGGCGGGGGCCGCGCGCGGCGTGGTCGCGCCAAAGGTGGCTGCGGTTTCCAGATTGGCTGCATACTCATCGGCGTCGGAGAACGCGATGGCATCCTCGCCTGAGTCTGCCAGGACGTGAAATTCCTGCGATGTGTCGCCGCCGATGCTGCCGCCGTCGGCTTGCACCGCCCTGAATTTGAGGCCCATTCTCGTAAAGATGCGTGTGTACGCGTCATACATGAGCCGATAGCCCTCGGCCAGGCTTGCTTCGTCCGTATGAAATGAATACGCGTCCTTCATCACGAATTCGCGCGCGCGCATGACGCCGAACCGCGGGCGAATCTCGTCGCGGAACTTGAATTGAATCTGATAAAAATTGACCGGCAGCTGTTTGTAGCTGCGAAGTTCACGCCGCGCGATATCCGTGATGACTTCCTCGTGAGTGGGTCCATACGCGAACTCTCGGTCGTGGCGATCCTTGAAGCGCAGCAGCTCGGGCCCGTACTTGCTCCAGCGGCCCGATTCGACCCACAGTTCGGCGGGCTGAATGGTGGGCATGCACAACTCCAGTGCGCCGGCGCGATTCATTTCTTCACGCACGATCTGTTCCACCTTTTTCAAGGTGCGCAGCCCCATGGGCAGCCACACGTATAGGCCCGCCGCCAGGCGCCGAATGAGCCCCGCGCGCAGCATCAGTTGATGGCTTACGACCTCTGCGTCGCCGGGCACCTCTTTGAGGGTCGAAATCGGGTATTGGGATAAGCGCATAGCCGCATATCTTACATCAGCCCCCCTGGTATTATGGTGAGCAATGAGCGACGTCGACGACTCGCCGGCACGGCCGCGCGGAGTTTATTGGCTACCAAACCTTCTCACGACCGGCGCCCTTTTTGCTGGTTTCTACGCCATTGTGGCGGCCATCGACTTGCGGTTCGAATACGCGGGCATCGCGGTATTCGTCGCGATGATCTTCGACGGTCTGGACGGGCGCGTGGCGCGCTGGACCCACACCGCGAGCTTGTTCGGCAAAGAATACGACAGCCTTTCGGATATGGTGTCCTTCGGCGTCGCGCCGGCCATCGTCACTTACCAATGGGGTGTGGCGCGCATCGCGGAGTACGGACCACTGTGGCGTCGGATCGGCTGGTTGGTGTGTTTTTTCTATGCGGCGGCAGCCGCCTTGCGCCTGGCGCGCTTCAATTCGCGCGTCGCCACGCAGGACAAACAATATTTCGAGGGCCTGCCCAGCCCGTCGGCGGCGGCGATCGTCGCGGCCCTGGTGTGGCTGGCCAGTGATCAAACCAATATCGGGTTGCCGGGATTGATTCTGGCGTTTTGTGTCACCGCGTTTGCCGGCGCGCTCATGATCAGCCGATTCGCCTTCAACAGCTTCAAGTACGTGAACGCGAGCGCCAAGGTGCGCTCCACGTACATCGTGCTGGTGCCGCTGGCTTTCATATTTATCTTTTTGCACCTGCCCACCAGCTTGTTGGTGATTTTCGGCTTGTACGCTCTATCGGCACCCACCGTTTGGCTCTACCGCAAGCTGCGGCGGCGCAGCCGTCCCGTTGCCCCGACCGTATGAATAGCGAGCTGCGCCGGGAATATCTTGCGGCTTTGGGACTGAAGAGTTGGACTCTGCGCGCCGGGCCGGCGCCCGAGGCAATTCCCGCGCCGGCACCCGAGGCCGCACCCGCGCCGGCAC